>CANQRV010000026.1 GCA_947626355.1 uncultured Muribaculaceae bacterium
AAGGACCTCGACGAGTATATCCGCTTCACCATGCTTACAGGCGTGAGCCGCTTCAGCAAGATGACCATCTTCAGCGGACTCAACAACCTTGATGACATATCACTCGACGATGAATATGCCGCGATCTGCGGTATAACGGAAGAGGAGCTGCTCTCCGATTTCCGCGACGGGATATCGGAACTCGCAAAGAAAGGCGATATAGACCAAGAAGAGGCCGTCGGCAATCTCAAGCTTAACTATGACGGCTACCACTTCACGGAGGAAAGTCCCGACATCTACAATCCTTTCAGCCTGCTCAACGCCCTTAAAAAGAGAAAAATAGGAGCATACTGGTTTCAGAGCGGCACACCGGAGTTCCTGATACGGCGGATACGGAACGGCGGCGGTTTCCTGCCGGAGATGTTTGACGAGACCGTCGAAGGCACGACGCTGTCGGCAAGCGACATCCTCAACGACAACCCTACGGCGCTCCTTTACCAGACCGGCTACCTCACCATCAAGGCCTATGAGAGGCCCGACCGGTACCGCCTCGGCATTCCCAACCTCGAGGTGAGGAAAGGCCTTTTCGAGAACCTTGCCGTCCGGTATCTCGAAAAGGACAACAACTACATATATAACCATGTCAGGGAGGTCAGGAAGCTGCTCGAGAAGCGGAGGGTCGACGAGGCGATGGAGCGGCTGAGGACGTTCATGGCGGGCATACCGTATGAGTTCGCCGACAAGGCCACGGAGCTGCACTACGAGAACAACCTCTTCATCATCTTCGTGCTGGTGGGAGTCGACGCCCGTCCGGAATGGCACACCTCGCAGGGGCGCATCGACCTGCTGCTGAGGATGCGCAACTTCATCTACGTGATCGAGCTGAAGCGTGACGGCACCCCGGAGGAGGCCCTGGAGCAGATCCGCGAGAAGGACTACACGCGCCAGTTCACGGGCGACCCGCGCCCGGTGGTGGAGCTCGGCGTCACATTCTCCACCGAGACCCGCAACATCACCGCCTGGAAAGTCAGGGAATGATGCCGCCCGGAGAGCTATATTTGCTGCTTCGCGGGATTTTTTGTAATTTTGCAGTTGGCGGCCACCGACATCACGGCCACGACAGAAGGAAGCAGCTATATGGCAGACAACAATCTTTTCCAGTTTGACAATTACGAGGAGACGGCAGAGAACGAGACCCCGAAAGAGGTAGCGTCAGAACCCGCGCAAGAACCGGAGACGCCCCCGGTGCGGGAAGCCGTCTACGACGACGAATCGATACAGCATCTCGAATGGAACGAGCACATACGCCGACGCCCGGGCATGTATATAGGCAAGCTCGGCGACGGCTCGCATGCCGAAGACGGCATCTACGTGCTCGTAAAGGAGGTGGTGGACAACAGTATCGATGAGTTCAACATGGGCGCGGGCAAGCGCATCGACATCACCGTGGCCGACGAGGGGGAGGTGACCATACGCGACTACGGGCGCGGCATACCACTCGGCAAGGTGAAGGAGGTGGCCTCCGAAATCAACACCGGAGGCAAATTCGACAGCAAGAGCTTCCATAAATCGGTGGGCCTCAACGGCGTGGGCCTGAAGGCCGTCAACGCGCTCTCCTCCTACTGCACCGTCAGGAGCGTACGCGACGGCAAAGCCGTGACCGTCTGCTTCGAGAAAGGGGCGCTCGTGAGCCAGTCGCAACCTGAAGACACCACGGAGCCCAACGGTACGATGGTGAGATTCCTGCCTGACAACACCCTCTTCCGCGACTTCGCATTCCGCAGCGAGTATCTGGAGACGATGGTCAACAACTACACATACCTCAACGCCGGCCTGCAGATATACTACAACGGGCGACGATACCTCTCGCGCCACGGGCTGCTCGACCTGCTGCGCGAGAACATGACCAGCAATCCCCTCTACCCAATCATACACCTTCAGGGCGACGACATAGAGGTCGTGATCACCCACACCGACCAGTATGGCGAGGAATATTACTCCTTCGTCAACGGACAGCATACCACCCAGGGGGGCACCCACCTCTCCGCCTTCAAGGAGTGGGTGGGCCGCACCATCAAGGACTACAGCGACAAGGGCTATGAATACAGCGACATCCGCAACGGCATGGTGGCCGCCGTGAGCGTCCGAATCCAGGAGCCGGTGTTCGAGAGTCAGACCAAGACCAAGCTCGGCTCGAAGGAAATAGCCCCCGACAGCACCGTCACCGTCAACAAGTTTATCGGCGACTTCATAAAGAAGGAGCTCGACGACTACCTCCACAAGCACACCGACACGGCCGACACGATGATGAAGAAGATCGCGGCCAGCGAGAAGGAACGCAAGGCGATGGCCGGCGTGGCCAAGCTCGCCCGCGAGAAAGCCAAGAAGGTGAGCCTCCACAACCGCAAGCTCCGCGACTGCCGCATCCACTACAACGACCCGCAGAAAAACAGCGCGAAAAGCGACGGCAAGCCCGACCTCCGCGAGGAGTCGTCGATATTCATCACCGAGGGAGACTCCGCGTCGGGCACCATCACCAAGGTGCGCAACGCCGAGACGCAAGCCGTATTCTCGCTGCGCGGCAAGCCCCTCAACTCCTACGGAATGACGCAGGAGGTGGTGTATAAGAACGACGAGTTCAACCTCCTCCAGGCGGCCCTCAATATCGAGGAGGGTATCGACGGACTGCGCTACAACAAGGTGATCATCGCCACCGACGCCGATGTCGACGGCATGCACATACGCCTGCTCGTGCTCACGTTCTTCCTGATGTTCTTCCCCGACCTGGTGAAAAAGGGACACGTCTACATACTCCAGACCCCCCTCTTCAGGGTGAGAGACAAGAACGCCGTGAAACGAAGCCGCAAGCGAAAGGCACAGAAAAGCGAGACACCCGCCGAACGAGACACCTTCTACTGCTATACCGACGAGGAGCGCGAGAAGGCAATAGCGCGTCTGGGCACCAACGCCGAGATCACCCGCTTCAAGGGCCTCGGCGAGATCAACGACGTGGAATTCGCCGACTTCATAGGCCCGGAGATGAGGCTCGACCCGGTGACGCTCCGAAAGGAGGACACCGTGGAGAAGATCCTCGAGTTCTATATGGGAAAGAACACCATGGAGCGACAGAACTTCATTATCGACAACCTCGTGGTGGAAGACGACTCTGAGATATGACGACAGCACTCTTCGCAGGGAGTTTCGACCCCTTCACCATCGGACACCTCGACATCGTGGAGCGCGGTCTGCGACTCTTCGACCGAATCGTCGTGGGCATCGGCCACAACGAAAACAAGCCCGGCGACTGGACACCGGCAGAACGCCTCGCCGCGATAAAGATATTATTCCAGGATCAACCACGGGTGGAGGCAGCCGTCTACACGGGACTGACAACCGACTTCGCAGCCCGATGCGGCGCCACGGCGCTGCTCCGCTCCGCCAGAAACGAGGCCGACTTCGGATATGAGCGCAACCTCGCTGACGTAAACCGCAACATAGCCGGCATAGAGACCGTTATACTGACGGCCCGCCCGGAGCTCGCATTCATATCAAGCTCGATGGTGAGGGAGCTGACCCACTTCGGCAAAGACCCATCGCAATACATAGCGGGACCCTTCCAGACTCCACAGAAATACAGAAAACAATAGAACAGCAATCGAAAAAAATGAATAGACTACCGATATACCTCATCGCGCTGCTTACGCTCGGAATGGCAACTGCACGCGCCTTCGACCAGACCATGACCGAGAACGCCAAGCTGCGGCTCGCCGAGGCCGCCATCGCCCAGCTTTACGTCGACAGCGTCGACGAGACAAAACTCGTGGAAGACGCCATAAAGGGGATGCTCGAGGGGCTCGACCCGCACTCATCCTACAGCAACGCCGAGGAGACCAAGGAGCTCAACGAGCCCCTCACAGGCAACTTCAGCGGCATCGGCATCACCTTCAACATGAATCAGGACACGCTCTACGTGATACAGACAGTGAGCGGAGGTCCCTCCGAACGAGTGGGCATTCTCGCCGGCGACCGCATAATCAGAGTCAACGACACCATCGTGGCCGGAGTGAAGATGAAAAACACCGACATCATGAAGCGCCTGCGCGGGCCAAAGGGCACCGATGTCGACGTCAGGGTGCTCCGACCCTCCGGCGCACGCTACGACAGCATCGACTTCACCATCACACGCGCCGACATACCAATCTACAGCGTCGACGCAGCCTATATGGCCGATCCAAAGACGGGATACATACGCGTCAACAAGTTCGCGGCCGAGACCGCCAATGAGTTCGCCAAGGCCGTGAACGACCTCAGGAAACAGGGTATGGAGCAGCTGATCCTCGACCTCGTGGACAACGGCGGCGGATACCTCAACGCCGCCGTGGAGATGCTCGGAGAGCTTCTCCCACAGGGAAGCCTCGCAGTCTACACCGAGGGCACCAAGAGCCCGCGCATCAACAACCATACACAGCCCTCAGGCCGCGAGCCACTCTTCAGCGACGGGCGACTCGTAGTGATGGCAAACCAGTATTCGGCATCCGCCTCCGAAATCACCTCCGGCGCCATCCAGGACTGGGACCGAGGTCTGATCGTGGGGCGACGCACCTTCGGCAAGGGCCTCGTGCAGCGTCCCATCCCTTTCCCCGACGGTTCGATGATGCGCCTCACGGTCGCCCACTATTACACTCCATCCGGCAGAGACATCCAGAAGCCATATGAGAAGGGCGACCAGAAAAGCTATGACCTCGACATTCTCGACCGCTACAACCGCGGCGAGCTGATGCACGCCGACTCCGTGCACTACATCGACTCGCTGCGCGTCAACACCCTGCGTCTCGGAAGGCCGATCTACGGAGGCGGGGGCATATCCCCCGACAGGTTCGTGCCCCTCGACACCACGGCATTCACGAAATACTACCGCAATGTGGTGGCCAAAGGGCTCATCAACCGATACGCCATTTCGTATGTAGACGCCAACCGCAAGGCCATAAAGGCCCAATATCCCACCGACACCGACTTCATCGCCGGATTCGAGGTGACTCCCGAGATGATCGACGCCCTGCTCCGGAGCGCCGACAAGGAGGGCGTGGAACGCAACGACGAGGAAGCCGCCAAGAGCCGGGAGCTCTTCGAGATGGTGATAAAGGGGCTTATAGGACGCGACGTCTACGACAACGCCACTTATTTCAAAGTCTACAACAACTACGACCCGATATTCCGCGAGGCGCTCCGGATCATCAACTCCGACGACTACGACCGGCTGCTCAGCGCCCCGAAAGAATAAAACAAAAAACACACAGAGCAAACGCCCAATGAGAGCGACTACAGCATTGATTCTCGCAATCTGCATCTGCGGATGCGCCGCTGCCGGCGCATCCATGCAAAGGAAACCAAAATTCCGACATGTCGACACCCCCAGGGAGGAGACGGAATACATCCCGGTGTATGTGGAGACGCCACTCCCATTCGACTCCACACGCCTACGCGTGAGAGACCCGTGGGAAATACTCGACTCGCTGCCGTCGAAGCCACTGAAGCCCTGGCAGGTCAACCTCATCGACGCTCCCTGGATCTTCTCCGGCTACCGCCAGCTTCTCGACAAGGACTTCGTCATAAAGCTCCCCTCGGGAGCAAAGGGGGTGGCCGTGATATGCGGCGACACCATAGCGGCAGCAGGACAGCTCGCTTTCGAGGAGACCCTGACTCCCGATACACTCGACATCACCACGGCGCGACTTCCGGAGCTCGACCGCTCCGGCGGCATCGACATACTCAACGGCGACGTCATGCCCAACTGGCTCCACGAGGCGCTGACCTTCAACCGCCTCCAGCAGGACTTCATCTACAGATACATGATGTCGCATCCGAAGGCCATCGAGGTGGCTTACTGGGATCTTCCAGAGCCCCCGCGACTCCCGGAGGAAGACCGCAGCTACGCCTCCTACCTGAAGAAGCTGAACCTCCCGGAAGTGGATGTGGAGAAAGCCATAATCCCGGAGCAGGAGATGGAGAAGCGCCACTGGCTACACAACCTGAACGCCGGACTACAGTTCTCGCAGGCTTTCCTCAGCACCAACTGGTATCAGGGCGGCAACAACCATATATCCGGAATCGGCAATTTCTACTGGAAGGTGACCCTGAACAAGGTGTATCACCCCAACCTCCTCTTCGAGAGCACACTCCAGTATAAGCTCGGACTTTACTCCAACCCTAAGGAGGAGGTGCATTCCTATTCCATTTCCGAAGACCTCTTCCAATATAACCTCAATGCCGGCCTCAAGGCCGTCCACAACTGGTTCTATTCTTACAACCTCCTGTTCAAGACCCAGTTTCTCAACAACTACGAGCGCAACAGCGACAAGCGCAAGGCTGCCTTCCTCTCTCCCGGAGAGCTAAACATGGGTCTCGGTATGACATACTCCAAGCAGAACGAGAAGAAGACGATGCAGCTCAACGTATCCATGTCGCCCATCTCATACAACCTCAAGACATGCATCAACAAGTATGTTGACCCGGCACAGTTCAACATCAAGGAGGGACACAAAACCATCAGCGAGATAGGTAGCAACTCGGAAGTGACCGTCAACTGGAACGTGACGGGCAACATCAACGTGAAGTCGCGCCTGTTTCTCTTCACCGACTACGACTACTTCCAGGGCGACTGGGAAAACACCATCTCCTTCGCGATAAACCGATTCCTCTCAACACAGATCTACGCCCACCTACGCTACGACAGCTCTTCCGAGATCACCAGCGAGTCGTGGAAGCACTTCATGCTGAAGGAAATCTTCAGTTTCGGACTCTCCTACACGTTCTCCACCAAACCATAGCCATGAGCAACCCTCTCCTCCGCATAATGACCCCAATTCTCGCTGCCGCCGCATTGACCGCGGCCGCCTCTGTCACGGCTGAGGCCCAGACCGTGGCCTACGACATAGACATGGCGGAGGAGATATGCGCCGCCAGGGCGCTCGACGCCCTGGAAGGGGTGTGGATCTACCCCGACGACAACGTCACCGTGATGATACTGCGCTCCGACGACTCCGCCCCCGGGGCTTTCCGCGAATATGACATCACGGTGGTGGCCTCTACCGACTGCCTCCTATCCCCGGGCGAAAGGATAGGATCCCTGTCGGCCGGCGCCGATCCGAAGCAATACAGGCTGACCCTCAATACCAGACGCGGCGCCGAGGGGCTCACAGGACCACGCGAATGTCTCGCCACACTCGACAAAGGCAACGACGCGCTGTTCGTGAAAGGAAAGAAGCTGAAATGGCGCCTCAACCCATTCACGCTCCTCCCCCGCTTCTGGCGCATCGCAAGGGTATCAGTCGACAATCCGCTCGACAAGATGCAGCCCGGCATGCTCAGGATATTTCCATCATACGACGGCAACGGCTCCTCCCGCCGTGAGCCCAGATACCTCTGACAGCCATGAGACGCCACACTCTGCCAACCATCCTACTCGCGCTGCTCTGTATTGCCGGCGCCGCACGAAAGACCACCATCAAGCTGAAGGTGCCACCTGAGCGGACAGCTACGGCCGACGCCCCCGAGACCCTGACTCCCGACAGCATCGGCAAGACCTCCTGGCCCGGCGACTCCATTGTGCTCGCCGGCTACGACAAGAAGGCCACATCGGCCACCGAGTCGCTGTTCGTGACCAACAACAGCGGAGCCGACGTGGAGCGGATGACAATACGCCTCACCTACTACGACATGAGGGGGCGCCAGCTCCACTCCAGAGAGGCAACGGCCGACACGAGAGTGCCCCGAGGAGAGACTCGCAAAATCGACATTCCCTCCTGGGACAGGCAGAAATCCTTCTACTACCATAAAAGCGGAACCCCACGAAAGGCGGCCACGCCTTATGACGTGACCACGACAATCGTGGAGCTCGTGATTGCCCGCTGACGGCTGTTTCCGCACCGCCGGATCCGGATCGATCTTTATTTATTGGTCATGATATGGAGCACGAGGCGGTCGGTCTCGCGCATTGCCTCGCGTCCGATGGAGGTGAGGTTATGGATCGTGGCGTCGACATCGTCGCTGACTATGCCTTCGGTCTTGGTGACGCATTTGCCGTTCATGGCAAGCATCGCCGACATCATGGCGGTGGAGACACCCGACGATATCTTCATGGAGCAGGAGGGCTTCGCGCCGTCGCAGATCATGCCGGCGAGGTTGGCCACCATGTTCTTGACTGCGGCCGAGACGCGGCTGAAATCGCCGCCCATCAGATAGACGAGGCCGCTGGCGGCGCCTGTGGAGGCCACCACACAGCCGCAGAGGGCCGAGAGGCGTCCGAGGCTCTGCTTGATATAGATGCTGGTGAGGTGGGAGAGCATGAGGGCCCGGGCCGTCTGTTCCTCGGTGGCTCCTGTATCCTCGGCGAAGCTCACCACCGGCATCGTGGCGGTGATTCCCTGGTTGCCGCTGCCGGAGTTGGACATCACGGGCACCGTGGCGCCACCCATGCGGGCGTCGCAGGCGGCCGACGTATAGGATATCATGTGCTCGAGAGGAGTGTCGCCGAAATATTTCATACCGCAATTGCGGATCGTGAGGCCGAGGGCATGCCCGTAGTTGCCCTCCAGGGCCACGAGGGCGGCTGCCTTGTTGAGGCGACGGGCCTCGAGTATGAAGTCGATCTCGTCGAGGGGTGACTCGGTGGCATACTCATACACCATCTTCAGGTCGAGCCGGATGTCATCGTCGGTGTTGGCGGCGGAATCTCCCTGGTTGCCATTGGACTCCTTGGAGAACACCACGTTGTCATTGACGGCGAGATAAACGAAATTGGTGTGCTCCTCGGAGATGACGGCGCGTGTCATGTCGAGATCGGCCACCGCCGAAACCTCGATATGGAGATTGGAGGGGGCATCCGGGAACAGTTTCACCTCGATGCGCCCTTCATCGATATAGCGGCGACCGAGCGCAACTGCCTCCGGTGTGACGTCGCGGAGTACCTCAAGACCATATTCCGACTTGCCGACGATAGCGCCGAGGGCGATGGCGATCGGAAGCCCGATCATGCCTGTGCCGGGAATGCCGACTCCCATGGCGTTTTTCAGGATATTGGCGCTGAGCCTGACGAGAATCTTCTCGGGCATCTTGCCGAGCATCTCCGTGGCTTTGGCGACGCATAGCGCCACTGCAACCGGCTCCGTACAGCCGATAGCCGGCACCACCTCCCGATGGACGAGGGCGGCGATTCGGTCTCTTTGTTCTTTGGAAAGCATGATATTTGAAATGTTTAAGGTTGATAATCTATTTATATCTGCTGAGATTCAGGAGCTGAAGGGAAGACGCGACAGGGAGTCCCTGCTCTGCTGGCGGTCGCGCCAGCACTTGCGGCAGAGGGCTACATAGCGGTCGTTGCCGCCGATCTCCACCTGACGCCCCTGCGTCACGATGAGCCCTGAACTGTCGATGCGGGCGTTGACCACCGTCTTGCGGCCACACGAGCATGTCGACTTAATCTCGTCGATGGAATCGGCGAGCTCGAAAAGACGGCGCGACCCCTCGAAGAGCCGTGAGCGGAAATCGGTGCGCAGGCCGTAGCATATCACGTTGATATGGAAGTTATCGACAGCCATGGCAAGCTGATCGACCTGCACGGCAGAGAGGAACTGAGCCTCGTCGACGAGCACCCATTCCGGCAGCGTGGCGCCGCTCTCCACGATGTCGGAAAACATCCGGTAGAGGTCGGTGTCCTGACTGATCATGACACACTCGCGCTCGATGCCGATGCGGCTGCGGATCACGCTGCGCTTCTCCCGCGTGTCGGTGGCCGGCTTGAGACACATGTAGGCCATGCCGCGCTCCTCGAAGTTGTAGGCTGTGGTCAGCAGGATGGCGGTCTTGGCCGACCCCATGGTGCCGTATCTGAAGTAAAGTTTCCCTATTCTATTCATTCCATTGATGTTAAGTTGCGACCTACAGAACATGGAGTCCTGGCCACGACCGGAAATACAACGCGAAGATACAACGAAATCAGGCATTATGCAAACCTTGAGAGGTAATAATTTGGAAATACGGAGGAAAAAAGAGGGCGTCCCGCAAGGTCCCGAAAGAGGCGGGAATCTGTAGAAAAAGCATGCAAATCTCTATAATACAAAAACTAAAGTGGTCTGACCGTTGTTATAGAGGCATATACCAAACAACGAGTCGCTATGAACGCCAGCAATGTCATATCAATAGATCCGGGGCAGAAGACGCTTGGCACGCTGAACATGCAGGGCGCTCCCACCTTCCTCCGCAAGCACGTCATCACCGAACAGGCAGCCGGAAAGCGCGGCAAGCGTGTGCTGCTCAACACCCTCTTCGCGCGCTGCGGCATCAGCAGCGGGGCACGTTCGCTTCGTCTGGTGATCATGAGGGTCGTGTTTGCAGGGTTGCTCACGATATGCGGCATAATGCGGCTGACGAGCGTAGACGAAGTGATCTACGACATGTCGCTGCCTCATATAGCGTCGATCATCATGTTTGTGGTCGCGGGCTCGCTGGCCACCGGCTTACTGGTGAGGCCCGTGAGCTCCATCGCCACGCTGCTGTGGGGCATTCTGGGCGTGATGCAGCTTCTCGTCGGTGAATTTGTACCAGAGATATGGTTCTGCGCGTTCGGCACTCTGGTGTTCGCCGTGTCAGGTGCCGGCCGATACAGTCTTGACGGGCTGGCCCGCCATCTGCTGTCGCGGAAGCGACGGGAGGGGAGAAAGAGCAGAAAGCTGGCGTCGAAGCGCATGAGCTACGAGGCTTTCAAATACGCCAACCGCTGACAATCATCGGGAGTTTGAGAAAAATTTGGCGGTTTGGGAATTTTTGAGTAATTTTGTGCCGCTTATTCCGCCATGGCCAGAAAAAGCGCCGGCGCTGACAGTCGGCCGCCCAACGGATTCAACTCAACAACAATCGTTTACCCAACAATGTACGCTATTGTAGAAATCAAGGGACAGCAGTTCAAGGCCGAAGAAGGCAAATACCTGTATGTCCACTATCTCGGCGAAGAAGTGAAGGAAGGGGATGCAGTGACATTCGACAAAGTGCTTCTTCTTGATGCCGACGGCGACGTGAAGGTCGGCGCTCCTGCCGTGGAAGGAGCGAAAGTGAACTGTGAGGTGCAGCTTCCTCTCGTAAAGGGGGAAAAGGTGATCGTCTTCAAGAAGAAACGCCGCAAAGGCTATCGCCGCAAGAACGGCCATCGCCAGTGCTTCTCCAAAGTGTTAGTTAAATCTATCGTTAACGCATAATCACTCAACAGACAAGATATGGCTCATAAAAAAGGTGTCGGTAGTTCGAAGAACGGCCGTGAATCAGAAAGCAAACGACTTGGAGTGAAGATATTCGGCGGCAGCAACTGCCGTGCCGGCAACATCCTGAAGCGTCAGCGTGGCACTGTGCACCATCCCGGTCTCAACGTGGGCATGGGCAAAGACCACACCCTCTTCGCCCTCATCGACGGAGTGGTGGTTTTCACCACCGGCAAGGAAGGCCGCAAGTTCATTAACGTGCGTCCCCACGAGGCAAACTGATAACGACGGAGCCCGAAGGCTCCGGCAAGGCGATATACGGCGCCGGCGACATTGAAGTCAATGTCGCCGGCGTTTAATTTTGCCGCTTGAAAAAATTTGGCTAATTTCGCGTCATAAAACAACAATAACGAAATCAATCCATGAACACACGGATTATTGAATGCGTGCCCAACTTCAGCGAGGGACGCGACCAGGCCAAAATCAAGGCCATCACCGACGCCATCAGCGCCGTGAAAGAAGTCAGAATGCTCGATGTAGACCCCGGAGAGGCCACCAACCGCACGGTGGTGACCTTCGTTGGCAGCCCGGAGGATGTGGTGGAAGCCGCTTTCCAGGGAATAAAGAAAGCCGCAGAGGTAATCGACATGCGCGAACACCACGGCGCACACCCACGTATGGGCGCCACCGATGTCTGCCCGCTAATCCCGGTGGCCGGCGTGACGCTCGAGGAATGCGCGGAGCTGTCGCGCAAGCTCGCCGAGAGAGTGGCCGACGAGCTCGGCATCCCTACCTACTGCTATGAGGCTGCCGCCTTCCGGCCGGAGCGCAAGAACCTTGCGGTCTGCCGCGCAGGCGAATACGAGGCGCTTCCCGAGAAGATGGGGTCCCAGGAGAAAGGCCCCGACTTCGGCAACCGACCGTTTGACGAGAATGTGGCAAAGAGCGGCGCCACAACCATCGGCGCCCGCGACTTCCTCATCGCCGTGAACTATAACCTCAACACCACCTCCACCCGCCGAGCCAACGCAATAGCGTTCGACGTCAGGGAGAAGGGACGTCCCGTAAGGGAAGGCGGCAAGGTCACAGGCAAGCCGATGAAGGACGAGAACGGCAAGACCATCATGCAGCCCGGAACCCTCAAGGGCACCAAGGCCATCGGATGGTATATCGACGAATACGGCATCGCCCAGGTGTCGATGAATATCACCGACATCGCCACCACTCCCCTCCACGTGGCCTTCGACGAGGTCTGCCGTGCGGCTGCCGCACGCGGGGTCCGCGTCACAGGCACCGAGATCGTGGGCCTCGTGCCTAAGCGCACACTCATCGATGCCGGCAAGTATTTCCTGCGCAAGCAGCAGCGTTCGGCCGGTATTCCGGAGAGCGAGATCATCAAGATGGCGGTGCGCTCTATGGGTCTTGACGAGCTCAAGCCTTTCGACCCCAAGGAGAAGGTAATCGAGTATCTCGTAGCCGATGAAGGGGGCAACAGGCTCGTAGACCTGACGGCGCGCGGACTCGCCGAGGAGACAGCAAGCGAGTCGCCGGCTCCCGGCGGCGGCAGCATCTCCGCTTACATGGGAGCGCTCGGCGCGGCTCTCGGAACGATGGTGGCCAACCTCACCGCCCACAAGGCCGCCTACGACGACTGCTGGGAGAAGTATTCCGATGCTGCCGAGAAAGGTCAGGACATCATGGAGCGCCTGCTCCACCTCGTCGACGAGGACACCGAGGCCTTCAACCGCATTATGGACGTATTCGCGATGCCCAAGGGCACCGACGCCGAGAAGGCAGCCCGCAAGGCCGCTCTCGAGGGCGCCACGCTCTACGCCACAAAGGTGCCCCTCCGCACGATGGAGACCTCGGCCGAGGCATTCGACCTCCTCGCCGACATGGCAGCCAACGGAAATCCCTCGTCGGTGACCGACGCCGGCGTAGGCGTCCTGGCCGCACGTGCCGCCGTCAGAGGCGCGTTCCTCAACGTCAGGATCAATGCCGCCGGGCTGAAAGACCGTGAGAAGGCGGAGGCCCTTATAGCCCGCGGTGCAGAAATCGAGGCCGAGGCCGAACGACGCGAAAAGGAAATCCTCGACATCGTCAACTCCAAGATCTAAGCCACACGATTTCCGCTTAAAGCGGCGACCCCATACTGACGCGGGCGCATATCCCTGGGATATGCGCCCGCGCTTTTCTTATGACACTGACACGGCTCTGAAATCAGAGCAGGAATAACAAGCCCACCGTGAGCGGCCGAAAGTTTACCGGGCTGCTCTTGAAAGCCTTCATCGGGGAGTAGCGCACGTATAGGCCACACCCTTTCCATACCGTAAAGGCGCCAAAGAGGTCGAGCGTGAACTTGCGCTGCCCGAGCGACTTATTGAAGATGCGGTGGTCGTGACCCTCGGCATCGGTATAATTGGTCTTGAGCGATGAATATGTGTTGAAGCTGAACACGGGGCCGAGAGTCAGGGCGAGTGTGGTCGAGGGGATGCGATAGGTGTAGAGCAACGGCAACCCGAGGCTGAAGATCTTGAGGGTGGAGTTGCCTTTCACCGCACCCTGCGGATAATCAGTGGTCATAATGCCGCCGCCGGGAGCCGGCGTCAGGCAGCGGGAGAGAGTGGTCTTATAGTTGCGCCAGTCGAATCCGATGCCGAAAGTGATTCGTGAATAGCTGAAGTTGCAGGCGACAGCCAAAGCGTTTACCCACGACACGTCAAACGACTTGCTCCATTGCAGCGAACCGTTGCCCGACTGTCCGGAAGCATTGTCAAGTCCTATGCCGAGACCGCTTGTGATGACAGAGAAACCCGCCTTTTTCCTGCGGTTGCGGTCGCCGAGGCCAAGAGCCGGGATAAGGCCGTAATCCGATTTCATCTCGCGTTGCGAGGTGTTCACCACCGCATCGTCGTCATATTCGGAGACATAGAGCGCCTTGAACGTCGAATCGGACTCACAGCCTTCGACCGAAACCTGAAGGGAGTTGCCACACTCCACCACTGTCACTTTGGAAGGCGCCGTGACATTGAGTACGGTATCCGGAGCCTCGGCTGCATGTGTGGTGAGGGAGAGGGCGAGGAGCGGCACTATCATCAACGGAAGTGCCGCCAATATCCTGTTGTATCTGGAAATCATAGCTTATGGAATGTTTTGAGGAGAGAACTTAGAAATTAAGTGACAGACCGACCGAGACAGAGCGGAATGCCGGGCCATACGCGCCCTGGAATGCCGTGACAGGACTCCAGCGGCAATACACGCCGATTCCCTCCACAAGGCCTGCGGTAGCGATGAAATCGACAGTGAGAAGACGCTGGTTAAGTCCCTTGTGGGTGACGGTCGACGACTGTTCGCCGGCGGTCAGCTTGGTAGACGCCGTAGCATAAGTGTTGAAATTGACAGTCGCGCCGAGCGAGAATCCAAGGTCCTTATATACCTTCTGCGTGAAGACGAACGGCACGCTGCACGTCCAGCTGTCGAGACGCGAGTGCTCCACCTTGCATCCTTCGGGAGCACCTGTGAAGGCAAGGGCGTCACCCTGTCTGGAATACACTGTTCCCTCCCGGGCCAGATAGCGCTGCATACCGAATCCGAGCCCGATCCTGAACCTCGTGGCCGGTCCCCACGGTCTGAACTCCACGCCGATCACGTCGGAGACGCCAAGCTCGAAGCCGTTTTTCACCATCCCTTTGTCGGAGTAATTGAAGCGCCAACCCCAGTACATGCCGCGCATCACCGTGGGCACCACCTTGCGCATATCGCCCGAACCTCCCGAGAACGGGAAGTCGAGATTCCACCTTCCCGGCGAGAACGAAGAGCTGTCGACATTCGAGACATAGACGTAGTCGAGGTCGCCGTTGTCTGAAGGCATCGTGACCGTGACGGCCGTGGAGCCACCCTCCTTGGTCACGACTACGCAGCGCGCGTCGGTGATCACCTTCACGGTGTCGGCCTCGACCGGCATGGCGGCATGCGTCAGCTGCGCCGCCATGACAAAAAGCAATAAACCAATAAGTCGCATATTGTTGTAGATAAAATTAACCAGTTAGAATTTCTGCATCATCTTCTTTACCTCTTCGGGCGACGCGTCGCCCACCATATATATGAGCATCGCCTTCGGATCGACATCCGTGCCGGAATTGAGGAAGACGATAAAGCGGTTGCAGTCTTTCCCCTTGAGGGCGTAGAAGCCGAAATGTAGGCGCCCCTTGCGGAACGCCGTCTGCTTGTCGTAGGCCTTGGCGCCGTCGGCCTTAACCGCCTTCTCCATCGAGGAGATGATGGCGTTGTCGACAACTGTCACGCTCTTATACAGGTCAAGACCGAACTTCGCCGCGGAATTGCCTGAGAGGGTGACCGACGACACCTTTCCGCTTTTAGAGAAGTCCTGACTGAAATATTTGGCTATATTCAGTCCCTCCTGCGCCGAAGCCGTGATGAACGCTGCCAGCAGCATCAAAATTAAAATCAACCTTTTCATATTCTGAGCAATGATATTATCTTAACCGAAATAATGTGACGCGTTAGAGGAAATCAGACATCCGGCCTATCTCGCCCATTGCGCTCTCCACCTCCGAGTCGAGCTCGCCCGAGGCTACTGCCGCCTCATGGAGCTGCTGCCTCATGAGGTCGGCCACAAGCGTCTCGTCGTGGACGGGCCGTCCGTCGATCCAGGCGGTGCATTCATCCGTCCCTGTCAGGAAGCCGGCCACACCGGAGTGGCGGGCCGTGAAATAGGAGACGGCGAAGAAAGCCGCGAGCAGCCCGGCGGCTGCCGTGGAGAGCCAGAGGCGCATGCGGGGCAGCCGGCGCCGCCTGCGCGAGGCAGAGGCGGGAGCCTGGAAACGCCCGAAAGTCATCACGGCGAGCGCCTCGGCTTCGAGAGAGCCCGGCTCAGGCCTGCGCTCCAGTAGCTCCCGGAGGAGCAGCCGCTCCTCCTCCACTGTGGTGTCGCCCGCGAAATAGCGGTTTATGAGGACTTTATATTCACTGTCTGTCATCATCGTCTGTATAGTTTAAGGTATGTGTCTCTCACCGTGCGGCGCGTCCTGGCCACAATCTGGCGTGCGTTGCTCTCCGAGATGGAGAAATGCCCGGCGATTTCGGAATATTCCCAGCCGTCGCGCTCGCGGCGGAAGAAGATGTCGCGGTCGCGCGGAGAGACGGAGAGGTCTATTATATGGCTGACACGCGAGAAGGTCTCGTCGGCTTCGCTATCAGAGGAAGGCTCTTCGCCCAGCTCGGCCTCGGCATCCTCCACAGGTGTCTCCCGATGTCGCGCCCGCGAGCGGAGCGCGTCTATGCCGGCGTTTCTGACTGCCGTCAAGGCGAGCGCCTCGGCCGCCGACTCGTCGCCGGGCTGACGGGGCGACGACCATAAGCGGCAGAATGCCTCCTGCACCAGATCCTGGGCTTCCGCATCGGAGTCGACGATAGCAGCCGCGCGCCTCAGAAGGCGCTCTCTGGCCCTGATGAATACCGTTGTCAGAAATTCCTTTTTCATGTGTCTGTATCCCATACACGAGACGATCCGCCGTTTGTGACAGAAATTATTGAAAAAAACTCCGGCCAATCCGGCCGGAGTTTTTCCATCAATTATAAATTACTGATTTCCAATTATCAATTGAGGTATAAATCACTTGCGGAGAGGCTTCACGCGGCGGCTGTCCCAGATGAAATAGCCTATCAGCAGCGCGTATGCCACGCAACCGAGTATCTGCGTCGTCTCGTAGGAAGCGGGGTTCACATACTCGAAGCCTGCGAAGCGGGTGATGGCGGCGAAGACACCGAAGAGGGCGCCGCCGGCGATCAGACCGGAAGCCAGGAGCGTGCCGCGGTCGCGGCGGGCGTCGTTGACGGCCTGGTCGTTCGATGAGTTGCTGACGAAATAGGAGACGGCACCGCCCACCAGCATCGGGGTGTTGAGCTGCAGCGGAATGAACATGCCGAGGCAGAAGGCCAGCGCGGGCACGCCGAGCCAGTTGAGGATGAGGGCGAGGATAGCGCCCACCATATATAGTATCCAGGGTGTGTCGCCACCCATCATCAGGGGCTCGATCACCTTGGCCATGGCGTTGGCCTGCGGAGCCACGAGGGCGTTGTCGCCCGAGAAACCGTAGACCTGGTTGAGCACCATAATCACGCCGCCGACGGTGGCTGCCGAGACGAGGGTGCCGAGGAATTTCCAGCTCTCCTGCTTGCGGGGTGTGGATCCGAGCCAGTAGCCGATCTTGAGGTCGGTGACGAATCCGCCGGCCATAGAGAGTGCCGTGCAGACCACGCCGCCGATCACCATGGAGGCCACGATGCCCGAGGTGCCGTTGAGGCCGATGCCCACGAAGATCGCGGAGGCGATGATCAGGGTCATAAGCGTCATGCCGCTCACGGGGTTGCTGCCCACGATGGCGATGGCGTTGGCGGCCACGGTGGTGAAGAGGAAGGCGATGAGGGTCACCACAAGCCATGCCACGGCGGCCTGCCAGAAGGTGGAGATCACGCCACACCAGAAGAAGATGAGCACTGCCACCAGGGCCAGCACGATGAAGAACACCACCTGCTTCATGGAGATGTCGAGCTGCCAGCGCACTTCCTTCACGCTCGACGACTTACCCTTGAGCTCACGGCCCGCGAGGCCTACGGCCTGGCGGATGATGGGCCATGACTTGATAATGCCGATCACGCCGGCCATGGCGATGCCGCCGATGCCGATCATGCGTGCGTAGTCCTTGAAGATGGCGTCGGGAGCCATAGCCTGGAATTCAGGCGAGCCGTAGGTGCCCAGCAGAGGAATCACGATCCACCACACGAAGATGGAGCCGGCGAAGATCACGAAGGCGTATTTGAGCCCCACGATGTAGCCGAGGCCCAGCAGCGCCGCGCCTGTGTTGCAGCTGAGCACGAGGCGCGTTTTCTCTGCAAGCGCCTGACCCCAGGCCGAGGCGGTGCTGGTGACTGTCTCGGCCCACCAGCCGAAGGTGGCCACGAGATAGTCGTAGACGCCGCCTATCAGAGAGGCGACCACCAGGGTCTTGGCCTGCCCACCCGTGTCGTCGGAGCCCTGTCCGGAGATCAGCACCTGCGTGGTGGCAGTAGCCTCCGGGAACGGATACTTGCCGTGCATGTCCTTCACGAAATATTTCCTGAACGGGATGAAGAACAGGATTCCGAGGATGCCGCCGAGCAACGAGCTCAGGAAGATCTGATAGAACTGCACGGTGATGTCGGGATACTTGGCCTGCAGGATGAAGAGCGCCGGCAGGGTGAAGATGGCGCCCGCCACGATCACGCCAGAACAGGCGCCGATGCTCTGGATGATGACGTTCTGCCCGAGGGCGTTCTTCTTGCCAAGGGCGTTGCTGAGGCCCACGGCGATGATGGCGATTGGAATGGCCGCCTCAAACACCTGGCCCACCTTCAGGCCCAGATAGGCGGCAGCCGCACTGAAGATGACGGCCATCAGAAGGCCCGTGCCCACGGAATAGGGAGTGACCTCCTTCTGGTCGTGGGCCGGAGACATCACGGGCACATACTGCTCGTCGGCCCCCAGCTCGCGGAAGGCGTTCTCGGGCAGCCCGGTGCCTGTGGTAAGGTTTTCTTCGGTTTCTTTCATTTTGTTTCTATGATTTTAGGTTGATTGTCAATTCGTTGCAACAGTCATGCAGGCCAGACAGGCGTCACGTTGACGCCTCCGGCGGTGAGCTTCTCATGGTTGCATCTGCGAATTTAATATTTTTTTTGCAATACAGGGCATATTTGCATATCAATAATCGACATATAATCTTAGAAGCCCAAACCTGAGAAAATGCCCGTCCCGATTAAACCTTGCATGGATATAAGGGTCAGTAATGACGGACAACAACGATAACAATCCGCGATCACAACTAAGACAATGACTCGAAAGATACTGTATGCCCTGCTGCTCGGCGTGATGCCGGCGGCGGCGTTGGCCGACGGCGTGATTACCGGCCAGATCATTAGCAAGGAAAGCGGCGAGCCCCTCGATTTCGTGAACGTGCAGCTCGCCGACGCCAACGGCAAACGGATGGCCGTCGGCACCAGCTCCGATGAGAACGGCCATTTCGCCCTCCCGAAGGTGAAGGACGGCGACTACACCGTCATAATCTCCAATATGGGAAGCGTTACCCAGGAGCGCCCCGTGAAGGTGGCGGGTGCCAATGTCGACATAGGCACTGTGAAGCTCGCCGAAGACACCAAGATGCTTCAGGAAGTGGTGGTGGAGGGCGTCAGGAGCCAGATGCGCTTCGAGCTCGACAAGAAGGTCTTCACTGTCGACGCCAACATCTCGGCGGCAGGCATCAGCGCCAGCGAGCTCCTCGAGTCGATTCCCTCGGTGGAGGTGGATCAGGACGGCGAGGTGTCGCTGCGCGGCAACAGCTCCGTGACCGTATGGATCAACGGCAAGGACTCCGGCCTCACCGCCGACAACCGCGCCCAGATCCTCGAGCAGATCCCCGCCGAGAGCATCGAGCGCGTGGAGGTCATCACCAATCCCTCCGCCAAGTTCAGCCCCGAGGGCACCGCCGGAATCATCAACATCGTGCTCAAGAAGGACACGCGCGCCGGATATTTCGGCAGCACGGAGCTCTCCGCCAACAGCCGCGGCGGAGGCAATCTCGGAGCCAACGTCAATTTCAATTCCGGCCGCTGGGAGACTTTCGCCGGCCTCGGCCTCCGAATGCGCCACCACAACGGCGGCTCGACGATGGAACGTGACTA
The DNA here is from genome assembly GCA_947626355.1 of uncultured Muribaculaceae bacterium. Taxonomy (GTDB): domain Bacteria; phylum Bacteroidota; class Bacteroidia; order Bacteroidales; family Muribaculaceae; genus Lepagella. The sequence continues at coordinate 19,965 of CANQRV010000026.1, forward strand.
CGCCGACGGCTTCTTCACCGACTCCCGCGGCGAGAGCCGCAACCACGGCAACAACATATTCCTCCGCCTCGGTGCCACCTACCACCTCACCGACCGCGATGAGTTCTCCCTCTCCGGGTTCGGCATGCTCGGCCACCGCTGGGGCCACAACTCCACCCTCTATACCTCCGACCTGCCGGGCCAGTGGACGCTGAACCACAACCTCACCCGCGAGCGCGGCGACATGCGCGGCACTCACGCCGAGCTCGGCTATATCCACCGCTGGACCGACGACCACCACCTCGACCTCTCCCTGGCCTACAACCACTGGGGAGGACCCAACCACAATTCATATCTCCAGGAGATGGAATACGCCGACGACAGCGGCGAGAGCCTGCTCCGCGACCAGACACAGGACATCGGCGTCAACTCCATCGAGGCAAAGGCCGACTACACCCTCAAGATCGCCAAGGCCTACCGGCTCGAGGCCGGCTTCAACGGCAACTACAACCACGAGAACACCCCCGTCAGCGTCATGCAGTCGATCGACGGCTCACAGCCCGCCATCAATCCCGACCTCTACAACCGGTTTATCTACAACAACAATATCTCGGCGCTCTACGCCACATTCGGAGGCACGGTGGGCAAGCTCAGCTTCTCGGGCGGCATCCGCAGCGAGGCGTGGCAGGTGCGCACCCGCTCGCTCGCCTACGGCCAGAGCGAGGCCGAGGTGCCTCTCTACAGGAAGAACTTCTTCGCCCTCTTCCCCTCGGCCTACATCTCCTACAGCCTCCCCTGCGACAACGAGCTGCAGGTGAACTACACCCGCCGCATCCGCCGTCCATGGGGGGGCCAGCTCAACTCCTTCCACGACATCTCCGACCCCACCAACGTTTCCTTTGGTAATCCCGAGCTCCAGCCGCAGTATTCCAACTCCTTCGAGCTCAACTACATCAAGACCTGGACCTACCACATGCTCAGCGTCTCGGCATACATGCGAACCACATCCAACATGATGAACCGCATCCGATACCTCGACGGCGGCGTGATGTACAGCACTTTCGCCAATATCGCCGACGAGAACAATTCCGGTTGCGAGATTGTGTCGAAAAACTCCTTCGCAGGCGGAAAGCTCGACGTCACAACCACCGTAAACCTCTACAACAACCACATCAGCGGCTGGCACTACGACTTCACGGCCGAGAGCGGCAACATCATACCCCTCGACGGCAAGTCGCAGAACAGCTTCGCGTGGGATGCCCGCGTGATGGCCAGCGTGCGTCTCCCCTGGGGTCTCGGCCTCCAGGCCTCCGGCAACTACCGCTCGAAGCAGCTCGAGGCCCAGGGTTCGCGCCAGGGCGGCTGGAGCGTCGACGCCGGAGTCCGCAAAGCCTTCGGCAACTGGACTGTAAGCCTCAACTGCCGCGACATCTTCGACTCCCGCAAGTTCAGGAACACAATCTCCGGCACCGACTATACGGAGCGCAAAGAGAGATGGCGCAACGGTCGTACGCTGCGCCTCACTGTGAAATACTCTTTCGGCAACATGAAGAGCAAGATGCCCAAGGAGCGCCCCGGCGGCGACGGCGATGACTCCTTCGACGGCAGCGGCTACAGCTCCGAAGGCATGGAGTGATTAGAGGTTGAAGTAGTAGGTGCCTGTCGACAGGACGGTGTAGAAGTCGAATGTCGATCCGTTGAGGTAGTAGGTCGTGTTGTAAGCCGGCTGGTCAACTCCGCGGTCCCACATGTCGGTCCAGGGGTTCCAGGCATTGATCACCGTGACGTCGTAGTTGACGCCGTTGAAGGTGTATGCCACGTGGAGCGGCAGGGTGCGCCATATCCCCCTCGCGTCATAGCCGCAGGCCATGACGTTGGTGGTGCCCTGGTTCTGCCAGTCGGGATACGAGTTGTTGATGATCACCGACGGGGAGTTATACCATCCGCCGGTGCCCCACGGACTCCCCCACGCCGATGGTGGCGGAGGGCCCGGGTTCCACCCTATGCCGTTGGGCGCCGGATTGAAACTGCCTCCCGAGCCGGGAGCCGGAAGGCTGTTCTGGGCATTCACCGATGCCGTGGCCATGGCCGTCAGAAATATGGCCGCCATCACCCGCGTTATGACTCTGCTTTTCATTTTCATTCTCCTTTCTTTTATACCTTATAAACAAAAACCGCCGGGATTGGTTTTATTAGCCGATTTTAAGAAATTTTATCTTGACAAGTCATTGCGGTACCATAGAAAATTGCTAACTTTGAAACCAGAAACAAACCCTTAAAAATTTAGATATGGAATTTCTCACAGAGGATAAACTCGTGATCGTCGGCGCTGCCGGCATGATCGGCTCCAACATGGCTCAGACAGCTGCCATGATGCACCTCACCCCCAACATCTGCCTGTATGACGTCTTCAGCGCCGAAGGCGTGGCAAAGGAAATGCGTCAGTGTGGTTTCGACGACATCAACTTCACCAGCACCACCGATGCCGCAGAGGCTTTCAAGGATGCTAAATACATCATCTCCTCCGGTGGCGCACCCCGTAAGGAGGGCATGACCCGCGAGGACCTTCTCGCCGGCAACTCCAAGGTTGCCGAGGAGCTCGGCCAGAACATCAAGAAATACTGCCCGGATGCTAAATTCCTCGTGGTCATCTTCAACCCCGCCGACATCACCGGCCTCGTGGCCCTCATCCACAGCGGCCTCAAGCCCAACCAGGTCGCCACTCTCGCCGCCCTTGACTCCACTCGTCTCAAGGAGGCTCTCGCACAGCACTTCGGCGTCAGCCAGTCGGTTGTGAAGAACGCCTACACCTACGGCGGACACGGCGAGAAGATGGCCGTATTCGCAAGCCCGACGACTGTCGACGGCAAGAAGCTCACCGACATCATCGCCGCCAAAGAGACTGTCAACGGCCGCGGCCTTTCCCAGATCGAATGGGAGCAGATGCAGAAAGAGGTCACCCAGGGTGGTGCCAAGATCATCGAGCTCCGTCGCCGCAGCTCATTCCAGAGCCCCGCTTATCTCTCCGTGGAGATGATGGCCGCAGCTATGGGTGGCAAGGAGTTTGAGTATCCTGTAGGAACATACGCCGACACAGCCCGCTTCAACCACGTGATGATGGCCATGCCTTCAGTGATCAACGCCGACGGCGTCTACACAAAGGCTATCGCCGGCACTCCCGAGGAGATGGCTGCCCTCCAGGCCAGCTACGAGCACCTCTGCAAGATGCGCGACGAAGTCATCGCCATGGGCGTGCTTCCTCCCGTTGAGAAGTGGCACGACCTCAACCCCAACCTCGACTGATCGCTTTGCGGTTGTCAATACCGCCGTCACTCATAAAAAAACGCCGCTCGGGAGCGGCGTTTTTTTATTCCACTATCCCGGTTCATTCAACTGTCCAGCTTACGATATTCCGCTCTGCCGACGAGAATTCCACGCCGACCCTGACGATTCTCCGTGAATCGCTGAGCTACCGGTCGGCATAATGTTTTTCCTCTATCTGCGACAGCGCGTTCTCCGCCGTGTGATCCACCTTGAATTCGATGACATAGATATACCGGCTCGTCTCCACTGTCATATCGATCCGCCCCTGACTTGTGTGCATCTCGCAGTTGACGCTCATTCCCGTCAACCTGCATAATATATATATATGACGTCTCTGAATCTCCCCTCATGCACTTTCAGTCCGCTCTCGCTGTAAGGCACTCCGGCAATCAGCGATTTAAGGATTATCATGAACCGGTCCAGATTGCCTCGCTCAAGCTACTCGACACATTCTGTGACCACCCTTACATTCTCGGCGCTCTCATCACGGTTGACGTAGAACGGGAACAGCGCTTCAGCGAAGGCATCTGCCACTTCCTCGTTAGGAAAGCCCAGCTTGTAGACCGTTCGCCTCCCTTCCCGTCCGGCATCCTTTATCGTGAGATATCCGCTTTGAAACAGCAGCGGGATAGGATCCTTGAATGCCGGATCAAGACCGAGCAGCTCGCTTTCCGTGCGTACGGATCCCTCAATGGTGGAGAGATTCACCTGGTGGTCGCGGAGCAGTTCGACAAGCATCGTCGGTGTACCGGTCATAAACCAGTAGTCGGCGAAGCGCTCCGACTCCATCACGCTGAGAAGACTGAACGGATTGTAGATTCCCTCCGTCTTCCTTTCTGAAAACCGGTAGCCGTCATATTTGCGCTTCAGCATGCCGCACGTCTCCTCCCGTGTCATACCCTCGCTCTCCGCCAGCCGCTCTATCCCCTCGCTCATATCCGACATAAGTTCCGATTCCGTGATGCCGCAGATAGAGTTGTAGGCCGGCTCGAGCGTGATGTCGCGTAGGTTGTTGAGATCGGAGAATACGCTCACTTTGCCGAATTTGGTGACACCCGTCAGGAACGCGAAGCGTATATACGGGTCGCAGCTCTTCAGCACCCCGTAGAATCCCTTGAGCATATCCCTGAATCTATTCAGCCGCTCGCTTCTTTCCTTGCCGAGATTCTGGAGCAGCGGTTTGTCATACTCATCTATCAGGATCACCACCTGACGCCCGGTCTGCTTCCAGATAGACTTTATCACGGTCGCGAATCGGATACCGAGATCGGGAACCTGCGGCTCGACTCCATAAATAGTCTCCCATTCGCGGAGATAACTGTCAATCTGGGCATAAAGAGACTCATCGTCCTGAGTGTAGTCCTGGGCATTCAGGTCCAGGTGTAGCACCGGATACTCCTGCCATTCCACATCTTCATGGCCATCTATGGCGAGACCCTTGAAAAGCTCACGCTTCCCCAGGAAGAAAGCCTCAAGCGTAGACAGAAACAGGCTTTTCCCGAAGCGTCGCGGACGGCTCAGAAAATAATAACCGCTCTTTTTGGCGAGGCGGTAGACAAATTCCGTCTTGTCGACATACAGGAAATTGTTTCGGATTATCTTCTCGAAGCTCTGTATGCCTATCGGATATTCCTTATGTTCACTCATGTTGATGGCCATTTGATTTATACTGCTGCAAATGTAACCAAATTATTTGAATTTCCACTGCTTCACTATTCACTCTTAACCCTTCACTCTTGCACGAAGTGTGCATAGCGCCTTGGCGCTTTGAAAAATAATTTTTACCTTTGCATCGTAAATTACTGTCGGCATGCCGCCAATGGCCCACAAACTGGCGCCAACGCCCAGCCGACCCTCATTTTCAGTTCTAAAAATGGCAAAACAGGAAGACGTCTTCAAGACAATAGTGGCCCATGCCAAGGAATATGGGTTTGTGTTTCAGTCGAGTGAAATCTACGATGGCCTATCCGCCGTCTACGACTACGGCCAGAACGGCGTAGAGCTAAAAAACAACATCAAGCGCTACTGGTGGGAAGCGATGACCATGCTCCACGACAACATCGTGGGCATCGACTCCGCCATCTTCATGCACCCCACCATCTGGAAAGCCTCAGGCCACGTCGACGCCTTCAACGATCCCCTCATCGACAACAAGGACTCCAAGAAGCGCTACCGCGCCGACGTCCTCATCGAGGACGAGATAGCCAAGTTTGACGACAAGATCAACAAGGAGGTGGCGAAGGCCGCCAAGCGTTTCGGCGACAGCTTCGACGAGGCCATGTTCCGCCAGACCAATCCTCGAGTGCTCGAGCATCAGAAGAAGCGCGACGAGCTCCATGAGCGCTTCAGCGTGGCCATGAACGCCAACGACCTCGCCGGCCTCAAGCAGATCATCCTCGACTACGAGATCGCCGACCCCATCTCCGGCACCCGCAACTGGACCGACGTGCGCCAGTTCAACCTCATGTTCAAGACCGAAATGGGCTCCACGGCCGACGGCGCAATGGAGGTATATCTCCGCCCGGAGACAGCCCAGGGCATTTTCGTCAACTATCTCAACGTGCAGAAGACCGGCCGCATGCGCGTCCCCTTCGGCATCGCCCAGATCGGAAAGGCTTTCCGCAACGAGATCGTAGCCCGTCAGTTCATCTTCCGCATGAGGGAGTTCGAGCAGATGGAGATGCAGTTTTTCGTGCGCCCCGGCGAGGAGCTCAAGTGGTTTGACTTCTGGCGCCAGACGCGCCTGAAATGGCACAAGGCCCTTGGCCTCGGCGACGCCAAATACCGCTTCCACGACCACGAGAAGCTCGCCCACTACGCCAACGCCGCCACCGACATCGAGTTTCAGATGCCTTTCGGCTTCAAGGAGGTGGAGGGTATCCACTCCCGCACCAATTTCGACCTCTCGCAGCATGAGAAGTTCTCCGGAAAGAAGATACAGTATTTCGACCCGGAGCTCAACGATAGCTACACCCCCTACGTCATCGAGACCTCGATCGGCGTCGACCGCATGTTCCTCAGCGTGCTCTGCTCCAGCTACGAAGACCAGCCGCTGCCCGACGGCGACCACCGCGTGGTGCTCCACATCCCCGCGCCCCTCGCTCCGGTGAAATGCGCCGTGATGCCCCTCGTCCGCAAGGACGGCCTCCCCGAGAAGGCTCTTGAGATCCAGCACCGACTCCGCTTCGACTTCAAGACCTCGATCGACGAGAAGGACTCCATCGGCAAGCGCTACCGCCGCCAGGACGCCATCGGAACCCCCTACTGCATCACGGTCGACCATCAGACCCTCGAGGACAACACCGTCACACTGCGCCACCGCGACTCCATGGAGCAGGAGCGCGTCAACATCGACGACCTCGAGCGCATCCTCGCAGAGAAGGTAAGCCTCAACAGCCTCCTACGCAAGCTCGTCTGAGACTCCACGCTTTAATAAATCATTACAACCGAGAATATGATTAGAAAACTGTTATATATCATCGTGGCCATAGTGGCCATGTCGGGTCTTACCTCCTGCAACTACAACTCCCTCGTGGAGAAGCAGCAGACCGTCGACCAGGCCTGGGCCCAGGTCGAGAACCAGTATCAGCGCCGCGCCGACCTCATCCCCAATCTCGTGGCCACCGTGAAGGGATACGCCACCCATGAGAGCGAGACCCTCGAGAAGGTGACGCTCGCCCGCGCCAAAGCGACATCGATCACCATCGACGCCGAGAACCTCGACGAGGAGACACTGGCGAAATACCAGCAGGCCCAGGGCGAGCTCTCCCAGGCCCTCAAGTCGCTACTCGCCGTCACCGAGGCCTACCCCGACCTCAAGGCCAACGAGAACTTCATGAATCTCCAGACGCAGCTCGAAGGCACAGAGAACCGCATCTCCACCGAGCGCATGCGCTACACCGAGGCCGTCAAGGAATACAACACCAGCATCAAGAAGTTCCCGACGGTGATCTACGCCGGTTGGTTCGGCTTCAAGTCCAAGCCCCAGTTCAAGGCCGACGCCGGTGCCGAACGCGCTCCCGAAGTCAAGTTCTGACCATCTTACCCTTCTGAATCTCTGATGAAATATCTGAAATATATTCTTTTCGGGTCGTTGATGCCACTCCTCGCCTCCTGTCTCGGCGAAGACGAGAAGAGGGAGAACGACTACAGGGAATGGCGCGAGCAGAACACCAGCTACCTGCTCGCGCTCGAAAACGAGACCGTAGACGGCCGCAAGACCTACACCCGCTACGTGCCGCCATGGGCGCCCGGCACTTTCGTGCTCATCAAGTGGCACAACGACACCACGCTGACAAGAAAGAACCTCTCGCCGCTCGACAACTCCACGGTGCAGGTGGTCTACGAGCTTTTCGACATCGACTCCGTGTCGAAGGACAACTCCTTCAGCCGCACCGACAGCGTATACACCACGCGCCCCAACCAGAATGTGGTGGGCTTCTGGGCAGCCCTCACCCGTATGCACGTCGGCGACAGCGTCACGATGGCGATGCCTTACACAGCCGGCTACGGCGTGTCGTCGTATAACTCGATTCTCCCCTATTCGACGCTCATCTTCAATGTGAAGCTGAAGGCCGTCACGGCTTTCGAGCGTCCCTGAAAGGAATCCTGATCGAAAACCGGCCCATGCCCCGGTCGGTCTGTAGGGACGCTTTTCAAAGCGTCCGCCTATCGGAAACCGGCGTTGCTCATGTCGGTGGGGAAACGTGCCGGAGGCACGTTCCTACAGGATTACATTACCTAAGTCAGCAATTCTTAAGATATAGCTATGACTGTCAGAAATAAGATGATGCTTGCGGCCTGCGCCGCAAGCATCGCTGTTCTCGCCTCGGCATGCTCCGGCACGGAGAAAGCCGAGGGCGTCGCCGCCGAGATGGAGGCGGCCCAGATGATGGGGCGCTCCGACGCGAAGCGCCTTCTCACCCGCGAATGGAGCGACTCCTCAGCCCTCGACACCGAGATAGATTCCATCAAGGCCGCCCGCGACAGGTGGGTAGCCCGCAATCCGGCGACATCGGGCGCCTACGATTCCACTTACCTGCACACGGTAAAGGCGGTAGACCCGCAGCTCTACCGCCACATCAGGTCGCGCCTCGAAAGACGCTGACCTCACTCCCCCACTCCGATCCCGAAGAGGGCGTAGTCGTAGGCCACCGGGTCGTCGGGACGCAGCGTGCGAAGCACCGCCGTGAGCTCATCCACGCACTTCCGGTCGTTGGCCTTCCTTGTCAGCAGCCCGAGCTCGCGCGCCGTGTTCCCCACGTGTACGTCAAGCGGTATGTAGAGTTTGCTTTTCGGTATCGAGCTCCATACTCCCATGTCGACGATGCCGTCGTCGCGCACCAGCCAGCGCAGCGCCATGTTTATGCGCTTAAGCGCCGTGTTGCCGAGGTTCACGGGCAGGCAGCGGCTGCACGTCTCCCCGCCGTTGACGTCACACATGATCTTCTGAAGCTCCCCGACGAGATGCCACGCCGGAGCTTCCTTCTCGCCGGCGCCCGTCGCTGCCGAAAAGGCGTCGAGCGAGCCGTAGCGGCGGTAGACCTCGTGCAGCCCGCGCAGGAAATAGCTGAAATGGCGCCCGAAAAACGTCCGGTGGATGTTCATCTCGGGGGGCAGGTCCTCATATCCCTCGTCCATGACGTAGGCATAGGGCTCGTGGTCCATAAGCGTGAGCATCTTCTCGCAGTTGCGGCATATCATCGTGCGGTTGCCCCAGGCGATGATGGCCGAGAGCAGCGCCGTGGTCTCGATGTCCTGGAGGCGCGTGAAGCGCCTTGGAAACTGCACCGGGTCGCTGCCGATGAATTCCGGCCTGTTGATGCGCAGCGTCTCCGCGTCGAGCAGCGCCGCCACGTCGGGAGCCACGGCCGGCCGGCATCCCGCTTTGAGATCTTCCCCTTTCATTTCACTTTCAGCGTTACGGGCTGCGACTCGCGGTTCATGCGGTCGAGCGATGTCACTATATATGTGTTTCCCTCCACGGTCTGCGCCGCATCGGCGTCGGCCACGCGCAGCCGCGTGTAAGGCGTCAGTGCGATGATCGCCTCCGCCAGCTCCGTGTCGGGACGCTCGCCGGGATAGAACTCGTAGACCACGTAGCGCACGGCGTCGGTGTCTTTCTGCCTCGGTCCTGCCGCCGGAGCCTCCCAGTCGATGAAGAGCCTGCCGTCTTCCTTCACGAGGCGCACGCCCGTCGGGGGCGCCGGGCGCCGCGTCTTGTCGCCGTAGGCCGGCGGCAGCGCGATGGTCGACTGGTATTTCATGGCCAGTGAGTCGGCCACGCCGCCGTAGTTGCCGGTCACCCAGTAGCCGTGCCACCACACGTTGCCCTTCACGTTGGGCAGCCTCCGCGAGAGCCTCACTTTGGTGTCGAGCTCGTTGCTGTCGTTGTTGTCCGGGTCGGCGGAGTCCATGGTGCGCTTCACGTCCTGGCCGATATAGACGTCGACGCCGTTGGCGTTGTCGTTCCACCACTCGGCGAGGTGCCGGCTCGGCGCCGCCCTCGTGTCGAGGCTCCAGTAGAGCTGCGGGGCCAGATAGTCGATCCAGCCTTTCTTCGCCCAGAGCAGAGGGTCGGCGTAGAGGTCGTCGTAGTTCTGCAGCCCCGAGCTGCGGCTGCCCCGCGGGTCGCTCGAGGAGTTGCGCCAGATGCCGAAGGGGCTCACGCCGAAGCGCACCCAGGGCTTGCGCCCCTTGATGGTGGAGTGGAGCTGCTCGATCAGCAGGTCCACGTTGTGGCGCCGCCAGTCGTCGCGCCCCATCCCGTTGCCGAAGCGCGCGTAGCTCGCCCCGTCGCCGTCGAATTTCCTGCCGTTGGCCGGGTAGGGATAGAAATAGTCGTCGATGTGTATGGCGTCGACGTCATAGCGGCTCACTATGTCGTCTACCACCTTGCAGATGAAGTCGCGGTTCTCCTGATAGGCCGGGTCGAAGAATGTCTGGCCGTTGAATTTCACGAACCTTTCTGGGTGCTTCTTCGATGCGTGCGACGCCGGAAGCACGTCTTTCGGCGAGGAGGTCACGCGGTAGGGATTGAGCCAGGCGTGAAACTCCATGCCGCGGGCGTGCGCCTCGTCGAGGGCATACTGGAGAGGGTCCCACTCCGGCTGCGGCGCTTTGCCGCGCTTGCCCGTGAGCCATGCCGACCACGGCTCCAGCTCCGACTTATACAGCGCGTCGGCCGTGGGACGCACCTGGAAGATCACAGCGTTGCAGCCGGCGTCGGCCAGCAGGTCGAGCTGCTCACGGATGTATTGCTGCGCCTGGGCCGTCGACTTGTTCTGCCACTGCGTCTGGCCGATCACGTGTAGCCACGCCCCACGGAATTCCCGCTTCGGGTTCTCGCTCTGCGCGTTGGCCATAGCCGCCGCGAGCAGCATGAGGAGAAATGCGTATGTCTTGATAATATTCATAATGTTGTGCTTAAATGGATTCTTGTCAGATATCCCGGGCTTCTCTCGGTTCTCACTCTTGCGCGAAGCGCTGACACGGGAGAGGCGGCGTCTCGCCGCCACCCACGAGTCCATAGGTATCATTGCCGACGTAGCCTCGCTTCGCGAAGGCGGCGAGACGCCGCCACTCCCATTATTGCGCGAAGCGCCCGCTAAATTACAAAAAATCCCCCATTCGGCGAAAAGAAAAAATTTTTTACTAATTTTGCAGTCTGTTACAACCCCTTACCGGCCCATGCCCCGGCCATATCCCGGCCTGTAGGGACGTTTTTCAAAGCGTCCGCCTGTCAGGAATCGTCCCGCCGGGCCTCTTTTATATACTGATCATAAAAATCATCGAAATATGAACGAATTAGCCACCAAATACGACCCCGCCGAAGTCGAGGACAAATGGTATGCCTACTGGATGGAGCACCGCCTGTTCCATTCCGAGCCCGACGACCGCGAGCCTTTCTGCATCGTCATCCCGCCGCCAAACGTCACCGGCGTCCTCCACATGGGCCACATGCTCAACAATACCATCCAGGACATCCTCACCCGTCGCGCACGCATGGAGGGAAAGAACGCCCTCTGGGTACCCGGCACCGACCACGCCGCCATCTCCACCGAGGCCAAGGTTGTGGCCAAGCTCGCCGCCGAGGGCATCTCGAAGAGCTCCCTCACCCGCGAGGAGTTCCTCGCCCACGCATGGGACTGGACACATAAGTACGGAGGCATAATCCTTCAGCAGCTCCGCAAGCTCGGAGCCTCCTGCGACTGGGAGCGCACGGCCTTCACTATGGACGAGACCCGCTCCCGCAGCGTGATCGAGGTCTTCAACCGCCTCTACGAGAAGGGTCTCATCTATCGCGGCGTCCGCATGGTCAACTGGGACCCCAAGGCCCTCACCGCCCTCAGCGACGAGGAGGTGATATATAAGGAGGAGCAGAGCCACCTCTACCACCTCCGCTACAAGGTGGAGGATGACCCCGAGGGGCGCTATATCGTGGTGGCCACCACCCGCCCCGAGACCATCCTCGGCGACACCGCCGTCTGCGTCAACCCCGCCGACGAGCGCTACACCTGGCTCAAGGGAAAGCGCGTCATCGTGCCTCTCGTGGGCCGCTCCGTGCCTATCATCATGGACTCCTACGTCGAGATGGACTTCGGCACCGGTTGCCTCAAGGTCACTCCGGCCCACGACGTCAACGACTACATGCTCGGCGACAGGTATAACCTCCCCTCCATCGACATCTTCAACGACGACGGCACCATCTCCGAGCGCGGCGGCATGTACGTCGGCAAGGACCGCTTCGTGGTCCGCAAGGAAATCATGGACGACCTGCAGAAGGCCGGCCTCGTGGAGAAGGTCGAGGACTACGTCAACAAGGTGGGCCACTCGGAGCGCACGGATGCCGTGATCGAGCCCAAGCTCTCCATGCAGTGGTTTGTGAGGATGCAGCCACTCGTCGGCCCCGCCCTCGACGCCGTGGAGTCCGACTCCATCAAGTTCGTGCCCTCTAAGTTCAAGAACATCTACCGCCACTGGATGACCGGCATCAAGGACTGGTGCATCTCCCGCCAGCTCTGGTGGGGCCATCAGATTCCCGCCTGGTATCTCCCTGACGGAGGCTTCGTGGTGGCACGCAATGTGGAGGAGGCCCTCCTCAAGGCCATAGAGAAGAGCGGCAACGCATCCCTCACTCCCGCCGACCTCAGGCGCGACCCCGACTGCCTCGACACATGGTTCTCCTCCTGGCTCTGGCCCCTCGCCCTCTTCAACGGCATCCTCGACCCCGAAAATAAGGAGTTTAAGTATTATTACCCCACCACCGACCTCGTCACGGCCCCCGACATCATCTTCTTCTGGGTGGCCCGTATGATCGTGGCCGGATATGAGTTTGCCGGCGATATGCCCTTCCGCAATGTCTACTTCACGGGCATCGTGCGCGACAAGCTCGGCCGCAAGATGTCGAAGTCGCTCGGCAACTCCCCCGACCCGCTGGAGCTCATCGCCAAGTATGGCGCCGACGGCGTGCGCATGGGCATCATGCTCGCCGCCCCGGCCGGCCACGACATAATGTACGACGACAGCCTCTGCGAGCAGGGACGCAATTTCTGCAACAAGATCTGGAATGCCTTCCGCCTCGTGAAGGGCTGGCAGGTCGACGCGTCCGCTCCACAGCCCGACTCCTCTAAGGAGGGCATCGAGTGGATGGGCGCCCGCATCAACAACACCCTCGCTGAGGTGGCCGACCTCATGGGCAAGTTCCGCATCTCGGAGGCCCTCATGGCCGTCTACCGTCTCTTCTGGGACGAGTTCTCGTCCTGGTATCTCGAGGTCATTAAGCCCGCCTACGGCTCCCCCGTCGACGCCGCCACCTACGAGAAGACTCTCGACTACTTCGACACGCTGCTCCGCCTGCTCCATCCTTTCATGCCTTTCATCACGGAGGAGCTCTGGCAGCACCTCCGCGACCGAGCCGAGGGCGAGAGCATAATGTATGCCCGCCTACCGGAGGCCGTTGAGTACGACGACGCCATCCTCGCCCGCTTCGAGCATCTCAAGGAGGTCGTGGCCGGCATCCGCACCGTGCGCAAGCAGAAGCAGATACCCCAGAAGGAGCCCGTCAAGCTCTTCATCAAGGGCCCGCACGACGACGCCCTCGACGCCATCCTCATCAAGATGGGCAATCTCGAGATGATCGACCTCGTCGAGGAGAAGGTCTCTCCCTCCGCCTCCTTCATCGTGGGTGCCGTGGAATACAGCATACCCCTCGAGGGCAACCTCGTCGACGTCGACGCCGAGATAAAGAAGCTCGAGAAAGACCTCGCCTACTACGAGGGATTCCTCGCCACAGTGCGTAAGAAGCTCGGCAACGAGCGCTTCGTCTCCAGCGTCCCCGAGAAGGTCGTGGCAATGGAGCGCAAGAAAGAGAACGACGCCCTGGAGAAGATCGAGGCCATCAGGGCCTCCCTCGCCGCCTTCGGCAGATAACGATACATGGATCTTAAATTATAATCAATATCACACGAGCCGCCGCCTATCATAATCATCAGCAAGCCATAACAGGCGGCTCACCGGGCCGGATAATCGCGAGATTGTCCGGCCCTTCTTATATAATAGCGGAATAAAGCGATACCTGTGGCCATAAACCCTAACTTTGCCCCCGGGAAACCTCCGAAAACTTTTTGAGCGAAGCGCCCTCCCGAATCCGACCCTCTGGGAGAGGCGGCGTCCCGCCGCCATTTCCGGCTCGAATCCGGCTGGTCCCCGGGATTCTCTCGGTTCTCGGGTTTCTTGAGATAATCTCGATATTCCCGATAATCGGGCTAATCGGGACCTTCCCGGCTCTTGACCCTTCACTCTTGCGCGAAGCGCTTGACTCTTCACTCTTGACTCTTAATTGAAAGCCATGGCCACCATCAAACCCAAATTCCGCCCTTCCTCTGTCGCCGACCTCGAGGGCACAATCTACTATCAGATCATCCATGATCGCAAGGTGCGACAGCTGCTTACCGACTACCGCGTCTTCCCCTCCGAGTGGGACGAGCGCCGCTCGGCCGTCACCACCACCCAGCGCAGCGAGCGCAAGGCCCTCATCCTCTCAATCCGCGAGCGCATCCGCTGGGACATGGAGCGACTGTCGAAAATCGGCCGCCGTCTCGATGCCGTAGGCCTGGAATACTCCGCCGACGACCTCATCGACGAGTTCAACCGCTATGAGCATGAATACTCCCTCTTCAATTTCATGGAGGGCATAATCGTCAGCCTCAAGCAGAACGGCAAGCTACGCACTTCCGAGACCTACCGATCCACCCTCAACAGCTTCAGGAAATTCAGGAGCGACGAAGACATCATGCTCGACTCCATCACCTCCCGCACCATGCAGGACTTCGAGGCCTGGCACCGCCGCCGCGGAGTCACCTCCAACACGATCTCCTTCTATACCCGGATCCTCCGGGCCGTCTACAACCGTGCCGTGGAAGACGATATAATCGAAGACCGCTTCCCCTTCCGCCATGTCTACACCGGCGTCGACAAGACAGTGAAGCGCGCCCTCCCACTCGCCGTAATCAAGAAGATAAAGCTTCTCGACCTCTCGATGACCCCGCAGCTCGACTATGCCCGCGACATGTTTCTGCTCAGCTTCTACCTCCGCGGCATGAGCTTCATCGACATGGCCTTCCTGAAAAAAACCGACCTGAAAGGCGGCTACGTCACCTATTGCCGGCGAAAGACCGGCCAGCGCCTCATCATCGAGTGGACGAAGGAGATGCAGGGTATCCTCGACAAATATCCCGAGAACAGCACCGACTACCTCCTGCCGATCATCCGAAGCACCGGCATCAACGAGCGGTGTTCCTACCGCAACACCGGCTACAACATCAACTACAGCCTGAAGCAGATCGCCGGGATGGTGGGCGTCGCCATCCCCCTGACGCTATACGTCGCCCGCCACAGTTGGGCCTCCGCCGCCAAAGCCAAGGGCATCCCTATCTCCGTCATCTCGGAAGGCATGGGCCACGACAGCGAGTCGACAACCCGCATCTATCTGGCCTCACTCGACACCTCTGTCGTCGACCGCGCCAACAGCCTTATCCTCAAATCCCTGAAATAACTGCGGCTCCATTAACGGTCTGTAGGGACGCTTTTCAAAGCGTCCGCCCGGCAAGAATCCGGCCCGAATACGGCAAACCCTGGGAGAGGCGGCGTCCCGCCGCCACCCCGCGAGTCCATAGGTATCCTCGCCGCCACCCTGTGAGTCCATAGGTATCCGTGCCGACGTAGCCTCGCTTCGCGAAGGCGGCGGGACGCCCCCACCCCCAATGGCTCCGTATCCACGGCACTTCTCCACGCAACCCCTATGAAAAATCCGGCACCCATACGGGCGCCGGATTTCCTATATAATAATGTGTCGTGTTAACCGGGATAATCGTGTTAATCAGTGCTCTCTCGCTTCTCTGGCTTGACAGCAGGTCGGTTGCTTGATCCAGCCGTAAGGGTGGAGCCTTAACCCTCCTGTAGGGACATGCCTCCGGCATGTTTCCCCACCGGCATGAATCCGGCTTGAACCCCTCAAGCTTGACTCTTGACTCTTCACCCTTGACTCTTCGCCGAAGGCGTCTTTGTTTAGCAACTTTCCAAATCTCTTCGGAAGAGATCTGGATGACTCGCAAGTTATGGATATTGAGCACCTTAGCAAACCGGCGCAAGGCGATTTGCTAAACATTCCTCCGATCGGAGGTTCCTTTTTATCAAAAATTATGTGAAAATGACCGCTTTTTCGGAATAAATTCGTATCTTTGCAGCAAAATAAGTATCTCTTCCGAAGAGATACCTGAACACGAGGCCCGCAGGGCCGACCCCACTTTTCGGAGATCTGACACAAAACGATTTGCAATTGCCTGATTACCAATTGAAACGTTTTCGCCAGACCAGATAGAAAAATGTCCGAAACCCAAATCCATATCTCTTCTCAGCCCCTCTGGTTCGTGCTAAACCACATCCCGCGCCCCGGCGAGCTCTCCGCCGAGCGTGAGGTGGCCCGATACAA
>CANQRV010000027.1 GCA_947626355.1 uncultured Muribaculaceae bacterium
CAAAGGTAACTAAATTCTGCCGGAAATGCATCCCTTTTCATTCCCTTTGGCGAAAGCCTTTCATGTACGTTTCATATGTGACACTGCTTTGCACTGGTTAATATGTTAGTTTGTTTCTCTTTTGTAGCTTTTTTTGACTTGAAATGTATATACTGAACAAGAATTGGGCAAATTTACAAAAAATTTACTAACATATCAAAAAGTCACGCCGCAAATGCCCCGTTTTAACAATTTTTATTACAGTGATTTAACATTGCAAATTTTAAACGTTTGCATCGCCCCCGTGTCTGCGCTCGATTTCCTTCTTGATCCTGGCGGCCCGCTCGTAGTTCTCATCGGCTACCGCTTTCTCCATGGCCTGCTCCAGCATCTCTTCCGGAAGCTCGGCTATGTCGTCGTCGCTGAAGGCTGCCGGCTGAGATGCTTCTGGCTTCCGCTCCGACATCTTCCAGCGGGCGCCCTGGCCCACTCCCTTGCCGGTCTCCGCGTCGAAGCCCGCCTCGCGCATCACGCTCTCGCTGGTATAGATGGGGGCTCCCACCCTGATGGCGAGTGCCACCGCGTCGCTCGAGCGGCTGTCGATGATGCGTTGCATCTTGCCATCGGAGAGAAGGAGGTTGGCGGCGAAGACGCCGTTGGGGAGTCGCCTGATCTCGACCTCGATCAGCGAGATGCCGAAGGCCGACATGGCCCTGATCATTGTGTCGTGGGTCAGCGGACGGGGCGGATTCACGTCCTGCAGTTTGCACTCTATGGCCTGTGCCTCGGCATAGCCGATGAATATCGGCAGCCGGCGCGTCGTCCCCTCGGCCTGGAGGATGAGGGCGAATACATTGCTTTCCACCTGCTGGTAGGTGATGCCTATCAATTCAAGTTTATGTCGTTGTTCCATTTCCTGTTGTCGCTTCTTTGTTTTTTAGTGTGCGGCGGTGACGCTCCGGCGCCACTATCATGCCCGAGCCCAGACATAGGGCGCGGTCGGGAGTATAGACGATGGCGTATTGACCGGGGGCGATGCCCTGTACGGGCTCGTCGGTCTCTATCTCTATGTCGCCGCCTTTCCCACGCCTTATCCAGGCATCGGTGAAGTGTGGAGTGTGGCGGGTCTTGATCGCCATCCTGAGCCTTTCGTCGTCTTTCCCCTCAAACGGATCACACGTGATCCAGTTTATATTTGAAACGTTGATTACGCGCCCGTATTGCTTCGGAGTGTCATATCCGTTGGCTACATACACTACGTTGTCTCTCACGTTCTTCCTCACTACAAACCAGGGCCCTCCGCTGAGGCCGAGGCCCTTCCGCTGTCCGATGGTGTAGAACCAGTAGCCCCGGTGTATGCCGATCTTGCGTCCGGTGGCTATGTCGACCACCGCGCCTTGCTTTGTGCCGAGCTTGCGCTCGAGGAAGTCGCTGTAGTCTATCTTGCCCAGAAAGCATATACCCTGCGAGTCTTTGCGTTGTGAGTTGGGCAGACATGCTTCCCTGGCCAGTCGCCTCACCTCGGCTTTCGTGAGATCGCCGAGCGGAAACATAAGGTGGCTCAGCTGGCTGTAGGAGATCTGTGCGAGAAAGTCGGTCTGGTCTTTCACGGGGTCTGGCGCCGTGGCGAGATAGAGCCGGCCGTCGATCTCGCGGATCGCCGCGTAGTGCCCTGTGGCCGTCTTGTCGTAGAGATGGCCGTAGCGCTCCTCGAAGAGTCCGAACTTTATCATCTTGTTGCACATCATGTCGGGGTGGGGTGTAAGCCCTTCCTTCACGGTGCGCAGCGTGTATTCCATCACATATTCCCAGTATTCCTCATGCAGCGACACCACATCGAGCGGCAGCGAGTATTTCCTGGCGAGGAGTGTGCATATCTCGATGTCTTCGTCGGCGGAGCAGTTGCCCTCGCCGTTGTCCATTCCTATCCGTATGTAGTAGAGGTGTATGTCGTGGCCCTCGGCCACGAGCCTGTCGAGCGCCACGGCGCTGTCGACACCTCCCGAAACGAGCATCGCTATCCGCATGGCCTATACCTCCTCGAGCTGCGACTCGCTCTGGTTGTTGCTGTGCAGGATATGCAGCGATAGGAAATAGTCGACGGAGATCTTGCCCGGCCCAACAAGCAGGATGAAGAAATAGATGCCCAGAAACATCACCGGCAGATAACCTTGCTGCTGCCAGTCGAGCATGTAGGCCGGGGTGCCGAGCTGGTCGTGGAGCAGATGCCACTCCGCAACCAGCATGGAGATTACAGGCGGCACGGTCATGATGCGCGTCAGGAAGCCCGACATGATGAAGACCGAGCAGCCGATCTCCACCACTATCATCACGGTCATCGATAGCTCCGGGCTCATGCCGAGCACCGAGGGAAACGTGTGGCACATCTCGGCGAAGCACCCAAGCTGCCTGATTCCGAACTGCATCAGCATGATGCCCACGAAGAGCCGCAGGAAGAGCCGCCCAAGGTTGGTGTAGGAATATCCGGTGGTGCGGATATAGATCCTTTTTATTATTTTCGACAGTGAGCGTGTCATATGGGGTTATATTCTGTGGTTAGTGTTGCGTGACTCAATGATTGGCCTCGGTGGCGGAGAGTGCCACGTTGATGGCGTTGTCAACTGTGATGTTTTTGGCAGCTATCGTTCCGTCGCCTCCTATCACATAGAAAGTCGGGGTCAGACGTATGTCGTAGATATCGTCGATATCCTCCGATGCGCCCACAACCCATTTCGAGGGATAGTCCTTCACCTTTTCCTGCCATCCTTCGGGAGGCGCCGGCATGATGAACATCACGTTGACCTTTCCCTTGTCGATGGCGTCGCCGAGCTTCAGGTTGGTGTCGAGACGCAGCTTGTCGAGCTGGCAGTCGGTGCAGTCGGGGTCGCCAAACTCTATGATGGTAGGGGTCGACATCGGGTAATATTCACCGATGGTGCCGTCGGCACGCTCGAATTCGAAATGCGGCGCGGGAGAGCCCTGAAGGCTGCCGCTCAGGATCTTCAGCTGCCGCTCGTAGCGACTGCGCTGGAGCTCGCTGATCTTCTTCTGTTTTACTATTCCTTCGAGAAACTTTATGTAGACCTCGTCGATATAGACATCGGCCCGCGGACCGTAGAGGTTCTCTTCGGCCGCTTTGGTGAACTGGAGAAGGAGTGTCGGGTTTTTCTGCAGCTGCTTCACGAGATTGTCGACCGATGAGAGCGATACCTCGCGGTCGGCCCAGCGCATCGGGGTTACATAGACCTTGAAGGCGTGGTTGAGTGCTGCCTGGTCCACCGCTTCCTTGCTTTTGAGATCGAGCGGATTCCAGAAATTCTGCATCAGCCAGTTTGATTTCCCGGTCATGGTGGGGAGCTCCTCCGGAGCCACCGGATATTCGAAAAGGGCCTGTACGGTGAGCTGCTCCTGTGCTGATGCCGTGCAGGTTGTCGTGAGCATTGCCGGAGCTGCCAGGAGTATGCAGGCCGAGGTCATTATTGTCTTGAGTGTATCCATTTCTTTTGGTGGTTTTGACCGGTTATTCCTCTATGTAAGGGCGTATGGTTTTGGCCCAGGTCTTGTAGCCCGCGCCGGTGAGATGCAGCCCGTCGTTGGTATACGCTTTGTTCAGTTTTCCGCAGCTGTCGGAGAGAGCTTTTGTCAGGTCGATGAAGACGGCCCCGTTGCGGGAAGCTATCGTCTCCAGCCTCTTGTTGAGCTCCATGATGGTCTTTTCCTTGCCGGTCAGGTTCTTGTATCGTTTGAAATCATTATTGACAGGCATCACCGACTGGATGTAGAGCCGGCTTTCCGGCGACTGCCTCCTTATTTCCTTCACGAGATGTTCGTAGTCCGACGCAAGTCGGTCTACAGTCAGGTTATGGGAGATGTCGTTGATGCCGATGAGCAGGAATATCTTGGAGGGATGTCCGGAGGTCACCTGTCCGAGGCGTTTCTCCACCCCCTTTATCACGTCGTTCCGTATGCCGCGGTTTATCACGTTCTCGTTGTTGAAGAGTTCCGAGAATTCCCCTCCGTCGGTTATGGAGTTGCCGAGCATCACGATATGCGCGCTCTCCACCGGGAGCTTGTCGAAGAGGGTGACACGCTGGTGCCAGTATTCATCCTGCGCGGAAATGCATAATGCAAAGGTCAATGCGGCAGCTGCCAGCATGATACGGAGATATTTCAGCTTATAGAGCATGGTCATGTCAGATGTCGTTGGAGTTGTGGAAATCTATAAGACCGTCGATGGGGGAGCGCAGCAACTTACCCACACGGTAGCCCTGGGAGGCGGCGGCCTCGCGGAGCAGTCGCTCGAAGGCGCATGCTATGGAGCCGGCGAATCCGAGCGGGAGGGAGTGGGCGCCGGGATACATCGCCACGTTCCGCTTTATAAACGCTGTCAGCTCCTCGAGCACGAGCGAGTATATATATGGATTCCAGAGATGTTCTTTGAGGAAGGGCACAAGCGAGGCGAGGAATCTATTGGGAAACGGCGTGCGGTAGACGTGTGTGAGGATGGCAGGGAGAGTCAGCCTGTAGCGGGCCAGGAACTTCTCTTTCACTATGTCGGGGAGCTGTCCTTTGAAGGCGTCGCTCACGAGGCGTTTCCCCAGGGCGGCGCCGCTTCCCTCGTCGCCGAGCACGTAGCCCAGCGAGGGCACGTTCATCACGATTCTGTCGCCGTTGTACAGGCAGGAGTTGGAGCCGGTGCCGAGTATGCAGGCTATGCCGCGCTGCGTGCCGAAAAGCGCACGTGCAGCTCCGAGAAGGTCGGTGCTCACCCTGACGTCGGCATCCCCCCAGATGTTGTGGATGGCGGCCGTCATCTTCCGGCATATCAGCTCTGTGGCGCAGCCTGCTCCGTAATAGTGTATCTCATCCACCCTCCAGCTGTCGCCAAGATCACTGCAGACGTCGCGAAGGGCCTCGTCGACATCGGCAAGCTCTGCGAGTAGCGCGTTGAGCCCCGGCTTGGATATACGTGCCGACACGCTCCCGTCGGCTTCCAGGAGCACCCAGTCGATCTTTGTCGACCCGGCATCGGCTATCAGTTTTCTTTTCATTACACAAAATTATATAAAATTTCCCGAAATTCAAACCTGCCGACACATTATAAAGACTCCATCCGGCGATTTAGCAGGATGGAGTCTCTTCTGGTTTCGGTTTTTAAGGCTCTTATGTTCAGAATTCATAGTCCACGCATCCGCGTGCTTCCTTCACAGGAGCCACTATCGAAGCGGCCTCAACATGCGCCGGATGTCTTGCATAGACTGCCACATCGGCCATTGTCGGCACTACAGCCGTCAACACCACATCCCAGTCTTCGGCCGGGTTCTCATTGACGGCGGCCTCCATCGACTGCAGTACGTCGATTTTTTCCGGAAGCTCCATCAGGGCGTCTCTGAAGCGGCTGGCCACGGTGTGGCGCTCCTCTTTGCTGCCGCGAAGCTTGAACATCACTATGTGTTTTACCATATCATTATGTTTTTGCGGGTTGTCTTCCCTTATACGTAGAGGCGCTCCCTTGCGGCCGCCACCTTGGCGTCGGTCACGTAGTCGTCGTAGTCCATCATCTTGTCGATGATGCCGTTGGGAGTCAGCTCTATGATACGGTTGCACACGGTCTGGATGAATTCGTGGTCGTGGCTTGCCATCAGGATGATTCCCTTGAAGTTCTGAAGCGTGTTGTTGAAGGCCTGTATCGACTCCAGGTCGAGATGGTTGGTGGGGGAGTCGAGCACCAGCGTGTTGGCGTCGGTGAGCATCATGCGCGCTATCATGCATCTGATCTTCTCGCCTCCGGAGAGCACACTTGCCTTCTTGAGCACTTCCTCGCCGCTGAACAGCATCTTGCCGAGGAAGCCCTTGAGATATATCTCCGATGAGTCGGAGCTCCACTGGCAAAGCCAGTCCACAAGGTTTAGGTCGGAGTCGAAAAAGGCGCTGTTGTCGAGGGGCAGATAGGCGTTGGTGATGGTCTGGCCCCACTCATATTCGCCTGCATCGGCCCTTCTGTTGCCCATGATGATCTCGAAGAGTGCCGTCATGGCACGCGGGTCGCGGCTGAGGAATGCGACTTTGTCACCCTTCTCGATCTGGAAGTTGACGTCGTTGAAGAGCACTTCTCCGTCGACGGAGGCTTTCAGCCCCTTCACCTCGAGGATCTTGTTGCCTACCTCGCGGCTCGGAGTGAATATGATGCCCGGATAACGCCGCGACGAGGGCTTGATCTCCTCGATGTTGAGCTTCTCAAGCATCTTCTTGCGGCTTGTGGTCTGCTTGCTCTTGGCCACGTTGGCGCTGAAGCGCTGTATGAATTCCAGAAGCTCCTTGCGTTTCTCCTCGGCCTTCTTGTTGGCGGCCTGCTGCTGGCGGAGTGCCAGCTGCGACGACTGATACCAGAAGCTGTAGTTGCCTGCGAAGAGAGATATCTTGTTGTAGTCGATGTCGAGGGTATTGGTGCTTACGGCGTCGAGGAAGTGACGGTCGTGGCTCACCACCAGCACGGTGTTCTCGAAATTCGAGAGGTAGTTCTCGAGCCATGCTACGGTCTCGAGGTCGAGGTCGTTGGTGGGCTCGTCGAGCAGGAGGTTGTCGGGGTTGCCGAAAAGCGCCTTGGCAAGGAGTACGCGCACTTTCTCGTTGGCGCTCATGTCTTTCATGAGCATGTAGTGGCGGTCTTCCTTGATGCCGAGCCCCGAGAGGAGGGCCGCTGCGTCGCTCTCGGCATTCCAGCCCTCGAGCTCGGCGAATATCTCCTCGAGCTCGGCGGCCCGCAGGCCGTCGGCGTCGCTGAAGTCTTCCTTCGCATAGATGGCGTCTTTCTCCTGAATGATGTCCCAGAGCACGGTGTGGCCGCGGAGCACTGTCTCTATCACTGTGCATTCGTCAAACTCGAAGTGGTCCTGACTCAGCACCGACAGCCTCTCGCCCGGACCGAATGTCACGTTGCCCGATGTCGGGGTCAGCTCCCCGGAGAGTATCTTCATCAGCGTCGACTTCCCGGCGCCGTTGGCGCCGATGATGCCGTAGCAGTTGCCGTGGTTGAATGTGAGGTTTACGTCCTGGAAAAGGGTCCTTTTCCCGAACTGCATGCCTAAATTGTTGACTTGGATCATGTATGTCTATTTACCGGATATTGCGTTATATAGCTTGTTGTGCTGTGTCTTTTCAGTCCTTGTGCTTTCTTTCCACCCCTGAGTTATGGGTGTCGAAGATCTTGAGCGCCGAGTGGCGGAAGAGGTTCCAGTGGCCACGCTGCAGTGGCGGTATGGCCTCGGGCATCCACGATGGTATCACCTTGAAGTTGGAGGCCGCCCCCTCCGGCTTGGCCGAGAAGATGAGGTCGTAGTCGGCCGACTTCAGTCTCGCTTTGCCGTCGGCGCCGCGGGTCACTGTCGCCCTTACGAGTGCGCCGCCGCGTGTGTCCACTGTCTTCATGTTGGAGATGAAGTTGCCCAGCGAATACACCACGAGCACGTCCTTCCCTTCTTTCTCGTTTCTCACGATCTTCATCGGCTGTATCACGTGGGGATGCGAGCCTATTATCATATCCACTCCCTGATCGACGAGGAAATCGGCCAGCGAGCGCTGCGAGGCGTTCTCGAGAAGCACGTATTCCACTCCCCAATGCACGGCCACCACGATGATCTCCGCTCCGGCATTGCGGGTCTCGGCTATCTCGCGCGCCATCTTCTCGCGGTCGATGAGCGCTATCTCTACCCCGGCGGTCGGCTCAATGCCGTTGGTGCCGTAGGTATAATTGAGGAATCCGATCTTTATTCCGTGGATATCCTTTATGAATGGTATCACGCTGTCGCGTTGCTGCGGTGTGTCGTAGGTGCCTATATGGTCTACTCCGAGCGAATCGAGGGCGGTGAGCGTGCGGCGTGCGGCCCTGTCCCTCCTGTCAAGGCAGTGGTTGTTGGCCGTGAGCATGAGGTCGAAGCCTGCGTCGCGGAGGGCCTGGGCATAGCTGTCGGGGGCTGAGAAGCAGGGATAGCCTGTATAGTCGGGCCCCCCTCCGAGTGGCACCTCGAGATTGACCACCGCGTAGTCGGCCTTGGTCACTTCAGGCGCTATCAGTTCGAAACACTCGAGATAGTTGTAGTTGCCGTCGATGCCTAGCTGGCGGGCTCTGTCGAGCTGGGCCTGATGCTGCATGGCGTCGCCCACGAATAGCAGTTCGGCTTCGACGGGTGCGCCGGGCGTAGCGGCGCCCGTCAGGAAGGAGACAAGACTGAATAGTAGCAGCTGAAACATTTTCAATGTGTTGTCAATTGATCACCTGACTTGAGTACGTGAAGATCACGAGTGCCTTGTCGGTGTGGAGAAGTGTCATTGTGGGTCGTCCTATATAGCGGAGGCAGTCGGTGACGTAGGTGGTCACTGCACCTGTGTATTCGTTTTTGACATCCTCTGTCTCGATCAGTACAGGCACGAGAGTGAAGTCCATGTCTTCGTCGGTCACCTCCCCTTTGGCCACGAGGTCTACTATATACTGGCGCATGTTGGAGAATTGATATTCTCCGGTCGTGGAATTGTAGACGGCGTAGAAGGAGCTTTTGTTGTCGGGGATGCGGTTGCCCGTGAAGAAGGTTGCCAGCTCGCTGGTCTTCACCATCAGAAGGTTGCCGACCACTCCGATGCCGTAGTCGTTTTCGACTTCCTCGGCGGGAAGCGTCATCGAGAGGCTGCTGATAACCGACATATTGGATTCCGACTCCACATATTTCTTCACGATCTCCTTTGCCGGGAAGGTGATGCGGCTGAGATATCCGCCTGGCGTGGTGATGATGTCCTCTCCGTTTTGTATCCTTGCCTTGAGGGCGTCGGCCATACGGTATGATATGTTGTTGCTGCTGAGCACCTCGGGCGACGAGGTGTAGAGCGTCACGGAATCCTTCACGTGGATCTGCCTGGTGACTTTCACCGAGTCTATCTCCTCCGTGATGTCGGCGAGGTGGTAGTAGTAGGCTATCATGGAGTAGGCTCCGATGTTGCCGACGCATCCGTGGCCGAAGGTAGGTTCCACATATATGCCCTGGAAATACTCTGCGAAGCTCTGCGGCCAGCTGAAGATTTCCGGACGCGAGCGGTAGAGGTCGAAGGCCTCCCTGCCGAGCTCGGTCGGCATTTTCACGTCGATGGCTATGGTCTGCGTTGAATAGCGGGCGGAGTCGGGAAGCGATATGTTGGAGAGTGTGTAGTTCTTCACCCCGAGGCGGCTGTTGCGGCTATAGTATCCTTCGGGATTGAAATTGTTGTCGATGTCGGAGGGGAGCGCCTTTGTGAGCCTGTAGACGCTAAGCTGCTGCGGAGCGAGCGAGTCGCCTGTCAGCGAGGTGTTGGAGAGCAGGATCTGGAGCTTCACGGAGTCGACGCGCTCCGACGGGATGGAGTCGGGCACCGGGAGTGATGTGGCACACATCAGCCTCGACACAAAGGAGCAGTAGAGGTCGCCGTATTCAGGCACACTCAGCGAGCCGAGCATGCTCACCGAGCTGCGAGAGTCGTAGTCGAAATTCTCCACCATCACCGACTGGAGATTGTATTCCGTCGAGTCAAGGGTTATGGTCACCTCGTCTCTTGAAAGGGAGGGCCCGATGGGACTTGTCTCATTTTCGCATGAGCTCACGAATGTGGCCAGGCAGATCGCTGAGGCGCAAAGCAGGGTCGGTATGCGTAGCATGGATTTTTTTCTATAATATATAATGGAATAGCGGGATGGGGCGTCAGAGTCTGTCGTAGAGCTCCGCGAATGCCTCTGGGCCTCTCTCTACATCGGCGGCGAGCATCACGGGCTTGCCTGACGCCCGGGCCAGCTCGAGAAGCCCGGCGTCAGGCTCCTCGGTATGGAACACTATGGCGTCGGCATACTCCATCGCCATGCGGTGGAGAAGGTTGGTGTCGCCGGGAAGCTGCTCGAATTTCTTGAGCTCTTTCGCCGGAATGCCGTCGGCTTTCAGCTTGGCGAGAAACCTGGGGTCGACGGGAGCCTGGAGGCTGTCGGGAAGCACCGAATAGACTATCTTCGCTCCCTTGAACGACGGGTCGTCGCCATACGCCTTACGCATGTAGAGCGGCAGAAGGGCGCTGATCCAGCCCGTGCAGTGCACTATCTTGGGGTCCCACCGGAGTTTCTTCACTGTCTCCATTGTGCCGCGGGTGAAGAAGAGGGTCCTCTCGTCGTTGTCCTCGCGGTTGCTGCCCACGGCGTCGACGTCGGAGTCGAGCTTCTGGAAGAAGTCGTCGTTGTCGATGAAATACACCTGGATCCTTGCGGGCTGAAGCGATGCCACCTTGATCACAAGCGGATGGTCGTTGTCGTCGATGATGATTCCCAGCCCGCTCAGCCTGATCACTTCGTGAAGCTGGTTGCGGCGCTCGTTGACGCTGCCGTAGTTGGGCATGAAGATCCTTACCTCACGGCCGTGTTTCTGCTGCATGGCCTGAGGCAGCGAGCGCCCGAAGTCGGCTGTGGGCGACGAGGGAAGATAAGGAGTGATTTCCTGAGAGATGTAGAGAATTCGGTTGTTGGTCATAATATGATTGTTAGGCCGTAGCCTCACGGCAGCCCGTCGAGGCGGTCGCGCTTCGCCGAGCTGCGGGAAAATTTTTGCAAAGGTAATAATAAAATCCCAAATAATGTGTCGGCTTGCCCTTTTCGATGACCAAATTTAAACATCTTTAATAATAGATTCCCGTTTTTTGAGCCATGACTAAGACTTTCATTGGAATTTTTTGCCCATATTGCCGACTTTCATTAATTTTGCACCCGGTAATATTTAAATCTTATCATATCTCTCCACGCAATTCAAGGCAATGATAATAATCAGACAAGTCAGCGAGCTTGAGAGCTTCGTCGCTCTTCAGAAAGAACGCAAGAGCTCAATCGGTCTCGTACCTACAATGGGGGCGCTCCATGCAGGCCACCTGTCGCTCGTGGAGCGTGCGGTAGCCGAAAACGACGCCGCCATAGTCAGCGTATTCGTCAATCCGACACAGTTTAACAACCCCGACGACCTTCGCAGTTATCCTCGCGACGAGGAGGCGGATTTCCGTCTGCTTGCCAAGGCCGGAGTCACCGCAGTCTTCGCACCCGGCGTCGAGGAGATTTATCCACAGGGTGTGGAGGCGGCCAAAGGAGAGAAGGTGTTCCGTCTGGGTCAGGCGGCCGAGGTGATGGAAGGCAGATACCGTCCCGGGCATTTCCAGGGCGTCGCCCAGATCGTCAGCATGCTCTTCCGGCTCTGCCGCCCCGACAGGGCATATTTCGGTGAGAAGGATTTCCAGCAGATCGCCGTAATCCGCAATATGGTGGAGTCGGAAGGTATCGACGTCGATATCGTGGCGTGCCCCATCAAGAGGGATGCCGACGGCCTCGCCCTCTCCAGCCGCAACGCGCTCCTCACTCCCGAGCAGCGTCGCATAGCCCCCGAGATACATGCCGCGCTCGCATATAGCGTGGACTACAGCCGCGACCATAGCGTGAAGGCCACCCACGACACGGTGGTGGAGCGCATCGAGGCAATCTCCGGGATGAAGGTGGAATATTTCGAGATCGTCGATGCAAGGACACTCGCCGGTGTGGATGAGTGGGAGGAGTCGCCTTGGATTGTGGGATGCATCACCGTATATTGCGGAAAGGTGCGTCTCATCGACAACATTACTTACCGTATGCCCCGTGGCTGAGCGTCTCAGACCAGGGTTAATAAAACACCGACATTATGCTGATTGAAATGATGAAGTCGAAGATCCACCGCGTCACCGTGACGCAGGCGAATCTCAATTACATAGGCAGCATTACCATTGACCGCGCGCTGCTCCGCGCAGCTGACATCCTCGAGGGCCAGCGCGTGTGGATTGTCAACAACAACAACGGAGAGCGTTTCGATACTTACGTGATCGCAGGCGAGGAGGGCAGCGGAGTGATATGTCTCAACGGAGCGGCCGCCAGAAAGGCGCAGCCCGGAGACATCATCATCATCATGACCTACGCCCAGATGACTCCCGATGAGGCGAAAGCCCACAAGCCGGTAGTGGTGTTTCCGGACACCGCCACCAACAGACTTTAACCCCAAACCCAAAAGCCGAAAATGTTTAACAATCTATCAGAACGTCTCGAACGCTCCTTCAAGATACTCAAGGGCGAAGGCCGCATCTCCGAGATCAATATAGCCGAGACCATGAAAGACGTGCGCCGGGCCCTGCTCGACGCCGACGTGAATTACAAGGTGGCGAAGCAGTTCACCGACACTGTGAAGCAGAAGGCTCTCGGTCAGAATGTGATCAACGCCCTGAAGCCTAAGGAGCTCATGGTGAAGATAGTCCACGATGAGCTCACAGCCCTCATGGGCGGCAAGGAAGTGCCGATCAATCTCTCCGGCAATCCCACGGTGATCCTCATGTCGGGTCTTCAGGGTTCCGGCAAGACAACCTTCTCCGGTAAGCTCGCACGCAAGCTGAAGAACAAGGGGAAGAATCCCCTCCTCGTGGCCGGCGACGTCTATCGTCCCGCAGCCATCGAGCAGCTGAAGGTGGTGGGCGAGTCGATAGGGGTGCCCGTATATACAGAGGAGGGCAACCAGGATCCGGTGGCCATCGCGAAGGCCGGCATCGCCGAAGCTAAGAGCACCCACCATGACGTGGTGATTATCGACACAGCGGGACGTCTCGCCGTCGACGAGCGTATGATGGATGAGATAGAGTCGATCAAGAATGCCGTCAAGCCCCAGGAGATTCTTTTTGTGGTCGACTCCATGACCGGTCAGGACGCCGTCAACACAGCCAAGGCCTTCAACGAGCGCCTTGACTTTGACGGGGTGGTGCTCACGAAGCTCGACGGCGACACACGTGGCGGCGCCGCCCTCTCAATCCGCCAGGTTGTCGACAAGCCTATCAAATATGTCGGCACAGGTGAGAAACTCGAGGATATCCAGGAGTTCAACCCGGAGGGTATGGCCCAGCGAATCCTCGGAATGGGCGACATCGTGGAGCTCGCCAGAAGGGCTCAGGAAAACTACGACCTCAAGGAGGCCGAGAAGCTCCAGGAGAAGATCCGCAAGAACAAGTTTGATTTTGAAGATTTCATGAATCAGATAAATCAGATCAAGAAGATGGGCAACATCAAGGATCTTGCTTCCATGATTCCCGGTGTGGGCAAAGCCATCAAGGATATCGACATCGACAACGACGCCTTCAAGGGCATAGAGGCCATTATCAATTCGATGACCCCGTTCGAGCGCCATAATCCACAGCTCATCAACGCCAGCCGCCGCCAGCGCATCGCAAAAGGTTCCGGCCATTCCGTGCAGGAGGTCAACAAGCTCATCAAGCAGTTTGAAGACACCCGAAAGGTCATGAAGATGGCCACGGGAATGAAAAA
Organism: uncultured Muribaculaceae bacterium; assembly: GCA_947626355.1. Classification (GTDB taxonomy): domain Bacteria; phylum Bacteroidota; class Bacteroidia; order Bacteroidales; family Muribaculaceae; genus Lepagella. Next base: position 13,355 of record CANQRV010000027.1, read on the forward strand.
CCCCATGAAGATGATGCAGCAGCTGCGCCAGGCTCAGGGAAAGATGGGTCGCCGGTGAGTCCGGCTTCCCCTCTTTCCCCCTTTTCCCCCTTTTCCCTCTATTCCTCTCTTTTTTGAATTTCTAACGCCTTAAATCTATATACCTGACTCATGAAACATGCATTACTGACGGCTATGCTCGCCGCCGCTGTGTCGCCGGCCGCGTATGCTCAGAATCTCGACGACGAGCCTGAATCGCAGCGTTCCTCGCAGCTTCAGTCGGAAATCCTCCGTCTCGATGTGGAGGCACGCGCCGACTGGCAGCTCAATTCCCGCGATGGCCACACCGACAAGGGCGACAGCGGATTCGAGGGTAAATACCTTATCATACGAGCCGACGGACAGATTATCGACGGACTTACCTACAGCTGGCGTCAGCGCCTTAACAAGAAACATGGCGACAGCAATTTCTTCGATGCCACCGATTGGGTCTATCTCAACTATAAGACCGGTGGATGGAATTTCCAGGCCGGAAAGCAGGTGGTTGCCATCGGCGGTTATGAATACGACCGTTCGCCGGTTGACCTCTATGGCTGCTCCGTGTTCTGGAACAACATTCCATGCTACGATTTCGGCGTTGCCGTCGGCTATGACATCACCGGCAACGACCGCCTGACGGCGCAGGTGACACAGAGTCCGTTCTTCATCACCGACAACCGAGACATGTATGCCTACAACCTGATGTGGAACGGCCGTCACGGGTTCTACGAGTCGATCTGGTCGGCCAACCTTATTGAATATGCCGATGGAAAGTATATCAACTATATCGCTCTCGGCAATAAATTCTCATATGGCAAAGCCTGGCTTGAGCTCGACTTCATGAACCGCGCCTCTTCCCACCAGACTTTCCTCTTCAAGGACTGCTCGGTGATGGCTGAGCTCTCATGGCATCCCGGCTCTAAATGGAGAGTGTTCGGTAAATACACCTACGACGTCAACCATTCCGGCACCGCCGCCGACCTGACGGTGCTCAGCGGCACTGAGCTTAATATGGTAGGCGCGGGAGCCGAGTTCTATCCTCTCGCCCTGCGTCGCCACAGGCTCCGCATTCATGCCGGCCTGTTCTATTCATGGGGCAGCAACGCCAATGAGTCAAATCCCATGCAGAACAAGACCCTCTTCGTCTCGGCCGGTCTCACCTGGGATATGAATCTTCTGAATATCAATCGTAGATAAACGCTATCGGCTTTATGGAAATCAATGATGAGATTGCCGCCGCCCCCTCGGCGCAGGCCCATGTGAAGAAGAAAAAGAAGATGCTCTCACGTTACGAAGGTGTCATCTGCCTCGTAGTGGTGTTCGGCCTCTTCTATTACCTCGGCCAGGTGATGGGCATGGCGAATATGCTCAACACAATGATGCATACCGCCCATGACCTGCTGCTCAACACCGTGTTCTATCTCATGGGCATCTGTGTGCTTACGGGTGCGCTCGGACGTATTTTCGTGGAATTCGGTGTTGTGAAGATGCTGGAGAAGATGTTGCGCCCGCTCATGAAGCCACTCTTCAATCTCCCGGGCGTGGCTTCGCTTGGGGCTGTCATGACCTTCCTCAGCGACAACCCTGCCATCATCTCCCTCGCCTCCGACAGGAGGTTCAGTACATATTTCAGGAAATTCCAGTTTATCTCCCTCACCAATTTCGGCACTGCTTTCGGTATGGGTCTCCTCGTGATGGTCTTCATGGTGGGCCAGGGATTCTTCTGGCAGCCGGTCATCGGTTTCGTGGGCGCTTTCTGCGGCTGCATAGTCTCCACGAGGCTGATGCAGTATTTCGTCGTGAAGAATTATCCTGCTTTCGCTACAGAGAATGTGGTCGCAGACGCCGACGACATCGAGAAGGAAGAAGTGAAGGAAGAGAAATCGGGATTCGTGAGGGTGCTCAATTCCCTGCTCGACGGCGGTCGCACAGGTGTTGACGTGGGTCTGGCGATTATCCCAGGTGTGCTTATTATCTCCACGCTTGTCATGATACTGACGTTCGGCACTTCGGCCGACGGCACATATACCGGAGCGGCCTATGAGGGTGTCGCCCTCCTTCCCGCCCTCGCGGAGAAGATCAATTTCATTTTCGAGTTCCTCTTCGGTTTCGGCGATCCGCACCTCATAGCCTTTCCCATCACGGCTCTCGGAGCTGTGGGCGCCGCACTTGGCCTCGTGCCGAATTTCCTTTCCCAGGGATGGGTCGACGGCAACGCCATTGCCGTCTTCACGGCTATCGGCATGTGCTGGAGCGGCTATCTCAGCACACACACCGCTATGCTCGACTCGCTCGGTTACCGTGAGCTGACGCCGAAGGCCATCCTTTCCCACACCATCGGCGGCATCGTGGCCGCAATCATAGCCCATCTCCTCTACATGCTCGTCACGATGATGATGGCATGAATGCCTTTCTACTGCTGATGTTCAATCCATGAGCCTTAGATTTTTTATTGCCGCTTTGATATGCGTTGCGTGTTGCCGCACGGCCGGCGCCGGGACCTCTCTCCCTGATCAGGTGGCGCGCCTGCGCGCCTGCGCCGACAGCCTCCATAGTGTAGGACGCACAGATTCCGCGGTCATTGTCGGAGAGAAGGCTGTGGCTCTCGCCCTCAAGAGCGGAGATCCCACTCTGATTGTAGGGAGCCATGCCTCGCAGGGTGTCTTTCTCCGTTCCACCGGCGATGTCGATGGAGCGTTGAGGCAGTATGAGGAAGCCCTGTCAATAGTGACTTCTGATGAATTCCGTCGCAATCCCGGCCAGGAGGCCGTAGAGGAGGCTGCCTCGCTCTATATCAATCTTGCGGTGCTCAATCTTGACACCGACAATAAGGAGGCGGCAGCCGCCGATGCCGCACTCGCCGCCGACTGGGTATCAAAAAGCAATGACCGGGAGCTGCGGGCCACGGTCTTCGGAGTCGCCGGATCCGTGATGACGGGATGTGGCGATCTCAGGAAGGCCATGCGCTATCAGGATCTCGCATACCGTGATGCCGAGGCTTCCGGCGACAGGGAATCCGCGTTCAGGGCAGCGGCCTATGCCATGCTTATAGCAAGCCGTCTCGGCAACACGGCCGATGAGGGGGCCTGGCGCGGCAGGTGTGCCGCGCTTTTGCCGGAGATGAAGTCGGTAATGGCGAAGCTGGTATATTATCAGGCTGAATGCTCCATCTCACTTTCGGCCGGCCGCCGTCGGGAAGCTATTGACTGGTTTCAGAAAATACTGTCGGTCGACGGTATCGACAACCTTCCTTTCGTGAAATTCGACTGCTACAACAATATGCATGCCGTCTATGCGCAGCTCGGTGATTACGGTATGGCATACGCCACGGTGCTTAAGAGCAATCAGCTGCGTGATTCGCTGTGGGAGAGCGAAAAGGCGCAGAGCCTTCGCGACCTTTCCGTGAAATACGAGACCAGGGAGAAGGAGCTCGCCCTTGCCCGCAGCGAGGCTTCAAGGTCTAATGTCCTTGTCTGGCTGTTCGCTCTGGCGGCCCTCCTGATGGTGGGTGTCGTGGTGTTCGTGGCCTACTGGGGACGTCAGCGCCGCCTCCGGATGCGGCGGGAGCTTGAGTTTGCCAACCTGAAGGCAGAGATATCCCGCGAGCTTACAAAGCAGTATGTGGAAGGGCTTGAGAATGAACGTCAGCGAATGGCCCGCGAGCTCCACGACGGGGTGTGCAACGACCTTCTCGCCATCCGCATGGAGATGGGCGACAGCAGCTCCGACTGCACCACCGCGCAGCTTCTGGATGCCTGCCGCGAGAATGTGAGGAGAATATCCCATGAGCTTATGCCTCCCGAATTCTCCTATGCCAATATAGATGAGGTGTTGCGTTATTTCCTATGCCGTCGGGGTCATGCCGCATCCGACAGCATTCGCGTCTCCTACTCTTCTTCGGCTGATCATCAGTCGTGGAACGATGTCGGAGACTCCGTAGCTCTCGAGATTTACCGTATAGTGCAGGAAGCGGTAGGCAATGCCAGAAAGCATTCCGGTGCCTCTGCTATTGATGTCGAGCTGACGCTCGCCGACGGAGTGCTGCGCCTCACGGTGAAAGACAACGGCACTTTCAAGTCTGAAGGCAGGAAAGGCCTCGGACTTGAGTCGATACGTCGTCGTGGCGATTCCATAGGTGCCGCGGTTTCGATCACAAGCCGGGAAGGGGAGAGCACTGTCGTGGAAGTGAGGGTGCCGATAGGGAAAAGATAGACCCCGGACATGAAAACTACGGTTTTCCGTAATTGCCAGTATGTGTGACATGTGTTAATTTTGCATAATCAAATTATGCAATGTCTCCCGCAATGTCTGGAAAACCACTCTTACCACAGATGAGAATCGCTGTCGTCGACGACCACGACCTGATTCGCGAGGGCACGGCCACCATCCTTCTCAATGCCGGTGTAGGCGACGTCGAGATGTTTGGCAATGCCCGCGGTCTTGTCGAGAGGCTTGACGATGGCGTATCATTCGATTTTTATATCATTGACCTGGAGCTTCCCGATCTTGATGGATTTGTGCTTATCGAGATGATCCGGGCCAGAAACAACAAGGCCCGCATCATTGTCAGCACCGTCCACGATGAGTTGTGGACTCTAAGAAAGCTGCTTGCCAGAAACGTCGACGCCATAATATATAAGTCGGCGACAGGAGGGGAGATAATAGCCGCCATAAGGGAGGTGATGAACGGCGGCAGTTATTATTGCGAGGCGGTGAGGGATGCTCTGGCTTCTGCCGCCGACAGCTCCATTCATCCCACATCGAGAGAGCTTGAGGTGCTCTGTCAGATTGCTGGAGGGAAAACCACCAAGGAGATTGCCGCGGCTCTTTTTGTGAGCGAAAACACCATTGAGGCCCACCGTAAAGCGCTATTCTCGAAGCTTCATGCCGTCAATGTCGCCGACCTTATCGTAAAGGCTATCGATAAAGGCTATCTCAAGAAAGGCGGAATCCTCCACTGAGACGTGACCCCGCGTCACGTCCGCCCATACTCCTTGTTGTTTTTTATAGCTCATCATTTTCTTAACATCATAAATCATACTCTTCATGAAAAGTTTCATCAGCTGGCTCTGGTCAGGTTTCGGCACCGGCACGACGGCTTTCCGCGGCATCGGTATGGCGATCTGCACCCTGCTTATAGGTCTGATAGCTGTCTATTATCTGATTAGCTGGATTGTGCGCCTCTTCCAGAAAAAAGAGGTCAATGGCACTGTGTGACGTGAGCGCATACGATTTTTACATTGTATGCCGTTATTCCTAATATCGCATTATCCGTAGGGCCGGCTGTGAAGGCCGGCTCTATGACATATTCACTAATTCCCTCCCCTTATGGACAGACGGATTGAAGAAATAATCACAGACCCGGGCAAATCGCTCGATGAGAAGATCGACCTCGTGATCGCACTGCGCCCGCAATATGAAGAAGCGTCTGACGCTGAAAGACTCGCTTTCGACGTGGAGTGCTTCTCGTCGCTTATCTCCCTGGTGAGCGAAGACAACGAGACCCACCTCCACGACCTCGAGCTTCTGCAGCTTTATGTGCTCCTTGCGGAGACGTATGTGGAGCAGGAAGACTATCGCCGTCTTGAAGAGGTGGCCCGCGGAGTGCTTGACGTGATACGCTACGACGTAACTTCCTGGGAGGCGATGGAGGAGACGCTGCCACGCATCATCGACGCGGTAGGGGAGTCGGTCTACAACCATTACCTCTATGAGCTCCTCCTTCTGTATCTCCGAGCCGCTTTCCAAAACGGAAAGCTTGACGAGAGCATGGCGGGCCGTGTGCGTCGCTTCCTGAAGCTGCGGATACTCCTCGACGACAGCGAGTGGCTCGACCGCCTGCTCGACAAGGATCTCCGGAAGGCGCTTGCCTCTCTGCTCTCGCAGGATGAGCTGATGCATATCATCATGCGTCCGCAGATCGGCCATCTACGTAAGGATCCGGTGGAATACACCTGGGAATGGGAGCGCATCTATTATGATGTGGAGGCGAGGCTCGACGAGCGCTTCGCAAATGCTCCCCGTCAGATGGGCTTCTGCTTCCTTTTCTGGAACGCCAAGCGCGAGCTTCTGGAGGAGGAATACGGCATAAAATGGCGGAGCCCTTCCCAGATGAATCCCGGTGTGATGTTTGACTGACAGACCTGGAATATGGAAAATACCGACAACACCGAGGCTCTTGTGGAGCTTGCATATCAGTTTTCCGGGGGAATGGGTGGCGAACGTGACCCCGACAAGTCGTTGGAGCTTTATGAGAAGGTCTATGCGCTCGGCGACTGGCGTGGCGCGCACGGCATGGCGGCGTTATATGCCGATCTCGCCGCCGAATGCAGCGATCCCTCTTTACGCAGGAAATACCATTACAGAAAGAGGAAATGGCATAGGATCTATATGGAGATGTGGCATGAGTCCCTCCTCGGAGATCCGGATGAATATGACCTGACAACAGAAGAAGATTAGCCCTATAAGAATATCGAGTATGAGAAGAGCCATCATCGCCTTCGCCGTCCTGATTGTGACGGCTCTCGCCGCCGGCGCGCAGGCGAAATATAAGTTTAAATACCCCGAGCCTGTCCAGTTTCCCGACGAAGTGGAGGGGGCACAGCTCTCCGAGCGCCCCTACGGCTACTACAACCTGACGGAAAAAGACGGCATATTCGTGCTTGCGATACCGTATCATTATCAGTCAGCCTATGGCTTCGTGGAGACTCGTAAGGGAATGGCATTGGCCCGTGTGAAGGAAGGGGGAAAATACGGCTTCATCACTCCACAGGACGCCTGTGTAATCAAATGCATCTATGACGATGCCTCCAATTTCGACGAATCAGGCTTCGCTATGGTGAAGTTCAACGGCAAGTGGGGAGTGATTGACGATAGCAACATCAGCGCTGTGCCATGTGTCTACGACTCGATGACCGAGATGCACGACGGATGGTATGAGGTATCCAGAGACGATGAGTGGGGCTACGTCAGCAACAAAGGTATCTATGCGTCGAGCTACAGCGAATATCAGCGTAAGAAAAACAGTCCGTTTGAGAAGTAGGGGCTCCGGTCAGTCTCCATCTTCCACATCCATCTGCGATATACGGCTCACCGGATTGCGTGAGCTGTTGACTGCGCCGAGCTTCAGAAGCTTGGCGCATGTCTGTCTTATGCTCTGCCCCTTCTCGTCGAGCTTGCGGCTCCCTTCGTCATACATGCGGCGCGCCTTGTCGAGAGCGTCGCCTATAGCCTCGTATTTGCGCTCGAACTGACCTACGCGGTCGAGCATCTCTCCGGCCAGCTGATACACCTTCTCGTGATTGCGGGCCTGCGCGATCTGCCGCCATGTCATGTCGATGATCTTAAGCGCGGCGTAGAGCGTCTGCTCGTCGGCTATATAGACATTTCTCTCCATCGCCTTGCGCCAGAGGTCGGGCCGCGCTTTGAGCGCCGTCCACAGCGCGGCCGAGTTGGGCATGAACATTATGACATAATCAACCGACACTTTCGGTGTCTTGATATAGGAGCTGTAGTCTTTCCTTGCGAGCTCGTCCACATGCTTCTCTATGCTCGCGACATGAGCCCTAAGGCAGCGCTCACGCTCTTCGGTGCTTTCCGCATTGACATAATCGATATAAGCCGTCATCGATACTTTGGCATCGATCACCATCTCCCGGTCACGGTCGAGATGCAGGATCACGTCGGGACGCATCCTCGACCCGTCGCGCGACACGACAGCCTGGCCTTTCTCATCGGTGATCTGCGGCTGCACGTCGAAATGTATCCCTTCCGTCAGCCCCTGACTTTCCAAAAGCTCCCCGAGCACACGCTCTCCCCAGTCGCCCTGCACCTTCGACCGGTTTCTGAACACCTTCGCCAGCTCCTCGGCGCTTTTGCGTGTCTCTCCGCTGATCGTCATCAGATGCTCGATGCTCGTGCGCATGGTGGCGCTTATATCGGTCTGCGAGCGGGAATTCTCATCCATGGCCCGCTTCATCTCCACGATGCGCTCCTTCAACGGCGACACTATCCTCTCGATGCTTCCGGCACTCGCGCTAGCGAATTCCTCCTGCCTCTGCCGCAGCATGGTGTCGGCCGACTCCCGCAGCTGTGAGGTCATGCGGGCGAGGGTCTCCTCCATACGTCTCTCTCCGGCTCTCGCAAGGTTATCGTAGAACTGCTTCTGCGCTTCGAGGCGTGTCTTCATCAATTCCCCGCTCGAGGCTTTGTAGGCGTTGAATTCAGTGCGGAGGGAGGCCAGGTCCATCTCCGCCTCATGCAGTTTCCTGACTGCGTCGTCGGCTGTTTGCCTCTCAATGGCTCTCCCTTTTGCGAGACCGAGCATAAATCCCGTGGCTATTGCCAGAACGCAGGCAGATGCGAATATTATGATGTCCATATCGTGGATGTCTTTGAATGATGGTTTATGCGCCCGCCGCGTCGCCGGCTTTCTTCCTGCCGAATGCAGGATCTATCCTCACTATCCGGCACACTATGAACGTGGCCACACAGGCCACCATCACCAGCAGAAAGAAATTTATGTATCCGTCATGACCGTTGGCGCCGAGTATGTGATACCGGCTGAAGACATCGTGGAGCCACCCGGCCAGCATCCCCGGCACCATCATGCCCAGGGCCATGAATGCCGTGCAGAAGGCGTAGTGGGATGTCTGATAGCTTCCCTGGCTGAAATATATCAGGTAGAGCATGAAGGCCGTGAAGCCGAAGCTGTAGCCGAACTGCTCGAGCGCGATCGCCGTGGTGATGAGCGTGAAATCCTGTGGCTGCCAGACGGCGAGCAGACAGTAGAAGGCGCAGGGCAAGGTGAGGCTCAGCGCCATGGGCCAGAGCCAGTAGCGGAGTCCCTGACGCGACACTGCCACGCCACCTGCGATGCCGCCGGCGAGCAGCGCGACCACTCCTACGGTGCCGTTGATGAATCCCACCTGGGCAGTGGTGAGCGCCAGGCCGCCGGCATCTCGCGATGAGACGAGAAACGGCTGCACCATCTTGATGCAGAGCGCTTCCGGCAGTCGGTAGAGGAGCATGAACGCCAGCGCAGTCCATATCCCCGGCTTGCTGAAGAAGGTGGTGAAGGCATCGGCGAAATCCTTTACGATTGTCTTTGCCGTGACTCCCGGCGCAGGCCGGTCGTGGGCGCTGCGCGGCATGAAGCGTATATGGTAAAACCCGGCTGCGAGAAAGAATGCAGCAAGCAGATAGAACACCGTGGCCCATGCCGCCGGCACATTGCCGAGACTCTCTTCAAGCTTCCCGGCAAGAATCACAAGACCCCCCTGGCCTAACACGCTCGCAATCCGGTAGAAGGTGGAACGTACTCCCACGAAAGCGGCCTGTCGGTGGCTGTCGAGCTCAAGCATATAATAGCCGTCGGCCGCTATGTCGTGGGTGGCCGATAGGAAGGCTGTGATCCAGAAGAAGAAAAGGGTGGTGGCGAAAAACGCCGATGTAGGAAGGAAAAAGGCGATGCACCCCAGCGAGACCGCCATCAGCAGCTGCATGGCGATGACCCACTGACGCTTCGTCTTGAATAGGTCGATGAAGGGGCTCCAGAACGGCTTCACCACCCACGGAAAGTAGAGCCATCCGGTGAAGAAGGCCATTTCGGCGAGGCCCACGCCCATGTTGGTGTACATCAGCACGGTCAGCGTGTTGACCGCGAAATAGGGGAGACCTTCCGCCACATACAGCGTGGGAATCCATAGCCACGGCGATCTGCCTGTCTTATCTATTGTCATCGTTGATGTTTCTTATGCTTGTATTGGGATAGTAGAAGCGGAGAATATCGCGGCATGTATGGCCGAGACGAGCCATGTTGGCGGCTCCGATCTGACACATACCCACGCCGTGGCCCCACCCTTTGCCACGCAGAATGAATGCCTCCGGTGTCTGCTCGATCTTGAAGGCCGAGGAGTGCAGATGGGAGTCTGAGAAGAGGCGTCTCACCATTAGCTCTTTCCCCACGACTATGCTTCCCTTGCTTCCGTTTATGCGGATGGTGATTATCCTCCTCGAAGGCCCTCGCTTCTGTATCCCGACATCGGTGACGTCTCCGATGTCGATTCCGAATTTCTCGCGTAGATGACGGCTTACGTCTTTTTTCATTACCGTCCTTTTCCAGTCCATGTAGTCGGCTGTCTCCACGTCGTAGTCTTTCAGGATGGTCCGCAGAAAAGCATTCCTCTTGTCAGGATCCATTTGAGAGAGGTCGCAGTACGGGTCTTCATGCGCGGTGAGATACTGATAGTCGGTATTCTGCCAGCAGGTGGAGAAGAGCTCCGTATGGCCTCCGCAGCATTTCGAGAAGCGTGCGTCGGCCGGCATGCCTGTCTTGTCTGCAAGAAACATCCCTTCGGTCTCCTTTACGATCTCCTTGATTCGCGAGTCTGTATCGCCGATTCCCTCGAAGCGCTGGCAATGGTCGGAGCTGCATACGTCAAACCTGTCATGGGCCTCGGTGTCGGTCCAGTCCACGATTATGTCTCGCTTCCGTATCCTCCCATTGTCGGCATCTATGCCGTGGCAGCGCATGATCTTGCCGAGAAGCCAGCTGCGCGCCACTATGGCATGTGCTTTCAGGAATTCTCCCGGTGCCTCCGGATTCATCTCGCTGCTCACCACCGACTCAAGATATCTCTCTATCGGCAGTGTCTCTACAAGGGTGATTGTCGGTGTTGCCGAGTCGGAAAAGCTTTCGATCTTGCCGTCGTGGAGTGTCCGGATTGTCTTTTCCCAGTGAAATCCTCCGCCGATGAGCTGATTATGCAGACAGATAACGTGCTTTTCTTCCTCTCCCACATAGGAGAGTACAGGTTTCCCGTCGGTATGTATCCCTACGCGCACAAGACGCGGCCACGTTTTTTTATCTATATCCGACATCGCCATATATCTCCCATGCCTTGTCGGCATCAAGCCGCTCGAAGTCCTTCTCTCTCGGAGCTATGATATAGCCTCCCATGTCAACGGCTCCCGGGCTGATCACGAAGCCGTCCTCCTCGAAGCCGTAGCAGCCGGGCCGATGGGCTTTCCGTGGCACCGCAACGGCCCTTAGCAGTCCCTCGCTCCCCATCCAGAAGTAAACGTTGACGAGTCCCGGATCTGCATTGCCCTCGGAGTCCGCGCCTGTCACGCTGCATATCGCCTGAAGCGTCTTCATGCCTGGTTCGTCGGGAGTGATGATGGCACTGTAGAAGAGAAACGGCAGGCAAAGCCCGCTATCGGAAGATGCGGTTATCGGCGCGCCTCCCGGTTTGTGGATCTTTTCCGCCAGCGCCACTATCGGCAGTTCCGATTTCAGTATGGCCTGGAGATGCAGATGGTCGGGAGCCGATGCCCCGGCTTTGGCTCCGTTGAAGAATACCACCATGTCGGGCATCATCTCCGCCATCGAAGCCATCTCGTAGGGAGGACGTCCCTGTGGCCTGTGCTCTTTGGAGATGATGGTGAAATGTAGAGGAAAGATGGGGTAGGGGTTCATGCAGAGCTCCCAACCCTCGGCTATCTCCATGGCCATCTGCTCCTTGGGACGGTTGCCCTTGCAGAGGAAACATGGGCGCCTGCTTATTGAGGCGGCATCGGTGGCCGCACCTGTCGATACCATTCTCGCGGGGTTGTAAAGCACTCCTACGCGGAGGTCGCCGGCATCGAGCTGCTTCATCTTCACCGCGCGCAGGGCGTCATGGTTCTTCTTGGCCAGAGGCCAGAGAAGGAGCTGCGCCTCCACCATGTCGGCCAGATCAGAATGTGTCAGTGTCTTCATCTTTTACCGTAGGTTATAGATCCACTTGCTCTTCTGATTGCTGCTCGTTGTCATGGATACGCGCCAGAATCTCCTGCGAGCGTATGAAATCCTTATACTCGTTGTGGGCGTTCACTTTCTCCACGGGTAGGTCGGCGTCGGAATTTCCCTCCCAGCGGCGGCAGTGGTAGAGCACGTCGTAGATGCGCCCCACCTTGTAGTCGCGGCTCACGCGGAGACACATTGCGTAGTCTTCGCCGTAGCTCACGTTGGGGAAGAGGAATTCCCTCACCAGAGGTGTGTAGAAGGCTCTCGGTGCGCCGAAGCCGTTGACGCGCAGGGCGTTGTTGGCTCCGTTGCGGTCGCTCCATTCCTTATGGTCGATCACTCCGGGTGGTATCGGGTTGAGATTGAAGTCGCTCAGCATATATGAGCCCACCACCATACCGCATTTCTCTCTGTGGAATTTCTCTACAATCCGGCTCAGAGTGTCCTTGCCGCTGTAGACGTCATCGCTGTCGAGCTGCACGGCGAAGCGGCCGCAGCGTGGGTCGAGCACTGCTTTGTTCCAGCAGCCTCCGATGCCTAAGTATTCGTCTGCGCTCGGTCGAATCACGACCAGTCTCGGGTCTGTGATGCCGTCGAGCACCTCCGAGGTGCCGTCGGTGCTTCCGTTGTCTACCGCTATCACATTGAAGTCGAAGCCGGTCTGCTGCGAGAGGGCGGAGGCCACTGCATCGCCGATGGTCCTCACGCGGTCTTTCACAGGTATCACCACGCTGGCTTCTACAGGAAAGTTGCCGTCGGCCACGTTCACTTCAGCATGGGTCTTGCAGAGCGCGTCGCATGAAGCCAGAAATCTCTTCAACACTTCCTCGTTTTCCTTCTGGCGGGCGGCTTTCTCGGCCAGGAGATAGTCGTGTTGTTTCTGGCCGCTTTTCCTGTTGTCGAGCTTGTCTACGGTATAGAGGTACTCCGGGATATATGCCACCGTGTTCCAGTAGGTGAGTCTGAGGCGCAGGGCATACCATCCGCCGTCGAGATATGTCTTGATGTAGTCGCCCTCGGTGTTTATCACGTTTATCACGTCGGCGCAGTTGAGTAGCACTATGCTTCCGAAGTCGAAGTCGTCTCTCACGGAGCCCAGCTGGCAGTCTATCACGGGGTGCGGCGTGACGTTGCCCTGTTCATCGCGCTCCCGGTAGTGGCAGTAGAGTAGCGACACGTCGGTGTCGCGGGCTATCTGGAGCATTCTTGTCTCGAAGTTGGAGTCAAGCTTCAGCTCGCGGTCGCCGAAGATGACGAATATATATGGCTCGAGACCGTTGTCGCAGATCTCGTCATATAGTTGTCCTGTATCAGTAAATCTTACGTATTTCATGATTGTTTAGATTAGAAGTCGAGGGTGTCGAGCACGCGTTTCATCAGGAAGTCACGCTCCGAGGCGTTCTGTATCGACTCGAAGGGAATCGCCGACACTACAGCGCCCCCTTTGCCATGACGGGTGAGCATCGCAGCCGTCGCGCTGCTGTCGGGATACATCATCAGTATCTCTGACTTGCGGCCGTCGGAAGCCGCAAGTATGTCGGGATTTTCAACGATGTAGTGGTCCTCGTTGAGCGTCGTGCTGTAGTGTATCGCCGACCCGCGTCCCGATGAGAGGCTTCCCGCGAGATCCATCCTGCCGAGATAGTTGCGTTCCGAGCCGCCGGGCGCTATGCCGAGCACTTTCCCCGCGAATTCGGCCGAGCCGGCCGGTGCGCGGAAGTCGTAGGGGTCGGAGGCTACGTATTCACCGCTCACGAAGAGTCGACCCCCTTTCTCGATGAAGTGGGTCAGCTCTTTCTGGAGCTTCTCCGGGAAGGCGATATATCGGCATCCCATATAGCCGGCGCCTGTCACGGTCGCTTTCTGCTTGCCGAGGATCAGGTCCACCGTCTTGAAGTCGGAAAGCTTGACCTCGCCGTTCTCTACTGCTCCGAGGCTCGTTGAGATGAAGCCTCTCCCCGAGGCGGATATCGAGGCGCCGTGCACTGCCGGATAGTCGAAGGTGTTGCCTGCTATGACTGTCGATGCGTATTCATCGCTGCTGCGTCCGAAACGCTCGCCGGCACTGCGGTTGTATTCAGTCTGATAGCCCGTGAACGAGATATCGTTGATGTAGGGCACTCCGAAATCCGTCTCGGCGTTGAATCCCGCCATCCCGTCGGCGCTGAAGCTCGATGGGGCGCTGACGCGTGTGAAGCCGTTTATGATGAGCACCGGCTCTCTGCCGTCGGGAGCTTCCCGGAAAGAGAGCACCTCCGAGGGGAACGACACTCCTCCCTTGTTGGCGGCGATCACCTTAAACGAGTGAATGTCGTTGTCATTGCATTTCAATGTGAAATGTGTGGCGCTTGTCTCGCCGATCCTGTGGAATCCGAGCTCTCCCTCGCTGCGTTCGTAGATGATGTATTTCTCGGCTTTGGCAGTCTGCTCCAGAGGGTCGTCGGTCGGGCGCCACGACAGCTTGTAGTGGCCCTTCTTCTGGCGCTCGATTGAGAAATCCTTCACCGGCAGAGGCTGGATCACTACCTCACGGCCTTTGCGCTCCGCCACGAAGCGCGCGATTGCCTTGTAGACGGCGCGCCCCACGAGGAATCTGAACGAAGGATCGAGTCCGTAACGCATGTCGCCGAAGTTCTGATGGCTCATCAGCTCGATAAGGGAAGTGGGCACTTCCGGCACACGGGCCTCGACATACGACTTGTCCCACATCGAGCGGCGTGTCCAGTCAGGCTCGTATGTCTGGCGGATGTCGGTCGTGATCTGGCGCATCAGCATGTCGGTGAACATTCGCGAGTTGATGCGCGGGGTGCCGTCCACGTAGGAGTCGCCCCCATTGGTGTAATAGATGCCGAGTGTGCCCACTATGGAGTCGTCGATTTTCTTTCCGGCGTCGGAATGAAGGGCCATGGTGACATCTACCGGTATCTTGAGGCCGTCACGGCCGGGGAGCACTCGTGAGCCACCGGCGAGATAGTTCACCCAGTGTCCTCTTGAGGTGTAGTCGTCTTTGTAGTCGTCGGTGCCCTCGTAGGGTGAATAGACATAGTCGGGCATTCCGGCCCATTGCAGCCAGTAGCGGGCTCCTTCCAGATAACGGGGCATTCCGGATATCTTGAATGTGGGCGCCGGGCGCGAGGCTGATGCCTGGAGGGGGTCGGCCTGCTGAGGCTCGCCGTCGCTCTCGTCGTTGGCGTTCTCGTTCTGTTCTCCCTGGGTTTCCTCATCTTCCTCATCCTCTTCCTCCGATGTGTCCTCGGGCGTTTCCGCGGAATCGAGGGGAGTGGATGGGTCTATGAAGACATCGCTTCTGTGGGGGCTTCTCGCGATGTTGCCCATACCGCCCCCGATTTTCACGGCGTCGGCTGTCAGTATCCTGCCGGCCCCTTTCTGCGACATGTTGGATAGCGTCACCACCGGCTCGGTGTCGCTGTAGCCTGCTTCAAGCGGGAAGGTGCCGAGATATATCCAGGTGCCTCCCCCCATGGTCTGGTTTACGCGATACTGCTTCGACCCTCCCGAGTAGTTCACTGTGTAGAGGGCGTCTTCCGTTGAGTTGGGCAGCGACTTGTAGCTTACATACACTGCATATTCGCCGTCTTCCGGTATGTCGGCATACCAGGCGGCCAGCGACGGCTTGCCCGAGCTCACGGTCGTGGTCTGTCGGTATGTGCCGTTCTCAAAGGGGTTCTCGGTGTCGCGGAAGTCGGGCAGGTCGTAGATGAATCCCTCTCCCTCGCCAGTGGCCCACGCCCTGGAGCCGGTCTGCTCGCGGTAGGTGGTCTGCGAGTAGACGGCTCCGTCCGGGTTGATGTCGTTGTCGACTATCACCTCGTTGCGGTTGATGTCGCGTTCGCGCGGCAGCATCACGTATGCGCCGGCGTTCTCGAGCATAGGGGCGATGTAGGGGAGCACGTAACCCATGGTGTAGGTGTCCTCACACACCTGGAAGAGCAGAGGCCGCTGCCACATCCACCCTCCGGCCGAAGGACGGTAGTAGCGTCCGTGGCTCGGCCATAGCGCCACGATGTCACCCTCCATTCCTTTCACGGGATGCACGTCGGGATTCTCCTCCACTACGAAAGGGATGTTCTTGCGGTATTGCTCCGGCAGCTTGTCGACCTCCGTGATGTAGTAGGAGAGTGATTTGTCTCTCACGTTGAGGGTCACGGTGTAGTCGGAGAGGGAGTCGGGGAGGGCGTCGACGGCGCTCTTCCTGAGGTTCATGATCAGGTCTCGCGTCACCGGGAGATATGTGAAGTTCTCGTTGAGGTTCAGTCTCGCTATCCTGCTCTGCCTGTCGGGCACAACGCTGTTGACGCGCAGGCCGCCGGGATTCACGTTGTCGGGCACAGCCGCAGTCACCGCGTCGTTTATGAGCAGCGTGAGCGAGTCGCTGAGTATCTTCTCCTCAGGAGGAGTGTATTGCTTGTGCTGTATGGTGTTGTTTCTCTTCGCCCTCGACTTGCGGCTCTTGCCTGAACGCTTCTTTTTCGATGTCTTCTTTTTCGGCGATGTCGATTTCTTCTTCTTTTTCGATGAAGTGGTCTTCTTCGACTTCTTCTTCTTCTTTGATGTCTGTGTAGTCTTTGCTTTCGACTTTCTCGGCGCCGCTTCCGAGGCGGTGCCGAATGCGCAGGCCATCAGCAGCGCGCAGATGATGGCATAGATGGTTTTTCTTATCATTTTCCGGTTTGTATGCAGAATTAAATGAGACCCCTGTAATATGGATGCCGGGTGGCGCCCGGCCGTAATTCTGCAACAAAAATAGTGCAAAAAAATGGAATTTGCAACTCTTGTATTTATTTCTTAATTTTGTAGACTGAAAGGGCGACGGCCGAGGCTGCCGCCGGTTTACCCCGTCAAATGTAATCTAACACATCTAATATTATGCCGACAAAACCATTCCATTATCAGGAAATGTTTCCGCTTGGCCCCGACACTACAGAGTATCAGCTCATCACCAAGGATTATGTGAGAGTTGAGAACTGGAACGGCCACGAGATGCTCGTGGTCGACCCCGAGGCCCTCACACTCATCGCCAATGTGGCAAGCCACAACTGCTCGTTCATGCTCCGCCGCGAGCACAACGAGATGGTGGCTAAGATCCTTTCCGATCCAGAGGCTTCCGACAATGATAGATACGTGGCCCTGACCATGCTCCGCAACGCCGAGGTAGCCGCCAAGGGTGTGCTCCCGTTCTGTCAGGACACCGGTACGTCGATCTGCGCCGGGTATAAGGGCCAGCAGGTATGGACCGGCTGCGACGACGAGGAGAAAATCTCGCTCGGAGTCTACAAGACCTACACCGAGAACAATCTGAGGTATTCGCAGAACGCCCCCCTCAATATGTACGACGAGGTCAACACCGGGTGCAACCTCCCCGCACAGATCGACATCCACGCGACAGAGGGCGATGAATACAGGTTCCTCTTCATCGCGAAGGGCGGCGGCTCGGCCAACAAGACATATCTCTATCAGGAGACAAAGGCCATCCTCAATCCCAAGACCCTCGTTCCTTTCCTCGTGGAGAAGATGAAGACCCTCGGCACCGCCGCATGCCCGCCCTATCATATCGCGTTCGTGATCGGCGGCACTTCGGCCGAGGCCAACCTCGCTGCCGTGAAGAAGGCTTCCGCGAAATATTACGACAATCTCCCCACCGAGGGCAATGAATACGGCCACGCCTTCCGCGACGTGGAGCTGGAGAAGGAGCTGCTTGAGCAGGCCCACTGTCTCGGCCTCGGCGCTCAGTTCGGCGGCAAGTATTTCGCCCACGACATCCGTGTGATCCGCATGCCGCGCCACGGCGCCTCGTGCCCCGTCGGCATGGGTGTGAGCTGCTCGGCCGACCGCAATGTCAAGGCCAAGATCAACCGCGACGGCCTCTGGATCGAGAAGCTCGACGAGTTCCCCGGCGAGCTCATCCCCGAGGAGCTCAGAAACCAGGGTGAGGGCGAGGTCGTGAAGATCGACCTGAACCGTCCGATGCCCGAGATCCTCGCTGAGCTCGACAAGTATCCCGTCTCGACGCGTCTATCGCTAAACGGCACCATCATCGTGGGCCGCGACATCGCCCATGCCAAGATCAAGGAGCGTCTCGACGCAGGCGAGCCCATGCCGCAGTATCTCAAAGACCATCCCATCTACTACGCCGGGCCGGCAAAGAAGCCCGAGGGCATGCCTTCCGGATCCTTCGGCCCGACTACAGCCGGACGTATGGATCCCTATGTCGACCAGTTCCAGGCTGCCGGAGGTTCAATGGTCATGATCGCCAAGGGCAACCGCTCCCAGCAGGTCACCGACGCATGCAGGAAGCATGGCGGTTTCTATCTCGGCTCCATCGGCGGTCCCGCCGCTATCCTCGCCCAGAACTCCATCAAGAAGGTTGAGCTCCTCGAGTATCCCGAGCTCGGCATGGAGGCCATCTGGAAGATCGAGGTGGAGAATTTCCCCGCATTCATCCTCGTCGACAACAAGGGCAACGACTTCTTCAAGCAGATCAAGCCCCGCTGTCCGCTCGACACATGTAAGTAATTCCATATTTTTCAGGGCTGCGGAGGCCGGTAGGTTGCCGGCGCCGCAGCCCTGAAACTAACCTTAATCTTTATAATATGTTACAGATTTTCAGATTGCTGCCCCTCGCGGCCGCCATGCTGATGCCGCTGGCTGCCCAGAGCGCAGCCAAGCCTGACGCCAAGGTGATCACCAACGGCGAGGTATGGCTCGACACAGACGGCAATCCCATCAATGCCCACGGTGCCGGCATGCTCTATCATAACGGCAAATACTATCTCTACGGAGAATATAAGAAAGGGGAGACCATACTTCCCGACTGGGCTACCTGGGAATGCTATCGCACCGATGTCACCGGCATCGGTTGCTATTCAAGCCCCGATATGGTCAACTGGACTTTCGAGGGAATCGTGCTCCCCGCCGAGCCCGACGACTCATCGAGCGACCTTAACCCTGCCAATGTGCTCGAACGCCCTAAGGTGGTCTACAATCCCAAGACCGGCAAGTTCGTGATGTGGATGCACGTCGACAGCGCCGACTACGGCAAAGCTGCCGCAGGCGTGGCCGTGGCCGACAAGCCTACGGGCCCGTTCAGGTATCTCGGCTCCTTCCGGCCCAACAACAGCATGAGCCGCGACCAGACGATCTTCGTCGACGATGACGGCAGGGCATATCAGTTCTCATCTTCCGAAAACAACCAGACTCTTCATATCAACGAGCTGACCGACGACTATCTCCGTCCCACCGGCCGCTTCACCCGCAATTTCATCGGTGACGCACGCGAAGCCCCTGCCGTGTTTAAGCACGACGGAAAGTATTATATGCTCTCCAGCGGCTGCACCGGCTGGGATCCAAACCACGCCGAGATTGCAGTGGCCGACTCCATAATGGGGCAGTGGACCACCATCGGTGACCCCTGCACAGGTCCTGACGCTGACAAGACTTTCTACGCCCAGAGCACCTACGTGCAGCCCGTACACGGTAAGAAAGACCTCTACGTGGCCATGTTCGACAGATGGAACAAGCTCGATCTCGAGGACTCCCGTTATGTATGGCTCCCCATCGATTTCTCCGACGGTAAGGTCACCATTCCCTGGAAGGAGAAATGGAGCCCCGCCGACTACGCCGACCAGACTCGCTTTGAGGCCGGCGACGGCACGTTCCTCCTCAATGGCGAGCCTTTCGTGGTGAAGGCCGCCGAGCTCCACTATCCGCGAATCCCAAAGGAATACTGGGAGCAGCGCATCCAGCTCTGCAAGGCCCTCGGCATGAACACCATCTGTCTCTATACTTTCTGGAATGCCCATGAGCCCAAGGAGGGGGAGTTTGACTTCACCGGCCAGAACGACCTCCGTGAGTTTGTGAAGCTCTGCGAGAAAAACGGTATGAAGGTGATTCTCCGCCCCGGCCCGTATGTGTGCGCCGAGTGGGAGATGGGCGGCCTGCCATGGTGGCTCCTCAAGAACAAGGACGTGCGTCTGCGTGAGAATGATCCATACTTCATGGAGCGCGTGGATAAGTTCCAGAAGGCTGTGGCCGAGCAGGTGGGCGACCTCACGATCGCCGACGGCGGCCCGATCATCATGGTGCAGGTGGAGAATGAATACGGCTCCTACGGCACCGACAAGCCTTACGTCTCGGCCATCCGCGACATGCTCCGCAAGAATTTCGGCGACAATGTCACCCTCTTCCAGTGCGACTGGTCGTCAAACTTCCTCAACAACGGCCTCGACGACCTGATCTGGACGATGAACTTCGGCACAGGTGCCAATATCGACCAGCAGTTTGCGAAGCTTAAGGAGGTGCGCCCCGACAGCCCCCTGATGTGCTCCGAGTTCTGGAGCGGATGGTTCGACAAGTGGGGTGCCAACCACGAGACCCGCCCCGCTGAGGATATGATAGCAGGCATCGACGAGATGCTCTCCAAGGGAATCTCATTCAGCCTCTACATGACCCACGGAGGCACCAACTGGGGCCATTGGGCCGGCGCCAACTCTCCCGGCTTCGCTCCCGACGTAACTTCCTACGACTACGATGCCCCCATCTCCGAGTCTGGTCAGATCACTCCCAAATACAATCTCCTCCGCGAGACCCTCGCCAAGTATAACGACGGCAAGAAGCTCCCCCCGGTGCCCGCCACCATCAAGCCCGTTGCGGTCAAGGAGTTCCGGCTCACCGAGGTGGCGCCCCTCTTCGCCAATCTCCCCGAGCCTAAGGAGGATATGGAGCTGCGCACAATGGAGGAATACGACCAGGGTTTCGGCAGCATCATATATCAGACCACCCTCCCGAAGCTCGACGAGCCCGCTCTGCTTACGGTCGATGAGGCACACGACTTCGCTCAGGTGTTTGTCAACGACAGGTATATCGGGAAGCTCGACCGCCGCAACGGCGAGAAGGAGCTCATCATCCCCTCCTGCCCCAGGGACTCTAAGCTCACCATCCTCGTGGAGGCCATGGGCCGCATCAATTTCGGCCGCGCCATCAAGGACTTCAAGGGCATCGTGGGCAAGGTGACACTCACCGAGCAGAAGGACGGCTTCAAATATGTCTGCGACCTCAAGGACTGGAAGGTATATCAGCTTCCCGACGAGCTCGATTTCTATGAGTCGATGCAGTTCCAGCCTATGGCGTCTGTATCTGCCGACGACCAGGGTCGTCTACCGAGAGGTGTCTATCGCGGCACTTTCAATGTCTCCAGACCTTCCGACACCTTCCTCGACTTCAGCTCATGGGGCAAAGGTCTTGTCTACGTCAACGGTCATCCTCTCGGCCGCATCTGGGAGATCGGCCCGCAGCAGACGCTCTACACTCCGGGTCCCTGGCTGAAGAAGGGTGAGAACGAGATCGTGGTGTTTGATATCGTCGGTCCCCGTGAGGCTACCGTTGAAGGTCTCCGTGAGCCGCTCCTCGACCAGCTTCTCGTGAAGAAGCCGCTCACCCACCGCGAGGAGGGTCAGGAGCTCGACCTCAGCGGCATGACGCCGGTGCTCGCCGGCGAGTTCGCACCCGGCAACGGGTGGCAGGAGCGCAAGCTCGACAAGCCCGTCCACGGCCGCTATCTGGCGTTTGAGGCTCTCGACGCCATCGACGGCAAGGATGTGGCCGCCATCGCCGAGTTCTACGTGCTCGACGGCAACGGCCAGCGCCTCAGCCGCGAGCCATGGACTGTGGTCTATGCCGACAGCGAGGACATGAAGGGCGTCAACCGTAGCGCCGACAAGATCTTCGACCTTCAGGAGTCGACCTACTGGAGCACAGTGCCAGGCACTCCCTATCCCCATTCCTTCGTCATCGACCTCGGCGGCGACAAGACAGTGAGCGCCATCCAGTATCTCCCGAGAATGGAGAGCGACGTGCCCGGCGCCATCAAGCGCTTCAAGGTCTACGTAAGCGAGACTCCGTTCAAGTATTAGGAAAGAAGCGGCATTAGCTGCTCGCATAACAGTAGAGGCGGTATCCGGCCGCCGGCCTTCTGCGCCGGCCTGGACACCGCCTCTCCTTTTTTCATATCCGAACTTTCTCTACATCATCACTTCCTGATTCGTCATTGCGTCACATTAAACGCCGAAGTGGTCAAAAAGGGGCTTCAGCGACTTGTGCTCTGGAGTCAGAAGCATAGTACGGGTGAGCATTGAGCCTTTCAATGGCAATCTCAATCGGATAGTCGTAATGGTTTTAAGTAGGGATATTCAGTAAATGGCGTAAAATTGAGGTTGTGAAATGGGCCGAGGATGCGATATATGCCCCGATACA
>CANQRV010000028.1 GCA_947626355.1 uncultured Muribaculaceae bacterium
TCTTTGTAAAGTTACGAAATATCTATGACATTGGCAAATAATCAGTTAGCAATTAACTGAATATCCCTAATTAAACCCAATATATCTTCCACGTTTACAATGTCTTGCAATTCATAGGTTGCAACCGATGAATTAACAGTGTCAAATTCGTCGGTCGTAACCGATGAATTTGAATCAAGGAAAGACCAGCCTTCATAAAACAATCTCATTTCCCTCAATTGGGTTTCTCCGTATCCCCTTAAACCGGGAAGAATCTTCCTAAGCCTTTCGCTGATAGCTTTCAATGCCCCGGTTCCCCATACTCCGTTTCTTGTGTTTAAAGACACATATTTCCCAATGGCAAAATATGTAAACAGTTGCACCCGATTGACACCCTTTGCAGCTTCATATTGACCTTTCAGAATAGCATTCTTTATGGTTTCAGCCGCATGGTTATATATGTGTGCTATTGCTGTATTCTGTTCCATATGCAAATTTACTGATTATTTATTGATTGCCGAAATCACAGCCATTATTTGCTCCGGGGTCATACCCTTTAGCAATTCGATTGCCTGCTCCTCTTTTGTCGCTCCTGATTCCTTCGTTGCGGTAGCCGAGGACTGTTTCTTGGAGAAGACATTGCGTAGCGTTTCATCGGTCTTGGAGGTGTCGAAGCTACCCATGTAACGCTCGGTTGTGGCGAGGTTGCTATGACCAAGGATATTCTTGATGGCTGATGACTCGGCTCCTGACTCCTGCGCTATATGAGCGAACGAGTGACGGCTGATGTGCATTGACAGTGGCTTTGCTCCCAACCATTTTCTTGGTAAAACGATATTCTCCCTCAAAAAGCATCCCGGTAAATCCAAGATTCTCCTGAAGGGCCTCCACGGCATAGCGATTGTTCAGCACGTTCTGCCGCTCGATATTTGATACAGTTAAGTCGTTCATAATGCAAAGGTAATACTTTTATTTTGATTATCAGACATATCGGCCCGTTATCACACAAGGTGACGACAGCTTCGTCTGAAAGATTTCAAGGTCAGGACAACTGCCTATAGGAATATCGACAGAAAGGCAGGAAGGAGTATTTACCTACAAAACCACAGTTTGTATTTGGCGATTACCTACAAATCCGCAATTTTTATGGTCAGGTGGTGTGGCGGGTGCGGGCGAGGTGCTGGTAGAGACTCGGCTTGAGGCCCGTCTCCTTGGTGAAGACCGTGATGAAGGTGGCCTGCGACTTATAGCCCACACTCTCCGCCACGGCCTTGATCGTGAGATGGCCGTAATGCTCAATGTCTTCCAGCCTCCGCATCGCCTCCTTCACGCGGTAGCGGTTGAGAAACGCACGGAAATTCATGCCGTATTCCTCATTGATCACCTCCGAGACATAACGGGAGTTGGACTCAATGGCAGCCGCAAGGCGGTCGATGCTGAAATCGGGGTCGCAATAGAGCTCCGGCTCCTCCATCACGTGGATTATCCTGTCGAGGAGCTTCTCGCGCTGCTCCTTGCTGATGAGCAGTCTGCGGGTCGACGGCGCCTCTGCCCCGACCCCGGTCGAAGCATCCGGAGCCGTCTCAGCCGCCTGAGGCGCCGCTGCGGCCGGGGCGGCCGGGGCGGTCCGCGCCTCCTCCGTCTCCTCCAGACGCTTCTCGAGGGCCGCGATGCGTCCCGTGTATCGCCGCTCGGCGTCGAGCAGCGAGAGGTTGCGCTCGTAGAGTCCCCACCAGGCGGCCGAGAGGCGTCGCTTCTGCCTCCAGAGAAGCGCCGAGAGGAGCGCTATCACCGCGATGACCGCGAAGAGCGCGATGATCCACCCCCTCTGGAGGGCGTTGGCCATATTCAGCGTGCGGATGGTGTAGGCATCGGCGTTCTGCTCGTAGTCGGCCTGCGAGTTCTTGATGAGGTTGAGGGTCTCGCGGCTGAAGAGTGAGTCGGAGAGGGCGAGGCAGTCCGACTTATACTGGAGGGCCTCCTCGCTGCGCCCGAGACGGTCGTAGATGCGCGCCAGGTCGCGCAGCGACTCCACAAGGAGATTGTTGTAGTCGTTGGCGCGGGCTGTCTCCACATTGCCGTGGAGATAGACGAGCGCAGAGTCGAGACTTCCCGTATGCTCGTAGGCATGCGCGATATAGGAATTTGCCGATGCCGCACACAGCGGCGAGGCGAGCGAGTCGCGGGCGAACGCAGCCGCCAGCCTGAACATGGCGATGGCTTCGGCATGGTGTCCCTCCATCTCGTCGAGAAGGCCGCGGTTGAGGAGCAGGTCGTATCTCGAGCGGCCGTCGGATATGCGTAGGTCGCGGTAGAGTTTGAAGTATTTTTTCGACGAGTCGGCGTTTTCCTTGAGATAATACGCATAGAAGAGATTGTTGTAGGCCACCGGAAGATATCTGTGGGCCTCGTCGTCGGCCACAGCCGAGAGGGCCTTGCGGTAGAACATTATTCCTGTGTCGATATCGTCGGTCTCCGAGAAGACATTGCCGATATTGATGTAGATGGATGGGAGGCGGTCGGCAAGGCCCTCCTTCTCTGCGATGCCGCGGGCGCGGAGGTATTCCTGCATCGCCTCGGCGTGCCTCTCGCGCTGGTAGAGGATATGGCCGCGGTGCTGATGGGCCAGGGAGAACAGTCGCCGCGAGGATGAGCCGTCGTCGCGGGAGCAGAGGGCGGTGAAGGCCGCCAGCGCCTCGTCGAGGTCGTCGCGGTCGTAGGCCGCCTCCCCGAGCCTGAAAAGGGAGTCGGTGGAAATGGCCTCCAACGACACCGGCACGGGAGGGGCCTCTTTCCCGGAAGCGGAGAAGAGTCGGCACGCGAGCGCCAGTGTCAGCAGGATGATATGTAGATGCAGTCGTGGCATAACCGAAGTGTGCGGCAAATTTAATCAAATCAACCGTAATAACAAAATAAGAGGGGGGAGTGTGGACGCGCCGGGCATTACGGAATCGGGAAAACGCCCCAAATGATTATGAATTCGCGAATCCGTAAGCGTTTTCAGGAGATTACGCGGGCCGTGGATTGGAAATCACGTATATTTGCGAAAAAAATCAAAGCACCAAACATCATCTACACTATGAAGCAATTCTACAAAGACACAATCGTAATGGCGGCCGCAGCAGCCATGACATCGGTGTGGGGCGCGGCATATGCGGAGCCGGCCACACCTTCGGGCCTGGAGGCCGGAGTCACCGGAACGCGCGTTGAGCTCAGCTGGAGCAACGGAGACGCAGGCGAGACCCTTCTCGACTGTGGATTCGAGGAGGAGGCGTTTGCGCCTGAAGGATGGTCGGCACGTGTGACCAACGATTATGCCTATCTATGCTCGTGGTTTCATTATCCAAGCGACGACTTCCTCCAGACAGGCAACTACACCGACTATATACACACAGGAGAGGGGAGCGCCATGCTCTATTTCGACATCTACGCCATGAACGGCGACCACGATGCCGCCCAGGACGAATGGCTCATCACTCCCTCCCTGGAGAATGCCTCCTATCTTGAGCTTTATTACTACATCGACCCTACCATTCTGGAATATGGCGCCGACGAGGCGTTTCCCGACCATTACTACATCAAAGTGAGCCACGACGGCGGAGAGACCTGGGAGACGATATGGGATGCCCGCTATGATGCCGCGTCCACGCTGGGCTGGCACAGCCTCGCGCTCCCCTTGGGCTCGGGACCATCGGCCATGGTGGCTTTCCAGGGAGTCAGCGACACCGCCGAGATGGTGCATTTCCTCTGGGCCCTCGACGACGTCAGGATCAGCTCCTCACGTTCAGGCGCGGAGAAGGTAGACGGCTATACGATCCGCCTCGACGGCAATGTGATCGCGGAGCACGTGACAAGCCTTGAATATACCGACAGGAGCCCCAAGACACCGGGCACACACGTCTATGAGGTGTTTGCGGAATCAGACGGGAGACTGTCGACCGCGGCCACGCGGGAGGTCACCATCGAGGAAATCAAGCTTCTCCCCCCGACGGGAGTCTCCGTAGAGGCGGCACCCGATGAAAACGACGAATCATCCTATATCATATCCCTCAGCTGGGAAGCTCCCCAGGGAGTCATAGCGCCGGCATACTACAATGTGTATTGCGACGGTATGGAGGTGGGCACCATGATCGAGGACACTTCCCTCGAATACTGGGGCTATACGAAAGGTATCTACGACTTCCGCGTGGCCGCCGTGTATGAGGATCCCGACGGCGAATCGGAGCGCGTGGGACGCCGTATAGCAATCGACACCCGCTACAACGCCCGCAATCTCCAGGCCTCCGTCCAGGGCGCCAATGTGGCACTCACATGGGAGACGCCCGAGGAGGAAAGCCATCAGGTGGCCGGCTATGAGATCTGGCGCGCCGACACGATGCTCGCCGACGCCGCCCAGGACCTCGCCTTCACCGACTCCGGCATGGCGGAGGGAATCTACCGCTATTACGTCACCGCAGTCTATACCGACGGAGTGAAGGCCCTGCCGGCATATGTCGATGTTGAATACGGCGAACCGGCGCCGCGCGCCCTCCCGCTGTCCGAAAATTTCGACTCCGGCCATCTGCCCGCCGACTGGACTCTCGAGAATCTCTGGGAGAACACGCCGGAAAGCTATCTCTGGCAGTTCGGAGATCCCAACGGCATCGGAGTGGCAGGCGACGGTTTCGACAAAGGCTTCGCATCGATCGACTGCATCAACAGCGGATTCTATTCCCTCGACGGCGCTCTGGTGAGCCCGGCCATCGACATAGCCGGCTGCGACAGCGATGAGCTTGCCGTGACATTCTCCTATGACTATGCCTCCACAGGCTTCGACTCGGAGGCCACTCTGGAAATAGAGACCGACGGAAGCGGCGAATGGACGCCTGTGGTCTCCCTCGGCTCCTACGACCCGGAGGCGACAGAAGGATTCGCGCCCGAGACAGCCACCTTCCCTCTCGGGGAATACGCCGGCCAGTCGGCGACGATCCGTCTGAGATGGCACTACTGCGGAATGATGGACTATCATCTGGCTATCGACAACGTGACGGTGACCGACGCAGGAAACGGCATCGAGACGGTAAGGGACGGTGGAATAAGTGTGGTCAGAGACGGAGGTGTGATTAAGGTCTCGTCACCCTACGGATTAGGAGCCGTCAGCGTCTACAACGCCCAGGGAAGAATCATAATGGCCATCGACGCGCAGGGCGCCGGCTCGACGACACTGCCGGTGGACGGAGAAGGTATACTTATCGTGAAGGCCTCGTCTCCTTCCGGCTCAAGGACGGTGAAAGTGATGTGAATGAGACACCTGTGAACATTCTATATATATTTGTGCGAATCCCCCGCGGCGGCCGCCGCGGGGGATTCCGTCGTCTTGCGCGCTCCAACGCAGAGACAGAACTTTTGATTCCCGGCGTTTGTTTACACAACGGGAGCCGGGGCCGTCCCTTACGGGAGCCGGAGCCACGGTTCCACATCGGTTTCACATAGTCAACCCGTAATGTCAGCCCATACAAGGATATATCTGATGGCATCAGCCTCGGCGGCGTTGCTTGGCATCATGACATCGTGCATCTACGATGACATACGTCCATGCGACGATAAGGTCGAGTTCACGATCGTCACCGACTGGAGATACGCCCCTGACGCCAGGCCGGAGGGTATGGCCTACATGTTCTTCCGCCGTGGAGTAGCCTCTCCCTGGCGATTCGATTTTCCATCAGGAGAAGCGGGGAAAGTGGCGCTTGAGGCCGGCGAATATGATTTCGTGACGTTTAACGACGACACTTCCGACATAATCTTTAAGGATGGAAGCCACGGCATGCCGTTTGTCACCACGGCAATGCGCCGTGAGACGGTCGGCGACGAGGATATGGACCTTTATGAGGCTCCCGACATGATGTGGTCGGCCTTCATGGCGCCGGTCGTGGTGGATCCCTCGGGAATCGGATATGAGGCCACGCCCGGAGATGACAGAGGCAGGGATCCCTACAGTCTTGTAGTGAAGCCGCGCCGGATCACCCCCGTCTACACGGTCAGGATCCTGCATGTCGGCAACCTTCAGGGAGTGGCGGCCATGAAGGGGATCATATCCGGCATGTCGCCCGGCATCGACCTTTACAGGATGGAGAAACAAGGCGAAGGGGTCGGGGTCTCGTTCAGTCCTCAGATTGCCGCCGACTCCACCGTCGCGGCGAGATTCTGCACTTTCGGCGTATCACAGACGCACGGCAACGCCAACCGGCTCCGCCTTTATTTCAGGCTGTCTGACAACAGTATTCAGAGCCGTGACTACGATGTCGGCGCCACCGTGGCATCGGCGCCCGACCCGATGAATGTGGAGATCGTGATCGACAGCATATCCCTCCCTTACTCGCCGCCGGCGGAAAGCGGCGCCTTCGATCCCTCGGTGGCCGGATGGAGCACAGTGGTGGTGAACTATGGCACATGATACGGCGTTGATATTAAAAGCCATGGCAGCATCGCATAAGGACTTCCCCGTTATGGTCTCAGCTGCCGGCTCCGAGGATTATGAAAAAGACATTTATCGCACTTCTTCCACTCGCAGCGCTCGCCACGGGCTGCTCCGACAACCAGCAGCCTGATCCCGGCCCGTCTGCCACAGGCCACGAGATAGGTTTCTACGCCACGGCTCCCAAAGGGACACGCGCGGCCTCCACCACTACAGCAACGCTCCAGGACTTCCTAGTGTATGCCTACACCGACACCTCCGTGATAATGGACGGAGTGACCGTGAGACGCGATGGAGGCTCATGGACATATTCACCCGCGGTGTACTGGCCCGGGGTTCCTGTGGACTTCTACGCTGTCAGCCCAGCCTCCGGAGCCTGGAGAAGCCAGTCGTCCGGCGAAAGCGACAACAATCCGGTCGCAAGACTCACCTGCGGGGCCACCGATTATCTCTATGCCGTGACTCTCGACCAGGTGGAAAGCCCGGCTCCCGTGCCGCTCACCTTCCGCCATGCCATGAGCAAGGTGACGGTAATGCTCTCGAGCACAAGCAACCGATATACCGTGGAGGTATATCACGTATCGCTCAACAACATCTCGCTCAGCGGCGACTTCACGATGCCGCAGCACAACACTTCCGACAGCGGGGGCCCCGGCAAATGGGACGGCCTCTCGGCGCCCGGCAAGACGCTCACATATTATGATATCGACGGAGCCGCGGCTACGCTGACCCCTACCCCCGTCGACCTCACCGAGGGAAATCTCAACACCTCATATTTCGTGCCGCAGGCCCTTCAGAAGCTGGCCTATTCCCCCTCATCCGGCTTCACGGGAAGCTTCATGCAGATCGACTGTATAATAAAGGACAAGGCCACCGGAGAAAAGGTGTGGCCCAACGAGTATACTCCAGAATACCTCCTCGTGGAGCAGACGGACTGCGGACGTATGCTCTTCCCGCTCTCCACTCCGGCGGTGGCGTCGTGGCAGCAGGGCTACTCTTATATCTACAACGTGGTGATCAACAATACATATACTGTCGACACCATAGGCTTCGCCCCCGTAGTGGAGGATTATGTCGTGACCCAGCCGTTCTGACGAGCGCCCTGCAGTCTGAGTCATGAACCGGGAGGCCATACCTATCGTATGGCCTCCCGGCTGTACATCCGGTCGATGACCCGCCGCAGACGTTGCTCCGCATGCCGGTGATTAAATCCGGTTACAACAGAAAGACTTCCGAAAGGGGCGATTTGTTCACAGATTGACAGCGATTGGAAATTTTTATTAAAATTTTTACACCATTTGCCGTTTGGGATTGTTATAATATTTAAAATGCATTAATAAATCTGTAAAATGGTTATTTAATATGGGAAAAACTTTACTGTTCATCGCACTGTCGGGACTGGTAGCCGCCGGCGCCACCGCGACAGTCAACCGCCATCATGAAGTGACACAGTCGTCACACCGTTCGGACATCGACCCGTCAGCACAGAAATTAATGCAGAAGACTGTCTTCACCCACCGCACGGCCGAGAAGACCGCGGGAGTGAAGAAGACACGCGCCGGCGAGATGGCAGCAGCCACCGTGAATGTCGATTTCGATGCCGCGCGCTATGTTCCGGGCAGCGTGTTTGCATTCGATGACGCGGGCGAGAATTTCGCCTATGAGTCTTTCGAGAACGGCAGCTCCGTTCCTTTCGAGGTTCCGGCCGGGAAATACAATCTGGTCGTCTCCTTCTACGAATATGACGAGACAGGCAACCAGCTGGCCACCCTCTATGTCACGCGCACGGGAGTGGATGTCGCCGAGGGGACGGTATTCGACATCGCCGCCTCCGAAGCCACGAAGAAATACACCTTCAAGGCCGTCAACCACGAAGGCACCCCATTGGAGCTCGACACCTACCGCATCGTTGAAAACCCTGACAGCGAGTGGGGATTCGACACCGAATTAGTGAGCGAGGGCAATCTCCTCTCGCTCACTATCAACTCGGCGCTTTTCCGTGAGGGATTCGGCTGGACTGTGGGAGGCACCATGGCCGGGGGCGCCAAATACGAGGGGTATCCCGACCCGCTCGAATGCCAGGTCTACTACACCAACGGCGAGCCCGGATGGTTCCCCTATCAGATCTACGGCCTACAGACAGGACCGGCCACCAACGAGATGGTAATGCTTATCCCGGACGAAGAGAAGCCGGAGCTTACCGTCAACACCGCCGACGACTTCACCAAGACATACGCGGGAGAATTCCAGAAGACGGCATACGCCCTCAAGCAGCCTCATCAGGTGGAAGGCCTCACATTCCCGGGCTTCAACCTCACGCTCGACGGCCTCGACATGAACGTCGGCTCCTCGCCCCTATCTCCAAGCACTGACCAGACGGAGGTAAAGGATATCCTGATCTCCGTGCCCGCCTCCACACCGCGCACACGCGGATGGAAAGTGACCGTGACTCCTAAAACAGGAGACCTCGTGGTGCAGTATGAAAGCGATACCACCTTCTTCCCCGACGGCGGCATGATGGTCGAGACCAACATGATGTACAACAACATCCTCGGTCTTCCCACCGACATCAATGTGGATAAGCTTGCCTCCAACCAGGGAGTACTTTCCTCAGGCTTCCTGACACTTGACTTTCTGAAAGGCCTAAACGCCGAGATTCCCCATCACCCCTATCTCCCCAATGCGGAAGAGTCTCCCTATTGCGTCTACGGCAGCACACAGCCCGTGGCCTGCACGCTCTTCTCCGGCCTTGACGGCACATATCTCGACTACTACTACACCGACATCTACGGCGGCAACATCGGCTCCTACAGCGATGCCTGCGACTTCCAGATATATTACAATGACGAGGAGATCATCAACTCCAATGAGAAAGAAGAGCTGCTCTGGAGATTCCAGGATCTCGTGAATCCCTGGTTCTGGGAAGAGCACGATCCAGGCAAATACAGGTTTGACATCCAGACCTTCCCCGGCGAGATCGACGGCATGGAGTCCAGGACGATCCTCTCCACAGGCTTCGACCAGACGAAAACCGACTGCGTGGCTCCCGGCGTGCAGATCCTCAGCTTCGTCAACAAAGAGCGCACCATCACCAACACCTTCGCGAAACCCGCCGACGGCACGCTGCGCCTCGTAGCCGGTGACTTTGTGCTCGACCCGGAAACATCCGACGGCGACGGCGCCTACGTCAACGCTCCCGATGTGGTGGTGCCCACCATCGAGTATTCGCCTTATGGCAAGAACGAATGGAAGGAACTCGTCTGCGTGGAAGACAACTTCGACCTTCCCCCGTGCTACGGCCACACACCCTACGCCCCCGCCTACACGGCCACCCTCATGCACATCACCGAGGAGGCCCTCATGGGATGGTTTGACGTGAGGATCTCGATGACCGACGCTTCCGGCAACTTCATGACGCAGACCGTATCCCCCGCCTTCAAGATCGAGAGCCTCGCGGGCGTCGCCAGCCCCATGGCCGACCTCGATGTGAAGGTTTCAGGCAACAGCATAATCGCCCCGGCCGACGCCGAGGTCTACGACCTCCAGGGCCGACGCTGCGGCGCCACAGGACTTGACGCCGGCATGTATATCGTGCGTTGCGGCCAGCGCAGCGCCAAGGTAATTGTAAGATAGATCTAATGGCATGAACGGCAAGCG
The DNA here is from genome assembly GCA_947626355.1 of uncultured Muribaculaceae bacterium. GTDB lineage: Bacteria > Bacteroidota > Bacteroidia > Bacteroidales > Muribaculaceae > Lepagella. The sequence continues at coordinate 10,091 of CANQRV010000028.1, forward strand.
GGCCCGGCCTCCAGAGGGAAGCCGGGCCCGCAGTCGTGTGTGCGTCCGCTCACTCCGGATAGTGGAGCGAGGCGGGGGTGATGTTCTCCAGGGTCTCGTGGAGGAAGCGGGCAGCCGCGCGGCGCGCGCCCTCCGGATCCATGAATGTGTAGTTGCCGCAGTCGCGCGGGGAGGCTCCGGGGATGTCGCCCTCGAAGCCGGCGATAAACGCCATGGTCTCCTTCATGAGGTCGACGATGTCGGCGCTCTCGAGCTCACCCTGCATCAGCAGGTAGTTGCCGGTGGCGCATCCCATGGGTCCCCAGTAGACCACTTTCGGGCTCCACACGGGATGGTTGCGGAGGAAAGTGGCGGCGAGATGTTCCATGGCGTGAAGGGCCCTGGGGTCGAGCGCCGCCTCGCGGTTGGGGCGCGTCAGCCTGACGTCGAAAGTCGTGACCACATCGCCCGAGGGGGTGACGTCGCGTCGCGACACGTAGATGCCTGGCTCGAGACGCGTGTGGTCGATGGTGAAGCTTGCTATCTTCTTCATGTCAGTGTGGATTATTTACCGTAGAGACTGTCCCACCAGCGCGGGTCATCCTGGAGATACTTGGCAAACCAGGCCATGATGGTGTTCTGCCATACGAGGCGCTTCTCGTAGTCGGTCACCACATGGTTGCTGTCTTCCACGGTGATGAACTCCACGGTGCGGCCGAGGATCTTCAGCGCGTTGAAGAGCTGGATGCTCTCGCCGATGGGCACATTGGTGTCGACGGTGCCGTGGAGCAGCAGCAGCGGAGTGTGGATCTTGTCGGCGTTGAAGAGGGAGCCGTGCTTGGTGAAGAGCTCGGGATCTGTCCAGGGATACGACTGGGCGGCGGCCACGGAGTTGTAGCTGTAGCCCCAGTAGCCTTCGCCCCAGTAGGAGGTGAGGTTGGAGATTCCGGCGTGGCTCACGGCGGCGGCGAAGATATCGGTCTTGGTCTGGAGCAGCTGGGTCATGAAGCCGCCGTAGCTGGCGCCGAGGCAGCCGATCTTCCTGGAGTCGACATAGGGATGCTCCTTGCAGAACTGCTTCACTCCCTCGATGATGTCATCGGCCGTACGGTCGCCCCAGGCGTTGACGTGGCGTGCCGAGAATTCCTGGCCGTAGCCCGTCGTCCCGCTCGGGTTGAGCACATAGGCCACGTAGCCGCGGGAAGCGAACACCTGCGGGGAATAGGGATGGCCGAGCGACTCCTGGGATGGGCTCGTGCCGCCGTAGTAGTAGACGATGAGGGGATACTTGCGCGATGGATCGAAATCCGGAGGAAGCACCACGCGCCCCTCGATCTCCGTGCCGTCGGAAGCGGTGAAGTTCCAGACATCGGCCTTGCCGAACTCGATATTGTCGTAGCGCTCGGAGAGGGGGCTGTCGAGCAGCGTGCTCTTGCCGGTGTTGAGGTCGAGCAGCCATGCCTGCCCGTTGATGTAGTAGTTCTGGCCGGTATAGGAGAGCCAGCGTGTCTCATGGTCGCCGATCGAGAAGTTGTTGTCGTAGGAGACCTCGAGAGGGAGCTTCTCTATCTTGCCGTCGTCCGGATTGAGTCGGTAGAGGGAAACCATGAATCCGTCCTCGGCCTGGAAGTAGATGCGGTTGCCGGCTTCGTTCCAGTCGGGAGATCCGGTGATGGCCGGATTGAAGTCGAGGGTAAGGGGAGTTGCCTTGCGTGTGGCGATATCGAAGAGGTATCCCTGGGTGTCGAAGTCATTGGCGATGGGATGGGGGCCGGCATTCTTTCCGAGGTTGTTCATGAAGCCGGGGCCGCCCGTGATGAAGAGGCGGCGTCCGTCGGGTGAATATATTGCGCCGCTGATCGAGGGTTCGTTGGCCACGAGGGTGTCGGTGGCGAGCGTCTGCACGTCGACCTCCACAAGGTCGGAGTAATAGAAGGGATACTTCGAGGGTGTCTCGCGTGTGGCCAGATAGAGCACCTTCCTGCTGTCGGGCGAGATGTCGCATATCATCGTGCTGGGACCGCCGTATGTCACCGGCGTCGAGAGGCGTGTGGCGGGGTCGAACTTCATGATGTAGAACTTGTCGCGGTTGCCGGGGATGCGGTCGTCGGGATCGGAGACGCGCCGCATGATTCCCTCGTCTTTCTTCCCGTCGGCCTTCTTGTAGTAGAGCATGTAGCTCTCGTCGGGGCTCCACATAATCGCCTCGTCGGGCAGCCCGCGGGCCACGAGGCGTGTCTTCAGCGAGGGCACGTCTACGACGTAGAGGTCGTATTCCGTGTTCATTTTCTCCATATAGCAGTAGCTCGCGCCGCGCGGCGTCCACACCGCGTCTTCGCGGAGGTTGGCCTGGATCACACGCCCTGTGCGTGTCTCGCGGAGCTCGCACCAGGAGCGGGATTCAGTGGGTGTGAAGCGCTCGCTGTAGCTGATGATGATGTAGTTGCCGTCGGGTGAGAGGGATGTGCTGCTCACGCGGCGCCCGAGCATGATGTCCTCGACCTCGAAGCGCCGTTTCTGCTCAGGGCCCATGGCGACCTCCACATTGTCGAAGCCCTCGTCGGGGATGAACTCGAGGGTGAACTCAGGCGCTCCCTTGTCGTCGGGCATGGCGAGGAGGTTGACCTGTACCGCATAGTCGGTCTGCGGATTCATTTCGAGCGGGGCCTCGGAAGGAGCGGCCACCGAGTCGGCGGTGGTCTTGGAGATTACGGTGTTTCCGTTTACGTCGACCTGGGCGCGGGAGGTAGCGCTTATCCTGAGGGTTCCCTTGGCGAAGCGCCCGGGGCGCAGGTGGGTCACGAAGGTGCGGAGGGTGGCCTCCTTGGGAGCGGCGAAGACGAAGCGTCCGCTGTCGGCCCTCTCCGTAGTCCAGTTCTGGGTCTCGTAGTCGTGGAAGAAGGTTTTCGCGCCAAGCAGCTGTGTGGCGTCGAAGGGATTCATGCCGGCCGATACCGAATCGACATTCGCGGGCAGCGGGATCCTTGTCTCCGGAGCCGCGCGAAACCTGTCGATCTGTCGCGGTGTGGCCACGGCTCCGGCTGCCACGAGGGCGGTGCCGAGGATTGCGATGGCTGATTTCATGATGTTTACGTTTATATTTGTTTAGTTAATATTCGATGCAGTGAAGTCGGGCATGGCGGCAGGAGTGGAGTCATCCCGCCATATCCCTCCACAAAGGTACATAAAAACTGAGATATGCCATAAAGTGGAGCCACTTATCTCACGAGCACCTTCATGGATCCGTCGTCGGCTACAACGATATAGAGGCCCTGTGCAAGCGGCAGTCTCCGGCCATCGCCGGGAACGCCGCTCCACACCGTCATCCCCTCGGGAGTCACCACGGAGACACGGCTGCTTCCGCTGATCTCCATCCAGCCCCGGCCGGATGTCACTCTGCCGTCGGTTGTCGTCTCCTCCACGCCGTCGTAGTCGGCGCGGCGCTCATAGCTCGAGGGACCGAAACCATAGTTGTATTCCGGCACTATACGCCATTGATGGGAAACTCCCGCGATGCCTGCGGCGGTGTATCGACAGTCGCCGGCGGCAGTGGTTCCGGTCTCGGCGCCGTCGCAGAAGATATGGTAGCCCCGCAGCTCCAGACCGTCGAGCAGGCCGTCAGACTGAAGCCGGATATCGTCGAGCATCAGGAGATACGCTCCCGGGGAGTGGCGGAAGGCCACCCGGCGGCAGCCGTCGGGAAGGGGCACGGCGTGCTCCTCCCAGTCGCCGTCGGCAGTGAAAGTCTCGAGAAGGGTCATCGAGGATGTGGAGACGGGGCCGGCCGACCACCATACCTCCACCGTCTCCGGGCCATATTGCGTGTAGGGAGCCTTCACATTGAAAGTCATATCCCGGGCTTCAGTGGCGAGCAGCGGGGAGATGAGCCAGTTGTCGCTCTCGCCGCCGTTGGAGGCAAAGGAGGCGAAACACTGCTCGCCGGCGTGTGGCCGCAGCTCCGGCATGGCGTCCATATCGATTCCGGCAAGGGCAGGGGAAAGCACCATGAACGCCTTAGGCCCTGTGGCGTTGGGATAGCACAGCGGAGCTCCCCCGCTGTCGGTGAGGCGGAATGTAGGAAAGCCGTCGCCGTCATGGGTAAGCCAGCCCCCCATGAAGTCATCGTCAAGTTCAGAATCTGTGCGTCCGGTGGAAAAGGGATTGTAGAGCTCAACGCCGGCGATGGCATCGGCCACGTATTTCATGCCGCTGTCGACTCCGTCCCAGCTGAGACGTGTGTCGCTGTCGTCGGTGACTGCCTCGAAATCATAGACTGTCGGGAAATAAGGACATCTCACCGTCACCTCTTTAGTCTGCGGCTGGAGTGTGCCGTCGAGCTCGATGCGGTAGGTGCGGTCGATGTCGCCGTAGCCTGTGGCATCCTCCATCTGCAGCGCGGTCTTTTCACCCGGCTCAAGCGGTCGGACCACACATTCCGTCACAACCCTTTCCATGCCTTCATCGTCGGTGGCTGTTATCTTTACATTGAATTCTCCTGATGCGGCGTCGCCGAGATTCGCCACCACAGGCCGGAGTCTCACGGGCAGCCCGGCGTTTACCCATCCGTTGCCCTCCCAGGCTTCCAGAAAGAGGCGGGGAGCGGTCTGGCGATTCTCCAGCCGGATGTTGTCGACGGCTGTCCATGCGCTGCCGCCACCCACCGCCTCCAGCATCAGCGAGACCACGCGGCCGTCGAAGGGCGACATATCGAAAGCCATTCCCATCCAGGAGCCGTCGCCTTCGCAGGAGAGGGCGCCGAGGAGCGTGGCCTCGCCGGCAGCGACTGCATACACGTTGAGGGTATTGGTATTACCGGGCATCCCGAGCAGGTCGAACGAGAGACGCGGGGTGTCGCCCTCCACCGATATCTTTGCCGACATGACGGAGGCACGGCTTCCGGCGACATCGGTGGTGAAGAGCATCAGACCCCCGTCGGCGTCCGACGCTCCGTATCCGGCCACAGAGGGAGCGGGCTCCCAGGAGCAATGGCCTGAGGCGTCGGTGCCCCAGCAGTTGTCAAACGCCGAGCCGGCGGCCGACTCGGCAAACGGCATGGCGTATGCCGCGCCGAATGCCGTCAGACCGCTGGCCGCTCCCTCCGCGCTCTCTCCTGCCTCGCTGCAGGCCTTAACCACAAAAGCCTTCACGGCCATACCGTCGGGATCACACAGCCTCACGGTGGCCGATGTCCCGGCCACACCGGAGAGGAGAGTGGCTCCTGCGGCGTCATAGATATTGTAGCGCAATGTCGACGCGTCAACCGGATTGCCGTCGGCATCCGTCGCGGGAGCGCTCCATTCCAGAATGGCCTCGCCGGGCGTGGAGCTTTCAATCGCCGTGAGACCTGTCGGTGGCGTCGGTATCCCTGGCGCCGGAGGCGTCTCTCCGGCCTCTCCGACTTCCACGTTGTCGAGATAAAGGCGATAGGCCCCGGCCGGACTCACACCGTGGAATCCGATGCAGTATATGCCGTCGGCATCGACTGTGAAGCCGGCTGATTTCCTCACACTCTCTTCTCCGGTGATATCAGTCGCGGGCATCACCTCTCCGAGGCGGCTGCCGGCATCGGGAGCGGAGAAGAGGCCCACTTCCATCCGCTCGGTATAATATTCGGAGGCCGCCACATCGAAGGCCACCCTCCATTCCCCCTTGCCGAGCAGCAGGGGAGGGGTGAATAGATAGTCGTCGGCATCCTCTGTGGGTGAATATTCCATCATGGCCCTTGAGCCGCTGTCGCCTCGATGAAGAGTCCATGTGCGGCCGTCGGCGTTACGGTCTTCCACGGTAAGCCAGCCGAAGGATTCCTCTGTCTCGAAATCCTCTCTCCAGGGAGCGGAGGTATGGCCGGCCACGAGCTCATCAGTCAGCGTGGCATCGCCGCAGGCGTCGTGGAGCCTCGGCGTCACCGCATAGCTTATCTTCATGAGGGCGCCTTCCGGCAGGTCGATGGTGGCCGTGGTGTCGTGAAGCCCGCTATACTCCATCGAGCCGTCGGGATAACTGATTATATCGTAGGTCACCCCGGAAGGGTCAAACCATTCTCCGTGACTTCCCGTGACTGAAGGTGCCCACGTGAGTGTGGCTTTTCCCGCGCTGCGGACGATTTCAAGCCCTTTCACCGATTCTGGTGTGTCATATCCCACCCAGTGGAAGATTCGCGATTCAGGACCTTCTCCGGCGTCGTTGCCACACACCGCGGCAAACTCATGCATGCCGGAGGCCGCCACCGCCACGGAGCATTCCGCCCGCTCTCCCGGCGCTCCCTCGCCTGAGGCTGCCGGCGTGCCGTCGACCGTCACTGCCCAGTGCATGCGTCCGGAGGCCGGCGTGCCGTCGAAAAGGGTGAAGGGAAGCGTGAACGACAGTGTGCCCCGGAGCTCCGGGCCGTCGAAGGCGAGGGTAAGTCCTCCGGGCGCGGCGGGTGCGGCGTTGTCGGCCGCCGGGCCTTCGACATAGGCGCCCACGCATTGCTCGCCGTGAGGCATCTCCGCAGCTGTCTCGGCGCTGCCGTCGGCGGGGTCTACGCGCAGCAGGCGCGTGGCCTCGGGCTCGGCCTGGAAATAGTAGATGCAGCCGGAGGCCGTGTCGACGGCGGCTGCAGTGGAATAGACCGACGGCGCGCCGGTGGCTCCTATCACTGTCGTGGCCCCGTCGCTCCTGTCTACCCGCAGCAGCGTGCCGTCGGGATCGAAGGCATAGAGTGTGCCGTCGGGATGAAAGCAGAGGGCGAGGAAGCGGGTGGGCAGGGAGGCGCGGATAGTGGTGCGGCGTCCGGTGTCGATATCGATTGTGCCGAAGTCATAGCCCGAGGCGGCGTTGAGGAAGCAGCCATACATCACGCCGTCCGTCTCGTCGTAGGCGAGGCATTCGGCCACACCGTCGGCTGTGCCGTCGATCGTGCTGAGGACCTTGCCGTCGGCAAGGTCCAGGATTGTATGTGTGACGGTGCCGACATCTGCGAAACCGGAATGTGTCGTGGCGAAATAGCGGTCGCCGGCTCTGGCGGCTCCGCCGTTTGCCTCGAGGACGGCATTCAGCCACACAGGCGCGGGCTCGGGGTCAGGGCTCGTGGGGTCGATGGAGTATATGCCGTAGGGGAAATCGTCGGTGGTCCAGTCGCTGCTGTATATGACGCAGAAACGGAGGTCGACGGGTGCGGCGCCAAGGGCCGCGACGGCACAGTATATGGCGGCTAGGGATGTGAGGAGGGCTGTCTTCAGCCTTGGAGTTTGCATGGCTTGGCGGGTATAGTGGTAATCGACTGCAATTTAGTGATAAAATCCGACACGGCCAACTCATGAGCCATAAAAAGCGCGAAAAAACGGCAGGAGAGCCTTCTGGGCTCTCCTGTCGGGGTTGATATATCCAAAAACCGTAAATCCGAGACGGCGTCGCGCCGTCTTATTCCTTGTATTTCTTCATGATTACGGCGGCGTTGTGTCCACCGAAACCGAAAGTGTTGGAAAGCACCGCGTTGATGTCGCGCTTCTGTGCCTTGTTGAATGTGAAATTGAGGTTGTAGTCCACCTCCGGGTCGTTATCGCCCTCCTCGTGGTTGATCGTGGGGGGCACGATGCCGTCGGTGAGGGCCTTCACACTGAAGACGGCCTCGAGAGCGCCGGCGGCGCCGAGCAGGTGGCCTGTCATCGACTTGGTGGAGCTGAGGTTCATCTCATAGGCATGGTCGCCGAATACCTCCTTGATTGCCTTTGCCTCGCCGATATCGCCGACGGGAGTGGAAGTGCCGTGGAGGTTGATGTAGTCGATCTCCTCGGGCTTCATGCCTGCGTCGCGGAGAGCGTTCTCCATCACGAGACGTGCGCCGAGGCCCTCGGGATGAGTAGCCGTGATGTGGTAGGCGTCGGCGCTCATGCCACCGCCCACTACCTCGGCATATATATGAGCGCCGCGTGCCTTGGCGTGCTCGAGCTCCTCGAGCACGAGTGCTGCGGCACCCTCGCCGATCACGAAGCCGTCACGCGAGCCCGAGAAGGGACGCGAGGCGCCTTTAGGATCATCATTGCGTGTGGAGAGGGCCTTCATGGAGTTGAAGCCGCCCACACCGGCAGGATATATGGCAGCCTCCGCGCCGCCGGCCACAATGGCGTCGGCCATGCCGAGACGCACGTAGTTGAAGGCGTCGATCAGGGCGTTGTTGGAGGATGCGCAGGCCGATACCGTCGCGAAGTTGGGGCCGCGGAAGCCGTGGTCGATCGAGATATGGCCGGCCGCTATGTCGGCGATCATCTTGGGGATGAAGAAGGGGTTGTATTTGGGACCCTGCTCCTCGCCGTGGATTGCGAAATATCCGGCTTCCTCCTCGAAAGTATGGAGACCGCCGATGCCGGCGGCGAATATCACGCCGATGCGGTTCTTGTCGAGGTTCTCGTTGTCGAGGTCGGCATCGTTGATTGCCTCGCCGGCAGCCACGAGGGCATACATGGCGTAGAGGTCGAGCGTACGGGCCTTCTTGCGGTCGAAATGCTCCGCAGGATTGAAATCCTTGAGCTCGCAGGCAAACTTGGTCTTGAACTTCGAGGCGTCGAAATGGGTGATGGGGCCGGCGCCGCTGACTCCGTTAACAGCGCTATCCCAGCTTTCCGCCACGTTCTTGCCGATAGGGGTAAGCGCGCCTAAGCCGGTGATCACTACTCTCTTTAATTCCATATTACGGATGGGATACGGTTTGGATTCTGATGGTTGGTTGTTTCTTACTTCTGGTGCTCTTCGATGTAGCTGATGGCGTCGCCGACGGTTGTGATCTTCTCAGCGTCCTCATCGGGGATCGTGATGCCGAATACTTTCTCGAACTCCATGATGAGCTCTACGGTATCGAGGGAGTCTGCGCCGAGATCCTTGCTGAACTCTGCAGAGGGGGTGACTTCATTTTCGTCAACGGTGAGCTTGTCGACGATTATGTTCTTGACCTTCTGTTCTACGTCTGACATAATCTTGTAAATTTTTTGATGGTTAATAATTAATTTTCGTAATTTCAGAGTGCAAAGTAAATGAAAAATTTCCGTTTAGAGAAATATATTGCACAATTTTTTTAATCTTGTGCAAAGATTTAAGCATTATTTACTCATATAATAAGGGACGGCGTGCGGCCGTCCCTTATTTTTAACATTCATTAACTCGACTCAGTCGTCTTTTCTCACTCCACGGTCCAGGTCTCCGACGTGCGGAGCACCATGTCGCGGAGGTTGGCGAAGCCCTTCTTGGCCTTCACCTCGGCCACCTGCTGCTCGACGGCGCTCTCATAGCTGATGCTGTCGACGTCGCGGATCACGCCGATGGCGATCGGCAGCTCCTTGCCGTCCATGAGGGCGAGCTGCTCGTGGAGCACGTAGCTATGGCAGTGGGCGTCGTGCACGAGCACGTCGTCGATGGTGTAGCCGTCCTGGCCCACGGTCACGGCCTTGAGGCCGAAGCCGTCCTGCACCAGTCCCTTCTCCATGTCTTTGCCGAAGAGCATCTTCTCGCCGTGACGCAGATGGATGGTGTGGTCGAAGCGGTTGTCTTTCGAGCTCATGGAGTCGTAGATGCCGTTGTTGAAGATGACACAGTTCTGGAGCACCTCCACAACGGAAGCTCCCTTGTGGCGTGCTGCGGCCACCATCACCTCCTTCGTGGTGTCGAGGGCGATGTCGAAGCTGCGGGCGAAGAAATTGCCGCGGGCGCCGAAGCAGAGCTCGGCGGGGATGAAGGGATCCTCGGTCGTGCCGTAAGGGCTCGACTTGGAGATGGTGCCGCGCTCGGAAGTCGGCGAGTACTGGCCCTTCGTGAGGCCGTAGATACGGTTGTTGAAGAGCAGTATGTTGATGTCGATGTTGCGGCGCAGGGCGTGGATGAAGTGGTTGCCGCCGATGGCGAGGCCGTCGCCGTCGCCGCTGATCTGCCACACCGTGAGGTCGGGACGCGCCACCTTGAGGCCGGTAGCGATGGCTGCCGCGCGGCCGTGGATGGTGTGCATGCCGTAGGTGTTCATGTAGTAGGGAAGGCGGGAGCTGCATCCGATACCGGAGATCACCGCTGTGTTGTGGGGCTCCACACCCACCTCGGCCATGGCCTTGTGGAGTGTGTTGAGTATGGCGTGGTCGCCACATCCGGGACACCAGCGCGGCGTTTGCTCGTTTTTGAAATCGCCGGGGGCGAATGTCTTTTCTACTGTGGGTTCCATGGATTACTTGTTTTTAAGAATTTCTTTGACACCGTCTACAATCTCTTTCACGAGGAATGGCTGGCCCTCCACCTTGTTGATGCGGCGGATGTCCTTTCCGGGCATGTGCATCTGGAGGTAGTCGGCAAACATGCCGGTGTTGAGCTCGGCCACGATGACGTTCTTGAAGCGCGAGAGCTCCTCGATGGCGTTGGCGGGCATCGGGTTGATATATCTGAACTGAGCGAGAGCCACGGGAGTGCCCTCGGCGTTGAGCTCTGTGGCTGCGGTGAGCAGGTGGCCGTAAGTGCCGCCCCAGCCCACGATCACGGTGTCGGCCTCGGGATTGCCCATGATGGGGAGAGCCGGTATGTCGTCGGCGATTCTGGCGATCTTCCGGCGGCGTGTCTCCACCATGCGGGCGTGGTTGGCGCCGTCGGTCGAGATCACGGAGGTGTCGTAGTCTTTCTCAAGACCGCCCACGCGGTGCATCGCGCCCTCCATTCCGGGAATGGCCCAGCAGCGTGCCAGAGTCTCGTCGTCGCGGTTGTAGGGCTTCCAGCCCTGTGCGAGACGCTCCTTGGTGAGGAGGCGGGGCTTGATCTCGGGATAGTCCTTCTCGTCGGGTATGCGCCATGCGGAGCTGCCGTTGGCGATAAAGGCGTCGGTGAGCAGGATCACGGGAGTCATGTGCTCCACGGCGATACGTGCGGCCTCGAAAGCCATGTCGAAGCAGTCGGTGGGGCTCACGGCGGCGAGCACGCAGAGGGGCGATTCGCCGTTGCGGCCGTAGAGGGCCTGCATGAGGTCGGTCTGCTCAGTCTTGGTGGGAAGGCCTGTGGAGGGGCCGCCGCGCTGCACGTCGATGACCACGAGGGGAAGCTCGGCCATCACGGCGAGGCCGATGCCTTCGCTCTTAAGGGCGAGGCCGGGGCCGGAAGTGGAGGTCACGGCCAGGGCGCCGCCGTAGCTGGCGCCGATGGCGGAGCAGACGCCGGCGATCTCGTCTTCCATCTGGCAGGCCTTGACGCCGAGGTCCTTGCGCTTCGCGAGCTCATGGAGTATGTCGGTGGCCGGAGTGATGGGGTAGCTGCCGAGGAAGAGGGGACGTCCGCTCTTCTCGGAGGCGTAGATGAGGCCCCATGCAGTGGCGGTGTTGCCGGTGACGTCGAGATATGTTCCAGGCACCGCCGCATCGGTATCGATGCGGTAGGTCGACATGGAGGCATGTGTATTGTGGCCGTAGTCCCAGCCTGCGTGTATCACCTTGACGTTAGCCTCGGCCACTGCGGGCTTCTTGGCGAACTTGGCCTCGATTTTCTTGACCACCTTGTCTACGGGGCGGTCGAAGAGCCAGCATATGAGTCCGAGGGCGAGCATGTTCTTGCATTTCATCATCGCCTTCTGGTCCATGCCGGAGCCTTCGAGAGTGTTGCGGAGCAGGGTAGCCATAGGCACGATCATCGTCTGCCTGGGGTCGATGCCGAGTTCCGTTATCGGGTCGTCGGTGGCATATTCAGCCTTACGGAGGTTGGCGGGGGTGAAGGAGTCGCCGTCGCAGATGATCACGCCTCCCGACTTGAGATATTTAAGGTTAGTCTTCAAGGCTGCCGGATTCATGGCCACGAGCACATCGGCCTCGTCGCCCGGGGTATGCACGCCTTTGCCCACACTCACCTGATAGCCGGAGACTCCGCTCAGGGAGCCCTGCGGGGCGCGGATTTCAGCGGGATAGTCGGGGAAGGTGGAGATGAGATTGCCCTCGCCAGCAGAAACATTGGAAAAGATGTTGCCCGCAAGCTGCATGCCGTCGCCAGAGTCACCCGCGAATCTGACAACTACCCTTTCAAGAGTCTTTACATTGGTGGTAGGTAACATGATGTTTTTGGTGTTTTTTTGATATTAGCAACTTACCGCCGGGTGGCGGCAGCCGACTTTCTGATTTTGGGCACAAAGATAACAATAATTTTTCATGTTTCGCGATTCATTTTCGGTTTAAAAACCATCTTATCGGTTTAATGGCCCGATTTGTTCTAAAAAAAAGGAAAGCAGAGATTTTATCTCTGCTTTCCTCGGTCATTTAAGATTTCTTTTCTGATTTTCGCGTTTTATCTCCCCTCAAACGGAATAATTATATTGCGGGGCTTAGAAGTAGCGAGTCTCGGTGCCGGTGATGGCCGTCAGCAGCGAGTTGGCGAGCCCGCTGGCGCCGATGCGGAAGAGCTCCGGAGTGAGCCACTCCTCGCCGAGCACTTCCTTCACCACCGTATAATACTTCACGGCGTCTTCAGTGGTGCGTATGCCTCCGGCCGCCTTGAAGCCCACCTTACGCCCCGAGAGGGCATAATACTCCTTGATGCACTGACACATCACGTAGGCGGCCTCGAGCGAGGCCCCCGGATAGATCTTGCCGGTGGAGGTCTTGATGAAGTCGGCGCCGCTGTACATCGCCAGCACGCTGGCGTCGCGGATGAGCTGCGGGGTGCGGAGCGCGCCGCTCTCGATGATCACCTTCAGAGGGGCGTGACGCGCGGTGTGCTTGAGCTCGATGAGCTCGTCGCAGAGGTCCTCGTAGTTCTCGTCGAGGAGCATGCCGATGTTCATCACCACGTCCACCTCGTTGGCTCCGGCCTCCACGGCAAGGGCCACATCAGCCACCTTCACGGCCGTGAAGGTCTGGCTCGAGGGAAAGCCCGCGGCCACCACCGCTATGTCGACCCCCTCTACATCAAGTGTTGTCTTCACCACCTCTGCGAAATTGCTGTAGACGCAGATGGCCGCCACATGCGGCAGGTCGGGATAGTCGTTGTCGAAGGCATTAACCTTCTCGGTGAAGCGGGCCACGCTGCGCTGGCTGTCCTCGCTGCTGAGGGTCGTCAGATCGATGGCTGAGAGCAGAAACCTGTACACTTCCGGCTTCTCGTTGGCCGCATTGTTCTCGAGGGCTTTGGCGAGGCCGGCGGCCACCGCCTCCGGAGCCACGTCGGCCTTACAGGCCGAGATGGCCTGATGATATCTGTCGGTTTGCATATTGTCGATATTTTTTACTGTCACTATATCTATATAAATACAATCTGAGGGATTAAAGTTGAGGCGGAAGGAGCGGAAATCTCACTTACGTGCGATTCTCTCGGGATGCGCCTTGAGAAACTGCGCCCATGATTTGGGTCCTTTCGCCACGGCGGGCTTCGACGTCTCGTAGAAATGGGTGAGGGCTGCGGCCAGGGCATCGGTGGCGTCGAGCAGGCGTGGCATTCGCTCCTCCGGGATGGCGAGCAGATGGCGCAGCATATTGGCCACCTGCTCCTTCGATGCCTGTCCGTTGCCGGTGACGGCCTGCTTGATGGAGAGGGGAGCGTATTCGGCGATGGGTATGTCGCGGCTCAGGGCGGCGGCCATGGCCACCCCCTGGGCACGCCCGAGCTTGAGCATCGACTGCACGTTCTTACCGAAGAAGGGGGCCTCGATGGCCAGCTCGTCGGGAAGGTAATGCTCGCAGAGGCCTGTGACGCGCTCGAAGATGCGGTGGAGGCGCATGTAGTGGCTCTCAAACTTGTTGAGCTCTATGACTCCCATCACGATGACCTCCGGCGTGCGGCCGTTGACGCCGAGCAGGCCGTAGCCCATCACGTTGGTGCCGGGGTCGATTCCCATGATGATGCGCTCATACCTGAGCTCGCCGCGGATGCTGTCGGTCATAGCAGCGGAAGCGATTTGAGGATCGATGGGAAATAGAGGGCCTTGTCGCCGAAAGTGTCGGAATAGGAGGCGAGCAGCGGGGTAGCCGCGTCGAGGATCCATGAATCGGGCACCTCCGGAGCGTCAAACTCGGTATGGAGCGCGATGCTCAGCGGCATCCCTTCCTCGCGGGGCATTCCGGGAGTGTCGGCCAACTCGAGGATACGCTGCGCCGAGTATCCCTCGGCCGGCAGCGTGGCGAGAGTAGAGCGCAGCCATGCGAGAAACCTCTCCCTGTCGGCCTCCTCCACAAGAAACGATATGTTGTAAATGGTGATGTCTGCCATCTGCGGTATGGATATTACGTAAGGAATAAAAAAACGGCATGCTTATCACTAAACACGCCGCCAAAACAAAATTATGAAAAACATTCAACGCTATGCTGCAAGCAGCATTCCGGAGCCTCTTGTCGGATTCGAACCAACGACCCCGAGATTACAAATCACGTGCTCTGGCCAACTGAGCTAAAGAGGCGGGTGGGCGAGCTATCCACATCGCACCGCACAACCCGCTACCCTTGCTTCGGTCAAGATCTGGGGGGATTCACGGGGTGCTGGTCGTGTAGGACTCACCCGCTGCAAAGTTAGGCATTATTTTAAAACTGACCAAACTTTTGGCGATTTTTAGCTAAAATTTATGATTTCGGCCCTCCAGTCGGGAGTGTGACGAGAGGACGAGGAGAGAAATCCGGCGGCAAACCTTCACACATTATTATGTGTTAATCAAAAAAAATATTAAATTTGCGCCAAATTCGGCGGCAGGCTCCCTGCCCGCGGGTGAGAAACGGCTCCCGTGCCACCCTCACCTTGACGCTTATCTGTTTGTCATGAAGAATCTTGTCATAGTAGAGTCTCCGGCAAAGGCCAAGACCATAGAGAAATTTTTAGGCCCCGACTACACCGTCATGTCGAGCTACGGCCATATCCGCGACCTCCAGAAAAAGGATTTCAGCATCGATGTCAACGACGGATTCTCCCCCGTGTATGAGATTCCGGCCGAAAAGCGCGATCTGGTGAAGAAGCTCCGCAAGGCCGCCTCGGAGGCACATACCGTATGGCTCGCCTCCGATGAAGACCGCGAGGGGGAAGCCATAGCCTGGCATCTCTACGAGGTGCTCGGCCTCAAGCCCGAAAACACCCGCCGCATCGTGTTTCATGAGATCACCAAGCCGGCGATACTCAAAGCCATCGAGAATCCGCGCACAATCGATATCGACCGCGTCAACGCCCAGCAGGCGCGCCGCGTGCTCGACCGCATCGTGGGCTTCGAGCTCAGCCCCGTGCTCTGGAAGAAAATCAAGCCCGCCCTCTCGGCAGGCCGCGTGCAGAGCGTGGCCGTAAGGCTCATCTGCGAGCGCGAGGAGGAAATAGGCGCTTTCGTCAGCGAGCCGTTTTTCCGCGTCAACGCCCTCTTCCAGCCCCACGGCGGGAAGATGGCCTTCAAGGCTGAGCTCGCCAGGCGTCTCGCCGACGAGAAGGAGGCCCGCGACTTCCTCGATGTCTGCGCCGTGGCTTCGTTTGTCGTGAAGGAGGTGTCGGTGAAGCCGCTGCGCCGCTCCCCGCAGCCACCCTTCACCACCTCCACGCTCCAGCAGGAGGCCTCGAGGCGCCTCGGCTTCTCCGTCAACCAGACGATGGTGGTGGCCCAGAAGCTCTACGAGGAGGGAAAGATCACCTACATGCGTACCGACTCCACCAACCTCTCCGACCTGGCTCTGAAGAGCATCGCCGACGAGATCACGCGCGGCTACGGCGCCGGCTACCTGAAGACACGCCGCTACCACACCCAGGCCAAGGGCGCCCAGGAGGCCCACGAGGCCATACGCCCCACATACGCCGACCGCCGCTCGATTGAGGGCACCGAGCAGGAGAAACGTCTCTACGACCTTATATGGCGCAGGGCCGTCGCCTCACAGATGGCCGACGCCGAGATCGAGAAGACCTCGGTCGACATCTCCATTGCCGGCTCGGCCGAACTTTTCAAGGCCGAGGGCGAGGTGGTGAAATTCGACGGCTTCCTCAGCGTCTACCGCCCGCAGGGCGCCACCGCGGGTGAGGACATACTTCCCCCGATGAAGGAGGGGACGGCCCTGACGCCCCGGGAAATCACGGCCACACAGCGCTTCACACAGGCCCCTCCGCGCTACACGGAGGCCACGCTGGTGAAGAAGATGGAAGACCTCGGCATCGGCCGCCCGTCGACCTACGCCCCCACCATCTCCACCATCCAGGCCCGCGACTACGTGCAGCGCGGCGAGAAAGAGGGCGTGAAGCGCTGCTACGACGTGCTGACCCTGCGCGACGGCAAAGTCACGAAGACACAGCTGTCGGAGAACGCCGGCAGCGAGAGGGGACGCCTCGTGCCCACCGACGTAGGCATGGTGGTCAACCGTTTCCTTACGGAATATTTCCCCGATATCCTCGACTATAACTTCACAGCCCGCGTGGAGGAGAAATTCGACGAGATCGCCGAGGGAAGGCTCGGATGGAAGGAGGAGATCTCCGGCTTCTACGGGGGATTCCATCCGGAGATAGAGAAGATCAACTCGCTGCGCATGGCCCACAAGGTGGGAGAGCGCCAGCTCGGCGTCGACCCGGCGAGCGGACGCCCCGTGTCGGTGAAGATCGGAAGGTTCGGCCCTGTGGTGCAGGTGGGGGAGGCCTCCGACGGCGACAAGCCCCTCTTCGCAAGCCTTCTCGAAGGACAGAGCATCCAGTCGATCACCCTCGAGGAGGCGCTGAAGCTCTTCGAGCTTCCGCGCGCGCTCGGCGAATATGAAGGGAAAAAGGTGTCGGCCGCCATCGGCCGCTTCGGCCCCTACATACAGCACGACGGAAAATACGTCTCCATCCCTAAGGACAAGACTCCGCAGGGCATAACGCTCGACGAGGCCATAGAGCTCATCGAGGCCAAAAGGCAGGAGGAGGCCAACAAGTTTATCAAGGCTTTCGACGATATACCCGGGCTCGAGGTGCTCAACGGGCGCTACGGCCCCTACATGGCCTATAAGCCGGAGGGAGCGAAGAAAGCCGTCAACTACAAGATACCTAAAGGCACCGACCCGCATGCGCTTACGGCCGAGGAGGCACGCAAGCTGATGCAGGAACAGGATGCGGCGCCGCGAAAGACTCAGCGCCGCAGCAAAAAGCAGGCATAAGGCAGCCTGTCAAGGGGGGAGCGACAGCTAATCGGCCATACCTGCGGGATGCGTCGAGCCGCGCAGCATGATTTCCGCGTCGACCACCACCTTTTTCGACTCTATGGTGGGATGGCTGATTTTCTCCAGCAGGAGAGCGGCCGCCGTCTCACCCATGTCGTGGAGCCGTGGCTCTACGGTGGTCAGCGAGGGATAGACGAGCTTCGAGACGTGAGAGCCCGAGAAGCCTGCGATCGCCACATCCTCCGGGATACGCAGCCCCGCGTCGTGAAGTCGGTTCATCACTCCTATGGCAAGCAGGTCGTGGCATGCGAAGACGGCGTCGAAGTCCACGCCGCTCTCAAGCAGCCGTCCGGCGATGCGGCGTCCGTTCTCAAGCGAGATCTGCGTCTCCATCACGAGCGTCGGGTCGTAGGGGATACGGTGTTTCGCAAGCACTTCCCGGTAGGCCTTGTGCATCTCGTTGAAGTCGTCGATCTGCGACGGCCCGTGAAGGTGCACGATCTTCCTTTTGCCGGAATGCACGAGATGGTCGACGAGAAAGAAGGTCTTGTCGTAGGAATTCACGCCGACGCAGACGGTATCGATGCCCGAGGGGGCATGGTCGATGAATATCATGGGGATACCCTTCTGCTGAAGGCGCAGAAACTCATCATTGTTGCTTGAGTCGAGACAGTGTGCAATAATAATGCCGTCGACAAGAGAGTTCTCGAGAATCTGAAGGTTTCGGCGCTCCTGGGCGGGGTCATTGTCGGAATTGGAGACAAGGGTGGTAATGCCGTTTAGATGCATTACGCTCTGGATACCCTGAAGCAGCTGTGAAGCATACGAAGTTATCATCTCGTTGACCACCACTCCTATGCAGTTGGTGCGCCCTGAGCGCAGACATGCGGCAAGGGGGTTGCGCTGATAGCCCATTTCTTTGGCTGTCTGAAAGATGTGCTCGCGTGTCTCCTTGCGTATATGCATGTCGTTTGCCAACGCCCGGGAGACGGTGGAAATCGAGATGCAGAGATGCTCGGCAATGTCTTTTATTGTTACACGTTTCATACTTGAGGGAGATTATCAATGCAAAGATAATGCTAAAGAATGGCAAATGCAAATTTATTTCATAATATTTTTGACAAATAAAACGATTGCACCGAATTCAAACGTTTGCATTATATTTTTACCCCCTTTTTTAATCCTTTTTTTGCAAAAAAAATTTTTTCATATTATTTTTGCATTGCGAAAGGCGCCAGACCCCGCGTCCTGTGGCAGCGATTCTAATGCCTACGTGGCGGAGACTCTCCCCCTGCAGCACTTCGCTTTTTAGAGTGAAAAATGGATAATTAGGTGTAAATAAAATTTTAGGGAACTGATAAACTCAGTTAATTAAAGCGCATGGCGCCCTCTACGTCGGGAGACGTAGAGGGCGCAAAATAGTATATATAGGTTATTGCGGTGAAGGGGAAGGGCGCGGCTCAGACGCTGACAGTGCCCTTGATGGTCGGCCAGGGATCGTAGCCCTCGATGCGGAAGTCGTCGTAACGGAAGTCGTAGAGGCTCCTGACATCCGGGTTGAGGACCATGCGCGGCAGGGGTCGCGGAGCACGCGTCAGCTGCTCACGCACCTGCTCGAGATGGTTAAGGTAGATATGCGCGTCGCCGAGCGTATGGATGAAGCAGCCCGGCTTCAGGCCACACACCTGCGCCGTCATCATGGTGAGCAGCGCGTAGCTGGCTATATTGAAGGGCACTCCGAGGAAGCAGTCGGCGCTCCGCTGGTAGAGCTGGAGCGAAAGGCGGTCGCCGTCGACATAATACTGGAAGAAGGCGTGGCAGGGGGGAAGGTTCATGCGCTTGAGGTCGGCCACGTTCCAGGCGCTGACTATGATGCGCCGGGAGTCGGGATTATGCTTGATGGCCTCCACGGCCTCCGTCATCTGGTCGATGAAGCCCCCGTCGTAGTCGGGCCAGGAACGCCACTGATAGCCGTAGATATGGCCCAGGGAGCCGTCGGGACCGGCCCATTCGTTCCAGATACGCACTCCGTTGTCCTGAAGGTATTTCACGTTGGTGTCGCCGGCCAGAAACCACAGCAGCTCGTGGATGATGCTCTTGAGATGCACCTTCTTGGTGGTGAGCAGAGGGAATCCCTCCGAGAGGTCGAAGCGCATCTGATAGCCGAAGGTGGAGATGGTGCCGGTGCCGGTGCGGTCTTCCTTCCCATGTCCGTCGGCGAGGATATGGCGCAGCAGGTCGAGATATTGTCTCATGGTCTTATGATTCCTTTACTTTACGCATCAGCGGGGAAGCGGGGCGGAAGCGCGACGACGTGAACCTCACGGCTTCGTTGGGGCATATCTCCACGCAGTCGAAGCAGCGCACGCAGCGCGAGTTGTCGACATCTCGGGCGGCCACCTTGATGCAATGGGCCGGACACACCTCCTCGCATTTCATGCAGTTGATACATTTGTCGGGCTCTATGGCTATCTGCCACACGGGACGCCGGGCCACGAGGGCCAGTGCGCTCCCTACGGGACACACGGAAGTGCAGAAGCCGCGCCCGGTGAAAAGGGCGCAGAGGGCGATGAGCAGCAGCCCCGCCACGCCCGAGAGGATACCCACCGAGGAGCTGATGCCGAGGTTGAGCCAGAGGGCCTCCGCCTCCGAGGGATTGAGCGAGTGGCAGATGTTGCGCATGATGTTCCATGGCTCGAGCCACAGGGGCACGGCTGCGAGTCCCGCCACGAGGGCCACGAGGTAGATGGCCAGGATATGCCATCTCACGCGCGTGGGGGCCTTGTAGCCGAAGGGACGGTTGAGGGGCCTGATCCAGCGACGCAGGGGGATTATGAAGTCATGCACGGCCCCTATGGGGCACACCGTGGAGCAATAGATGCGCCCGAAGAGGAACGTGGCCACAAGCCACACGGCCACCACTCCCATCGACACTCCCAGCGCCGAGGGCACTATCTGCACCTTCTCGCTCATGGCGGCCACGGAATTGACGTGGCTGCTCATGGTGAGATACACTGCCGCCAGCACGAAGAAGAGCGTGGCGAGCAGCAGGCGTATGGAGCGTAGCCGTCGTTGCATGGCGAGCAGGGAAGAGCGCCGCCGTCAACGGCGCCCTTTGCGCTGCTGCTCCTTCAGCATCTGCTGCTGCTGGCGCTGCATCTCCTCGAGGCGTGCCATGAAGCCGCTCTTCTTGCGGGGCTTCTTGGCGTTCTCGGCCATCGTGCGGCGCACGTCCTCCTCCTTGATCACGAAGCGGAAGGCGTAGGTCTGTGCGATGGTGATGAGCAGCGACAGGAAGTAATAATACGAAAGGCCGGCGGCGTAGTTGTTGAAGAACACCAGGAACATCACCGGCATGAGATACATCATCCACTTCATGCCAGGCATCTGGGCGGGCTGGTTCTGGTTGTTGAGATGGATGTAGATGATGTTGGTGACGGTCATCAGGAGGCAGAAGAGGGAGATGTGGTTGCCGAAATACTCGGTCACCAGAGGGATGTTGCCGCTCCAGGAGATGATGGCGTCGGGCGCCGAGAGGTCGTGGACCCACAGGAAACTCTGTCCCCTGAGCTCGATGCAGGAGGGGAAGAAGCTGAACATCGCCAGAAGGATCGGCATCTGGAGCATCATCGGCAGACAGCCGCTCATCGGATTGGCGCCGGCCTTCGAGTAGAGGGCCATCGTCTTCTGCTGGCGTGTCATGGCGTTCTCCGTGCCGGGATATTTCTCGTTGATGGCCTTGATGTCGGGGGCGAGGATCCTCATGCGCGCCTGGCTCTTGTAGCTCTTATACGTGAGCGGGAAGAGCACGAGCTTGATGAAGACGGTCAGCAGCAGGATGATGATGCCGTAGTTGGAGATGAAGGAGCCGAGGAAATTGAATATCGGAATGATGACGCCGGTGTTGATCCAGCGGAATATCGGCCATCCGAGAGGAATCATCTTGGTGAGCTTCAGGTCTTCGCCGGCATCTATCTCGCTGTCGAGATGCGACAGCAGCGGGTAGAGGTTGGGGCCGATGAAGAGGCTGAACGAGGCGGGATTGGCGGCGCGCCAGTCGTAGTCGTTGACCTCTGCCCGTGTGGCCATGTTCTTCAGGTAGTCGGAATTCTTGACCACCGTGCTCTGGAAGTCGGCGGTGTTGAACGATTTGTCAGCCACCATCACTGTGGAGAAGAACTGGTTCTTGAAGCCGATCCACTTGATCTTGGCCTTGCGCTCCTCGCTGTCGTTGTCGTTCTCCTTGAGGTTCTCCACGGAGCCGCCGGCAAACTTGTAGTATAGGGCGGAGTTGCGCTCCTCAAACATGCGGCCGCGCTCCTGGCGCTTCACCTCCTGGCTCCAGTTGAAGCCGAGGGTGCGCACATTGCTCTGCACGATGTCGGCCATGTTGCGCTGCACGATCTTAACGTCCACCACATAGCTGTCGCCCTTGGGAAGGGTGTACTGTATTCCCCAGTAGGCGTCGGGGGCCAGGTCGAGGGTCATGAGCACCGTGGAGTCGTTGACCACGCGGGGATTGAAGTATAGCTCGGAGGTCGACACGGCCTGCGGCAGAGGGAGCTGGAAATCGAAGGCATTGGAGCCTTTCTCAAACACCACCACCTTGCGCTTGCTCTTGTCGGTCTCGTCGGCGTTGTATTCGGTGTCGTATTTCTTGAGCTCGGCGCGCGTCACGCTTCCGGAGAGGGCGCTGAGCTCAAGCTTCACGGCCTCGTTCTCGAGGGTGACTGTCCTGTCGGTGCCGGTGAGGAAGCGGGCGAAGCGTCCGTATCTGCCCACGGAGTTGCTCAGGGCCTTCACGGCCTCGACGGCCTTGCGCTGCTGGAGGGCGCTCATCTTGCGGAGGTCGCCGGCCTCGATGTCGCGCCACTGGAGGGTGGTGCCGTCGACAACGACGGTGCCCCAGAGGGAGTCGCCAGCGGCGGTGAGCGACACAGCGCCCTGGGTGAGGCGCGCGGCACGGGTGCTGTCGGCCAGCACCACCTGCTCGCCGGTCTCCGCGATATTATTCACGAGCCACTCACGCTCCGTCTCCGTAAGCGAGTCGGCGGCGGGCGCCGATGCCTCTGCGGTCGCGGTGTCGTCGGCGGTATCGGTGGGGGGCTCGGGCGTCTCACGCGGTGTCAGCCACATGAAGCCAAAAAAGACAAGGGCCATGAGTATCAGGCCGTAGATGGTGTTCTTATCCATGCTGATGAGTGGGTAGTTACTTCTTTTCTTTAGATTCCTTATAGCCGATGGCGGCCTTTATAAACGATATGAAGAGAGGATTGGGGTTGAGCACTGTCGACTGGTATTCGGGATGATATTGGGTGCCGACAAACCATCTGAGGGAGGGCACCTCCACCACCTCCACGAGGCCGGTGTCGGGGTTCTTCCCCACGCATTTCATGCCGGCTTTCTCGAAGCGCTCGCGGTATTCGTCGTTGAACTCGAACCTGTGGCGGTGGCGTTCCGAGATCTCCGTAGTGCCGTATGCCTCCGCCGCACGGCTGCCGGGCTCCAGGCGACACCTGTAGGCGCCGAGGCGCATGGTGCCCCCCTTGTCGGTGACGCTCTTCTGCTCCTCCATGAGGTCGATCACGTTGTAGGGCGTGGCCGGATCCATCTCCGTGGAGTTGGCACCCTCGAGACCGAGCACGTCGCGGGCGTATTCAATCACCATACACTGCATGCCGAGACAGATGCCGAAGGTGGGCACGTCGTGGGTCCTGCACCATTCGAGAGCCACAAACTTACCCTCGATGCCGCGGTGGCCGAAGCCGGGAGCCACCACCACGCCGTCGAGCGGGCCGAGCTTCTCGTCGACGTTCCCCTTGTTGAGCTTCTCGGAATGCACGTAGATGAGCTTCAGCCTGTGGCCGCAGTAGGTGGCGGCCTGCATCAGAGACTCGTTGATCGACTTGTAGGCGTCCTGAAGCTCCACGTATTTCCCGACGAGGCCGATACGTATCTCCTCGCCGGCGGTCTTGAGGCGTGTGAGGAAGTCGTTCCAGGGGCCGAGATCGGGGTCGCCCTCGGAGGGGAGGCCGACGGTGCGGAGCACTATGCGGTCGAGTCCTTCTGCATGCATCAGCAGGGGCACCTCATAGATGGAGGAGGCGTCGATGCTCTGGATCACCGCCTCGGGCGAGACGTTGCAGAACTGGGCCACCTTCCTGCGCATGGAGGCCGGAATGTCTTTCTCCGTGCGGAGCACGAGCACGTCGGGCTGGATGCCCAGCTGCTGGAGCTGTTTCACGGAGTGCTGTGTGGGCTTTGTCTTGAGCTCCTTGGCAGCGTGGATATATGGCACGTAGGTGAGATGGACACACACGGCGTTGCGGCCGAGTTCCCAGCGGAGCTGACGCACGGCCTCCAGGAAAGGAAGCGACTCTATGTCGCCCACGGTGCCGCCGATCTCGGTGATCACGAAATCGAAGTCGCCGCTGTTGCCGAGGAGCTTCATGCGGCGCTTTATCTCGTCGGTGATGTGGGGTATGATCTGCACGGTCTTGCCCAGATAGTCGCCGTGGCGCTCCTTGTCGATGACGCTCTGGTAGATGCGTCCGGTGGTGACATTGTTGGCCCGGGTGGTCTGGATATTTGTAAACCGCTCGTAATGACCCAGATCGAGGTCTGCCTCGTGGCCGTCGACGGTGACGTAGCATTCTCCGTGCTCATAGGGATTGAGAGTGCCCGGGTCGATGTTGATGTAGGGGTCGAATTTCTGAATGGTGACCTTATAGCCGCGCGAGAGCAGCAGGCGCGCCATTGAGGATGAAATGATGCCTTTGCCGAGCGAAGACACCACTCCGCCGGTGACGAA
This sequence comes from uncultured Muribaculaceae bacterium, assembly GCA_947626355.1. GTDB lineage: Bacteria > Bacteroidota > Bacteroidia > Bacteroidales > Muribaculaceae > Lepagella. The sequence goes on from CANQRV010000028.1 coordinate 33,938, forward strand.
TATATACTTGGTTTCCACGTCGTGTTGTAGTTATTGCCGTAACGACATATTTGGGTGCAAAGTTAGCAAATAGTTTTGTTATTTCCCCATTGTCGTTTCAAAAAAACGCGTTCTGCCTGCAGCATGGTTTTCAGGACGTCCGTTGTTGACTGACTCGACGCCGAGGTTACTGTTGTTGCCACAAGAGATTTTGAAATGGATATAATGTGAGGGGCTTCTAATGTAAACTCGTCTCAAACTCCCTTAAATATCGATTGGTTTGTTCAAGTAGTAATGGTAGATCCTCTCTAACAGTACGGATTATATTCTCTTTGCTGATTTGAAAATACCCATGTACCAACACATGTCTCATGTTGATGATTAATTTCCAGGGCGTTTCTGAGTGGCGTTCCTTAAAGTCGTTAGTGAGCTTATAGGCTGCTTCCCCTATAATCTCAATAAGCTTCACTGCTCCGTAATACCTGAGGTCTCGTTCTCCGATTCCTTCCAATTGACTTTGACTGTCAAACTCCATAAGCCTCTCTATGGCATCCTTTATATGGTCAAGACGCAGCGGGTCTCTAAGTTCCTCTCTCATAGATATGGATTTTCTGTCGTTCAACTTCCTTTTCCACACGAGGATAGAGTGTGCCTCGTTCCACAAGGTCTACCTTGATGCCAAGTAATGACTGTAGACTGTCTATGATGCGACACATACCCATTATCCCCGGACTTTTACCCGGAATAAAGCTCACCATTATGTCGATATCGCTGTCAGGCGTTTCCTCCCCACGGGCATAAGATCCGAATACCCATGCCCGCTCTACTGGTTGTGTAGAGAAGAATTCCTTGAGTTGCTTGGTGATACTTGCTTTCATGTCGGAAGATTTATGCAAATTTAGCTTATTTTATAATCAATAGTTCGTTAAAAAATTATCCATAGGCTAAGCGGCATCTACCGCCAAGCCAAAGAGTTCTTTGACAAGT
>CANQRV010000029.1 GCA_947626355.1 uncultured Muribaculaceae bacterium
ATCTTATAATTTTTACACAAAGATACGAATTATTTCTCTGATATGCAAATATTTAATTTATAGAAGTTCCCTAAAAAATAGGCAATCGGTAATCTCAACAGATTAAAAACGCACGATTACAGAGAAAATTATTTAACGAAAGATTTGCCGTTTAACATTTTTATGTTAATTTTGCACTTGAGTGTTAAGAACTGTCGAAAGAGCGCAGAGAATGGGCCTAAGGATGCATATCCGCCACGGCAGTCATATTAAACCAAGTGAGTAATTAATTGTTAATTCAATAAAAGAATTATGCATATTGCTTAAAACGAAATGCATATTAGAGAAAGAATAAAGGAATGAAGAAATCGTTGATATGGCTTCTGACCATTGTGATGGCCATCACATTCGGGGCACTGCTGTATTTTCAGATAATGTATCTTGAGAATATGGTTAAGATGCGCGAGGCGCAGTTCTCGGAGGCAGTGATGCGCTGTCTGAGCGCCACGTCGAGCAACCTGGAGCGCACGGAGACGCTTCATTTCCTTGAGGAAGACGTCAACGTGATAGAGGCCAACCTCTACGACGACTATACGCTTGGCAGCGGAAACAACGAGAACATCAAATACTCGGTGGAAGGTCCCGACGGGACAGTGACCAACTATACCCTGTCGAGCGAGATAGTTGGAAGCACGAAGAATAACGGGGGCATGGGCTACAGGAGCGCCACCGGCAATGTGGAGACCCGCTACCGGAATCTTCAGGAAGTGATACGCAGTCAGTACCTATACCAGCGCGGGCTTCTCAACGAGGTGATACTCTCGATATTGAGCGAGGCGGGCAACCGACCGGTGGCAGAGAGGGCCGACTCCACGCTGATACGCAATTACCTGACCACCGAGCTGGCCAACAACGGCCTTACGGTGCCGTTTGAGTTCTCCATCACCAACAGCCAGGACGCAGTGGTCTATGCCACGGAGAAATACGACCTGAGCCGCCAGTCGCAGGTGTATTCGCAGATCCTCTTCCCCAACACCGACAGCCAGTACAGGCTCAATGTGGAATTCCCCACCAAGACCAACTATATCTTCTCCTCGGTGAGGTTCATCATCCCCACGCTCTGCTTCACGCTCATACTGCTTGTGGTTTTTCTCTACACCATCATCCTGGCCTTCAGGCAGAAGAAGCTCACTGAGATCAAGACCGACTTCATCAACAACATGACCCATGAGCTGAAGACCCCGATCTCCACCATCTCGCTGGCAGGCCAGATGCTCAGCGACGACTCGGTGAGGAAATCCCCGTCGATGATGAAACATCTCTCGGAAGTGATCACCGACGAGTCGAAACGTCTCCGCTTCCAGGTCGATAAAGTGCTCCAGCTGTCGGTGTTCGACAGGGGCACCACCAGCGCGCTGAAATTCTCGGAGGTTGACGCCAACAGCATCATAGCCAACGTGGCCAACACTTTCAAGATCAAGGCCGAGAAATTCGGAGGCTCGATCGAGACGGAGCTCGACGCCTCCGACTCCATCATATATGTCGACGAGATGCAGTTTACCAACATAATCTACAACCTGCTCGACAACGCCATCAAATATATGCGCGAAGACACCGAGCCGAGGCTGAAGATCACCACCCGCGACATCGGGGGCAAGCTGGAGATCAGGGTATCCGACAACGGCATCGGCATCAAGAAGGAAGACCTCAAGAGGATATTCGAGAAATTCTACCGAGTCTCCACGGGCAACCTCCACGACGTGAAGGGCTTCGGCCTCGGGCTGGCTTACGTCAAGAAGATGGTGAGCGTCTTCGACGGCACGATATCCGTGGAGAGCGAGCCCGGCAAGGGCACGACCTTCATCATCACGCTGCCACTGTCGGAAAGCGGAGGCACCGGAAAAAGCGGAAAAGAATGAAAACAGCAAATAATTAAAACTATTTATATATGGACGAGAAACTCAAGATACTGCTCTGCGAAGACGACGAGAACCTGGGTATGCTGCTCAGGGAGTTCCTGCAGGCCAAAGGCTTCAGCGCCGATCTTTGTCCTGACGGTGAAAAAGGATATAAGGCGTTTCTGAAAGGGAAATACGACCTCTGTGTGTTAGACGTGATGATGCCGAAGAAAGACGGCTTCACGCTTGCCCAGGAGATACGCAACGTCAACGGCGAGGTGCCCATCATCTTCCTGACAGCCAAAGCGCTGAAAGAGGATGTGCTCGAGGGCTTCAAGCTGGGGGCCGACGACTACATCACGAAGCCCTTCTCCATGGAGGAGCTGGTATTCAGGATCGGGGCCATCCTGCGCAGGGTGAAAGGGAAGAAAGACAAGGAGATCACCCTCTACCAGATCGGCAAGTTCACCTTCGACACCCAGAAGCAGGTGCTCATCGCCGACGACAAGACGCGCAAGCTCACCACCAAGGAGAGCGAGCTGCTGGCACTGCTCTGCTCGCACGTCAACGACATACTGGAGCGCAACTTCGCGCTGAAGTCGATATGGATCGACGACAACTACTTCAACGCCCGCAGCATGGACGTCTATATCACGAAGCTGCGCAAGCTGCTTCACGACGACCCCAACGTGGAGATCATCAACATCCACGGCAAAGGCTACAAGCTGATAGCCCCGGAGGCCGAGGCCCATCCCGTGCAGGAATCCTGAGGGCAAGTGCGGCAAGACACAGACGACGGCTCCCCCGCGACGAGCGGAGGAGCCGTCGCTTTTTGTGAATAAACATGACGAAAGGGCGGGGAAATTTCTGAATGTGGATAAAAATGTGTAACTTTGCAGTATTATCAACTATCGACAGAACGAAATGAAGAAACTGCTCTTCAGAATCTACCAGTGGGTGATTGCGGGGCCGATATTCATAGTGATCACCTTCCTGACAGCGCTTGTCACCATAGTGGCGACGGCCATCAGCGGGACTCATTTCTGGGGCTATTATCCGGCCCATATATGGTCGCGGATGTGCTGCGGCCTGATGTTTGTAAAAGTAATGGTGAAAGGGCGCGAGAACATCGACCCCGCCACATCGTATGTCTTCGTGGCCAACCATCAGGGGGCATTCGACATCTGGGCCATCTATGGCTATCTCAACCACAACTTCAAATGGCTGATGAAGAAAAGTCTCGAGAAGATCTTCATGGTGGGCTACGCATGCCGTAGGTCGGGCCACGTGTTTGTCGACGATTCCAACCTGAAAAGCATCAAGGAGACCATCGCCCAGTCGGAAAAGATACTGAAGGGGGGTATGTCGCTGGTGATTTTCCCCGAGGGAAGCCGCACCCACGACGGCCATATGATACCCTTCAAGAGAGGGGCGTTCATGCTGGCGTCTGAATTCAGGCTGCCGGTGGTGCCCATCACCATCGACGGAGCGTTTCGCGTGATGCCCCGCGACACCTACAACGTGACGCCAGGCACCATCACCCTCACCATCCACAAGCCCATAGAGCCGGGAGAGAACGGCTTCAACACCCGCGAGCTCATGAAGCGCTGCCGCGACGACATAGCGTCGGCCCTTCCCGAAGAGGAGGGACAGCGATGAGACTGCGCAGCGTGATGAGCATCGCGGGCTCAGATTCCATCGGGGGTGCCGGCATACAGGCCGACATACGCACCTGTCAGGCCAACGGCCTATGGGCCACGACAGCCGTAACGGCAGTCACAGCCCAGACATTCGATGGAGTGAGGAGCGTGATGCCGGTGCCTGCCGAGATGCTGGAGAAGCAGATGACTGCCGTAATCGAGGGCATGACACCCGACGCCGTGAAGACCGGGATGCTTCCCGCACATGAGCATATAGAGACTGTGGCGAGGATATACGGGACAAGGCTTGGCGGATGCCGGCTGGTGGTGGACCCCGTGATAAAAGCCACCGACGGCAGCCTGCTGGGCGCGGACGGAGGGCCGCTGCGCAAGCGTCTGCTGCCCCTCGCCTCGGTAGTGACACCCAACATACCGGAAGCCGAGCTGCTGCTCGGCGCGAAGCTATCAGACTATGGCTCAATGGAGGATATGGCCGTAGCCTTTCTCGAGACGTTCGGCTGCAGCAGCGTAATCGTCAAGGGGGGGCACTCGCAGCCCGGAGAGACGATATCAGACGTATTGGCCTGCAGGGGCAACGACGGCTCCATCAGCACGACGACCGACACACGCCGGCGCATGCCGGGCATCAACCGCCACGGCACCGGATGCGTCTATTCCACATCCGTGGCCTGCGCCCTCGCCAAGGGAGCCACTCCCGCAGAAGCCATGAAAGCGGCCGGGAAGGCCATGCAGGGATATCTGCAATATTCACAACGATACGAATGGAAAGGCGCGAGCGGTCCGCTCGTCTTTCCGACAACCTTATAAAGCAAACAGCGATGAAAATACTTATCAACAACATCATAACCGCCCTTCCGCGCGACAACATGAATGTCGCCGAGATAGTGGAATGGAAAGAGCTCCCCGCCGGCACCACCGCCGTGGCGCTCAACGACAAACTCGTGAGGCGCCAGAACTGGGACCTCACCATACCTGCCGACGGAGACCGGCTCACACTTATCACGGCTGCCTTCGGCGGATAACCACCCCCGGAAATGGCCCTCCCAACGGATTTCCTGATCATAGCCATAACCTCCCCCGGCCACATCGAGCGGGAAGCCGAGCGCATAATGCAGCTGCTGGCCGGAGGGGAGGCCGACTACGTGCATATCCGCAAGCCGGGATGGACACCGGAGGAGACAGAGAGGCTTATCGCCTCCATCGCTCCCCGCATGCGGAGCCGGCTGAAGCTCCACGATCATTTCGAGCTCGCCTCCCGCTACGCCTTAGGCGGGGTGCATCTCAACTCGCGCAACCGCATGGCTCCGGAAGATGCTGTTAAAATTTCCAAATCATGCCACAGCGTCGAGGAATTGGCCGACGCAGGGCGTTATGAATATGTGACGTTGTCGCCCGTATTCGACTCCATCTCGAAGCAGGGCTACCGCAGCGCGTTCGACCCCGACAGTCTGCGGCCATGGCTCGAAGGGAAGCGGGTGGTGGCCCTCGGAGGAGTGACACCCGAGAGGATACCGCTGCTTCGCGATGCCGGATTCAGCGGCGCGGCGATGCTCGGCTATTTCTGGAACCAATAAAAAGCTATAACCATGCTGCAATATATCACCAACACCGACTGCCCGACACCCGTGGCAGACCAGATACACTCAGTGATCGACGGCGGATGCCGCTGGATACAGATCAGGATGAAAGAGGCCACCGACGAGGAAATCGGGCAGGTGGTGGAAGCCGTGAGAAAACATTGCGAGGATACGGGCACCTTCCTTCTGCTCGACGACCGCGTAGAGCTCGCCAAGGAGCTCAACGTCGGCGGCGTGCATCTCGGCAAGGAAGATATGCCATGCTCCAGGGCAAGGACCATACTCGGACCGGCAGCCGTGATCGGCGTCACCGCCAACACCATCGGCGACATCGAGGCCGTACGCTACATGGACATCGACTATATCGGCATAGGCCCCTATTCGGCCACCACCACCAAGAAGCGCCTGGCCCCCATACTCGGCCTCGAAGGCATAAAAGGCATCTGCGCCGAGATGGAAACCAAGGAAATCAACATACCGAGAGTGGCGGTGGGTGGCATTAAGCTTGAAGACATCGAGCCGCTGCTCAGAGCCGGCGTCAACGGCTTTGCCGTGAGCGGGGCCATAGCCTTCGCCTCCGACATCGCCGGAGAGACCAGGAAATTCATCGAGCGGATGCCTGTCGGGGAATGACCCCTCGGGCACACCGCCTCAACCAACAGTATAAAACCTATCATCATCAATGGACGACATATTGAAAATAGGAGGCCGTGAATTCAGGTCGCGGCTATTCGTGGGGACGGGCAAATTCCCGTCGCCCGAGACGATGCTCGAGGCCATCAAGGCCTCCGGCTCCGAAATGATCACAGTGGCCATGAAGAGAGTGAACATGCTCAACGAGGCCACCGACGAGATGCTGACCCATATCAACAGGGACCACGTGCAGCTGCTGCCCAACACCTCGGGAGTGCGCAACGCACGCGAAGCCGTGCTCGCCGCACAGATGAGCCGCGAGATCTTCCATACAGACTTCATCAAGCTGGAGATCCATCCCGACCCCAAATATCTGATGCCCGACCCTATCGAGACACTGAAGGCAACGGAGGAGCTGGCCCGCGACGGATTCACCGTGCTCCCCTACATCCAGGCCGACCCCGTGCTCTGCAAGCTGCTCGAGGAAGCAGGCGCAGCCGTCGTGATGCCGCTCGGCGCCCCCATCGGCACCAACAAGGGGCTCGTGACACGCGAGCTGCTTGAGATCATCATCGAGCAGAGCCGCGTGCCCGTAGTGGTCGACGCAGGCCTCGGCGCTCCGTCGCATGCCGCGGAAGCCATGGAGATGGGCGCCGACGCAGTGCTCGTCAACACCGCCATCGCAATCGCCGGCGACCCCGTAGCGATGGCCCGGGCCTTCGCCAAGGCTGTGGAGGCAGGACGCGGGGCTTTCAACGCCGGACTCGGCACCGTGTGCTCATCGGCCCAGGCGTCAAGCCCCCTGACCTCATTCCTCGAGAACCTCTGACAGCGCACGCCATTTTTCCATAAGCAAACAATCTACATATCATGCATATAGAAAACATCAACGTCTCTTCCTATCCCAATTCAGAAAAGGTTTATGTGGATGGCAAGCTTCATCCCATCAAGGTTGGCATGAGGAAAATCCACCAGTATCCGACAGTGAAGATCGAGGCCGGGAAGAGAATAGAGACACCCAACGAAGACATCACCGTCTACGACACCAGCGGACTCTACACCGACCCGGCCTACGAGGTAGACATCAACAAGGGGCTCCCCCGCACCCGCACCGAATGGGTAGTGGCCCGTGGCGACACCGAGGAGCTCGACGACATCACGAGCGAATACGGCCGCATGCGCCGCGACATGAAGGAACTCGACGCCATCCGTTTCCCGGTGGCCCACAAGCCCCGCAAGGCCAGGGAGGGCCGGAGAGTCACGCAGATGCACTACGCAAAGAAGGGCATCATCACCCCGGAGATGGAATACGTGGCCATCCGCGAGAACCTCGACAACGAGGCACGCGGCATCAAGACCCACATCACCCCCGAGTTCGTAAGGCAGGAGGTGGCAGCCGGCAGAGCCGTGATCGCCGCCAACATCAACCACCCCGAGGCAGAGCCGATGGTAATCGGCAAAGCCTTCGCCGTGAAGCTCAACACCAACATCGGCAATTCGGCGCTTTCCTCAGGCATCGAGGAGGAGGTGAGCAAAGCCGTGTGGAGCTGCTACTGGGGTGGCGACACACTGATGGACCTCTCGACGGGCAACAACATCCACGAGACACGCGAGTGGATAATCCGCAACTGCCCGGTGCCGATGGGCACCGTGCCCATCTATCAGGCGCTGGAGAAAGTGAACGGCGACGTAAAGCGCCTCACCTGGGAGATATACCGCGACACCCTGATAGAGCAGTGCGAGCAGGGAGTGGACTACTTCACAATCCATGCAGGCGCTCTTCGCCAGCATGCCAGGCTTCTCGGCGAGAGGCTCACAGGATGCGTGAGCCGCGGCGGCTCCATCATGACCCAATGGTGTGTGGAGCACGACAGCGAGAGCTTCCTCTACACCCACTTCGACGAGATATGCGAGATTCTCAACAAATATGACGTGGCCATCTCGCTGGGCGACGGCATGCGCCCGGGATCGACCCACGACGCCAACGACCGCGCGCAGTTTCTGGAGCTGGAGATGTTTGGCGAGCTGACGCGCAAGGCGTGGGACCACGACGTGCAGGTGCTCATCGAGGGTCCGGGCCATGTGCCCATGCAGAAGATACCGGAGAACATGGAGAAGCAGGTGAAGGAATGCATGGAGGCCCCGTTCTACACGCTCGGCCCCCTCACCACCGACATCGCCCCGGCCTACGACCACATAACGTCGGCCATCGGCGCAGCCATAATATCAGCGCTCGGCACGGCCATGATCTGCTACGTGACACCTAAGGAGCATCTCGCTCTCCCCGACCTCAACGACGTGCGCGAGGGCGTGATCGCCTATAAGATAGCTGCCCACGCAGCCGACCTCTGCAAGGGGCTGCCGGGCGCCAGCGTGCGCGACGACGCCCTCAGCAAGGCACGCTTCGAGTTCCGCTGGAAAGACCAGTTCAACCTATCCCTCGACCCGGAGAAGGCTCGCCGATATTACGTGGAGGCACGTCGCAACTCGCCTGACGCCGACGACCGCTTCTGCACGATGTGCGGCCCCAACTTCTGCGCGATGAGGATATCACAAAACATCACGGACTCATGCATGAAGGATTAAAGACGGCCGAAGGCCGGATGCCGAAAATGAAAAGCGACCCGACACCCGACGCCATATTCGGCCGCGGCTTCGCCGACGAGATAGGGCGCTATGACTGGGACGAGACACTACGGATCGTGGAGGAGGCCACCGATGCCGAAGTGCGGCGCGTGCTGGCCAGAGCCGCCTCGGGCCGCAAGCCCCTCACTCCGGAGGAATTCGCCATACTGATCTCCGAGGCCGCCGACCCGTATATGGAGCAGATGGCGGCCATGAGCCGCCACTTCACCAGCGAGCGCTTCGGCAAGACCATCTCGATGTATATCCCGATGTATGTGTCGAACGCCTGCACCAACAAATGCGTGTATTGCGGCTTCAACCACGACAACCCCTTCACGCGCACCACGCTGACCCTCGGGCAGGTGGCCGACGAATGCCGGGCAATCAAGGCACTCGGCCCCTTCGAGAACCTTCTGATCGTGTCGGGCGAGTATCCGTCGCTCTGCGGCGTAGACTACATCGAGAAAGTGCTCGGAGTCTGCCGCCCCTTCTTCCACAACCTCACCATAGAGGTGCAGCCAATGCGCGGCTCCGACTATTACCGCCTCACCAAGGCGGGACTCAACGGGGTGGTGTGCTTTCAGGAGACCTACCACAAAGAGGCCTACCGCAAATATCATCCCAAGGGGATGAAGAGCCACTATGAGTGGAGGCTCAACGGCTTCGACCGCATGGGAGAGGCCGGAGTGCATAAGATCGGCATGGGGGTATTGCTCGGACTCGAAGACTGGCGCGCCGACGTGGTGATGCTGGCGCGCCACCTGCGCTATCTGCAGCGCCGCTACTGGCGCAGCCGCTTCAGCGTCAATTTCCCGAGGATGCGGCCGTCGGAAAGCGGCTTCCAGCCCACGAGCGTCATCAGCGACAGGCAGCTTGCGCGCCTCACTTTCGCCTTCCGCCTCTTCGACCATGACGCCGACATATCGTATTCCACCCGTGAGGCCCCTCAATACCGCGACCACATCCTGAGCTTAGGGGTGACATCGATGAGCGCCGGAAGCCAGACGGAGCCGGGAGGATACGCCACGTCGCCGGAGGCCCTCGAGCAATTCGAGGTCAACGACAGCCGCACGCCGGCCGCAGTGACGGAGGCCATCCGCAAAGCCGGTTACGAGCCTGTGTGGAAAGACTGGGACGCCATCTTCGACTGACGCCGCAAGAGACTTCAAGACTCTGAACCATAAGGGAGGGGCGGTTGTTGATACATAAAACGACAATAAAAAGATACTAATATGAAATTCACGCAACCGAAACTCCCCTATTCGCCGGATGCCCTGACACCCGTGATATCCCCGACCACCATCGAGTATCACTACGGCAAGCATGAGAAAGCGTATATCGACACCCTCAACAAGCTGATCGAGGGGACCCCTTACGAAGAAATGGCTCTTGAAGAGATCATCTGCAAGAGCGAAGGCAAGCTCTTCAACCAGGCGTCGCAGGCCTGGAACCATATCTTCTATTTCTTCCAGTTCTCCCCCAATGGACTCAAGGAACCGGGCGGCAGGCTACGCGAGCGCATCGACGGGCAGTTTGGCAGCTTCGAGGAGTTCAAGAAGAAATTCGAGGAGGCAGGCGTCGGCCTGTTCGGCTCCGGCTGGGTATGGCTTTCGGCCGACAGCGAGGGAAAGCTCTTCATCACGCAGGGGTCGAACGCGGGCAATCCCATGACCGACGGACTTCGTCCGCTGCTGACATTCGACGTATGGGAACACGCCTACTATCTCGACTACCAGAACCTCCGCGGAGAGTATCTGAAGAAGCTCTGGGACATCGTGGACTGGGACATCATCGAGATGCGCTACGGAGAATAGCCTGAAATGAGAGAACACCGGAGAAAAATTGCGGAGACATCACAATGATGGCGTCTCCGCAATATTTTTGGCATGTCGATTGTTATTATATAGAGGTGGCACGTTTTGCCATCAGCAAGGAAACCGAACACAAGACCATCAAAAATAATAAATGACAGAACAAGGAGAACTGACCGAAGGCATCATCGAGGCCATCCAGGACAAGAAGGGAAGCAAGATCGTGAAAATCGACCTTTCCGACATCATGTCGGCTCCCGCGTCCACGCTCATCATCTGCCAGGGGAAATCGACCTCCCAGGTGGGAGCGATAGCCGACAACATCCGCGACCACCTTCTCGCCGAATACGGCCAGAAGCCATGGCACTACGAGGGATACCGCAACAGCCAGTGGATAGTGATCGACTACAGCACTGTGACAGTGCACGTGTTTCTTCCGAAATACCGTGAATTCTACAGTCTCGAGGACCTCTGGAGCGACGGCAGACGCGAAGACATAGCCGACATAGACTGAACCACGACGGCCTCCACATCCCAACAAGAATTACCATACCCCATTAGCAATAAAACACTACATGAATTTTCCGCAACCACGCAAACCGGGCGGCATGAACAAGAAGCCGCTTTTCAACATGTACTGGATGTATGTGTTGCTCGGCCTCTCGATCCTGGCCCTGTTCTGGTTTCAGGACGCCTCTCAGGTGAAAGACGTCAACTGGACAGAATTCGAGCAGGCTGCCACCCGCGGCGACATCAACAAGATAATGGTGTTTGCCGAAAACCGCACCGCCGAGGGCAACCTGACGCCCCAGGGGGCCAAGAACATGGATTTCGACATCAACGACCGTCTCGACGGTGAGCGAAAGATAAAGACCACCATTCCCTCCAACGACAAGATCCAGGAGAAGATCGACAGCTGGAACGCGTCGCTCAAAGCCGAGGGGAAGCCGGAGATCGAGGTCAACTACGAGAAAGGGAGCGACCTGATGAAGGTGTTCTGGTATTTCGGCCCCATAATCCTCATCGTTGTCTTCATGGTGTATATGTCGCGGCGCATGACCAACGGCGGCTCTGGCGGAGGCATCTTCAGCGTCGACAAGAGCCGCGCTGCGGTGTTTGACAAGAACAACGGCACCAACGTCACCTTCAAGGATGTGGCGGGCCTCGCCGAGGCGAAGGTTGAGATCGAGGAAATTGTGGAATTCCTGAAAAACCCGCAGCGCTACACCGAGCTGGGCGCCAAGATACCCAAGGGAGCGCTTCTCGTGGGCCCTCCGGGCACCGGCAAGACGCTGCTGGCCAAGGCAGTGGCCGGCGAGGCCAACGTGCCTTTCCTCTCGATGTCCGGTTCCGACTTCGTGGAGATGTTTGTCGGCGTGGGCGCTGCCCGTGTGCGCGACCTCTTCAAGCAGGCCAAGGACAAGGCCCCCTGCATCGTCTTCATCGACGAGATCGACGCCGTGGGGCGCGCCCGCGGCAAGAACCCCAACATGGGCTCAAACGACGAGCGTGAGAACACCCTCAACGCCATGCTGACAGAGATGGACGGCTTCGGCTCCAACAACGGGGTGATCATCCTCGCCGCCACCAACCGCGCCGACATGCTCGACAAGGCCCTGCTGCGTCCCGGGCGCTTCGACCGCCAGATCTATGTGGACCTCCCCGAGCTCACCGACCGCATGGAGATCTTCAACGTACACCTGCGCAACATCAAGGTCAACAGCAAGCTCGACGTGGAGCAGCTGGCACGCCAGACCCAGGGCTTCTCGGGCGCAGACATCGCCAATGTCTGCAACGAGGCGGCGCTCATAGCCGCCCGCAACAGCAAGAAGACCGTGGAATGGAGTGACTTCATGGCTGCCATCGACCGCATCGTGGGTGGCCTTGAGAAACGCTCGCGCATCATCACCGACGAAGAGAAATTCTCAATCGCGACACACGAGGCCGGCCATGCCACAATCTCCTGGCTGCTGCAATACGGCGACCCGCTGCTGAAGGTGACCATCGTGCCTCGGGGAAGAGCCCTCGGCGCCGCCTGGTATGCACCGGAGGCACGCCAGATCGTGCCTACCCAGGCGCTGCTCGACCAGATGTGCGGACTGCTCGGAGGCCGCGCGGCAGAGGATGTCTTCACCGGCCAGATCGGCACCGGGGCCTCCAACGACCTGGAACGCGTCACCAAAATAGCCCGCTCGCTCGTGCTCGTCTACGGTATGAGCGAGAAACTCCCCAACCTCAACTATTATGACTCGACGGGGCAGGACTACGGCTTCACTAAGCCCTATTCCGACGAGACCGCCAATATAATCGACTCGGAGGTGAAACGCATCATCAATGAGCAGTATGAACGCGCCAAGTCGATCTTGCGTGAATATGCCGAGCAGCACAACCGCATCCGCGACCTTCTCGTGGAGCGCGAGGTGATCTTCCACGACGACGTGAAGGAGATACTCGGCCCGCGCAAGTGGAAGAGCCGCACCGATGAAATCATGGAGATCAACAGGAAGGAGGAAGAGGAACGCAAGCGTAAGGGCCTCCCCCCGGTCGACAATCCCTATGCGGCCGATTTCCCCGATGACAGCCAGACAAAGAAAAACATCGACCTGGGCAAGAAATCAGACGGCAAGGCCGATGCAAACACAGACTCCGACAAGCCGGCCACAGGGAGCGACAACGATGAAGACGCCGGCACTCCCCCGCCGTTCAGACACTGATGGCAATCAGCAATTGGCAATCAGCAATTAGTAATTTAGATATTAATAAAATCGGGGACGACGTTGAGAGGCCGTCCCCGATTTTTATGCTTCTATAAGAAGGATTATCTTGCCACGCGGGTGCGGATGGTCTCGCCGTTGTCGAGCTTAACGACCTTGACGAAGATACCCTTGTCAGGATTTGCCACCTTGCGGCCCTGAAGGTCATAGTAAGTGGTTGCCACTACATTCGCGCCACTGATGACTGCATCGACACCTGAAGCGTCCCATGCGACGCTGTTCGACTTGTTGCAGTTGACAGGGCGGCCGCTGGCGTCGAGCACTACAGCCACAGCCTTCACGGTAGCCTCGGGATTGATGAACTGCTCGCCTTTGAGGTTGACGACATCAGCGATCTCTATCGAGTAGTCGAAGGTATAGGTGTCGCCGGCGGTTATCTCGGCAGGCAGAGACCCCTCGATGCCATGCACATCCTTGTAGTAGGCCACCACATCATTGAATGTGAGGCCATAGACCTTTGACTGGCCATTGATGAAGAGGTCCCACAGCGGGCTCTCGACGCCATCGGGATCCTTTCCTCTGTAGTAATTCGACTGTCCCCAGGCCTCATTCTTCAGTCCGTCGGCCACGAGGGCAATCGAGAGTTTATATCCGGCGTCCTTGATGTCTCGCACGAAACGCGCTGACGCATGGGCCGTCAGCCTTGTCATCTCCTCGTCGGCCCATTCAAGAGCGACATCGACATCAGCTACAGGCATACCCTGGGCATAGGAAGCCCATACAGAAGGGAAAAGGCTGGGGTCCATCTCGGAAATTCGGTTGATGGTTCCGGAGGGGAAGCCGCCCACACTGATGGGGAAATTATCATTGGAGATTGTCACCATGCATCCCGACTCATAGCTCTGGCTGTGGTATGCCATGCCCACGAAGCGGTCGCCGAAGAGATTGGGCATCTCCTCCATAGCTATATATCCACGAGGACAGTAGCCGCAGCCAAGGCCGGAGAACTCCTCTACAAGAGGACGGTTGACCGGCACGAAAGGCATCACCACGAGACTGGAGGTTGCCGTAGCGGAGATATCGGTATTTTCGACGCCGTTGACAGTGTCGACGGTGAACTCGAAAGGATATGTGCCAATCTCGGGAATGGCATCAAGCCTCACCTGCACGTCGGCAAACTCACCGATACCCTCTACAGGCTCGTCGAGATTGACAGTGCCACTGCCCGTATATGATCCGGCCGCGTAGCTGTAGGTGAAAGTGGTGAGGGGGTTGGTGCCGTGGTTGATCACGCGGAGGCTGACGGGATACTGCTCCCCTACGGCCACATAGCAGCTCTCGGGCAGCGAAGCGGCGGCTCCGTTCTCGCCATAGTCGGTGTCGAGCATCACCACCATCGAGCTGACAGCACCGAGCTTGCTGACGATGCTGGCCCATTTGAGCTGAGTGCGCGAGGAATGGACGTAAAGCCCGTCGACAGCATCACCCTCCACCACGGCGATTGGATTTGTCGGCCAATGATAGAGCGCCTCGTCGAGGTCGGTGATCGAGAAGGAGTATCCAACATAGACACCCTCCTCGGTGATGGTGTAGGGCTCCGGGAATGAGACCTCGAGCCATTCGTCGGAGACAGTGGCCTCCACCGAACAGATGTCGGGGACATTCTTTTTGTTTTCGAGCTTGAGCTCCTTGGAGAGCCATGCCGTGACATTCTCGAAAGCGCCGTCCTTCACGGGAAAGTCGACCTTCATGCTGGTGACACGGGTGCCTACGAGAGTGGGATCCGCGATACGGATGGCCACATCATAGGTTTCCTTCTTCTTGAAACCGTAGACCATAGGTACGTCATCGTTGACGTTGTAGGTGAATTCCATTTCCGCTGCGTCAGAGCCGAAAGGGCATAACGCGGCAGCGGAGATGGCCATTGTCAATAGTTTAGTTTTCATGATAAAATTACGTTAAACTGGTTTGATCAATAAGTACAGGCCTATCCTTATCACGGCGCGTGCCGTGACAATTCAAGCCTTTTGAAATAGTGAGCTGTAGATATTAATGAGATTTTGGGCGCTAAGGTAGTGAATATTTGTAAAACATGGAAGGAAACTGCTAAAAAAATTTAATGGCAGCAATGACAACACGAATCAGACCATGCAAGGCGTTATACTAACGAATGATGCATACATTTGAAAACTAAAATTCGATTGTTAGTTTTCCATATAGGATAAAGTTGGTCAAAACGACACAATTATGTGTCAAAATTGCCCGTGGGCAATAAAAACTGATTAACTTTGCAGAGTAAAAGCCCCCGGGAATAAGATAGAGCCCCGCGGCACCCAAACGACTCGGAACAGACAATAAAACCAAATAAAAGGAAATAAAAGAAAACGCTATAATTATACTTTTAAGATGAAAGTCAGAAAGATTAGTGTGCCGATGGCGACATTGGCACTGGGCGTAATGCTGCTTCCCTCATGCAAAGGGAAACAAGACCAGCAGGGAGCCCAGCAGCAGGTGCCAGAGCTTGCTGTGATAACGGTAGGAGAGGAAGACGCATCGCTGGAGCGAGGCTACCCGGTGTCGCTTCAGGGAGAGAACGACGTCGAGATACGTCCGCAGATCTCAGGATTCCTCACGAAAGTGAATGTGGAGGAAGGACAGCACGTAGCCAAGGGCCAGGTGCTCTTCACCATCGACCAGGTGCAGCTGAAAGCCGCCGTTGATGCGGCCGAGGCGGCGGTAGCCGTGGCGCAGGCCAACGTAAACACCGCCACGACCAACGCCAACAACAACAAGATACTTCTTGACAAGAACATCATAAGCGCACCGGCCTACCAGACGTCGGCCGACGCGCTCAACGCGGCGAAAGCGCAGCTCAACCAGGCCAACGCCAACCTTGTGTCGGCGCGCAAGAACCTGTCGTATTCGGTGGTCACCGCTCCCGTGTCGGGAGTCGTAGGCCAGATCGACTATAAGGAGGGCACGCTCGTGAGCCCGCAGACACTTCTGACAGTGCTCTCCAACAACGGCGACATGGAAGCCTATTTCTCCCTCAACGAGAAAGAGATCCTCGACATGACCGACAGCGGACGCCGCTCGATCAAGGCAGCCATCGACTCAATGCCGGAAGTATATCTCCAGCTTGCCAACGGAGAGCGTTATCAGTATCCCGGAAAGATCATCAGCATCTCGGGAGTGCTCGACAAAGCGACCGGCAGCGCGCAGGCCAAGGCAAAATTCCCCAACCCCGACGGCATGCTGCGCAGCGGCAACACGGGCACGCTTCTCATCCCCGACATGCAGAGAAACGTGATCCAGGTGCCCCAGTCAGCCACCTTCGAGATCCAGGACATGAAATTCGTGTATCTGCTGGGCGACTCGAGCAAAGTGCACTCCGCTCCTATCGAGGTATCGAGCAACAGCGACGGCAAATCGTATATCGTGACGAGCGGTCTGAAGCCCGGCGACGTGGTAGTGACCGAAGGCGTGGGCATCACGGTGAAGGAGGGCATGCAGATCAAGCCCAAGAAATGAGACCCGTGACATCAACGATTCAAATATAGACTGTAGGAATAAATGAAATTAGACAGATTTATCAACAGGCCGGTGCTCTCGACGGTGATTTCCGTATTCATCGTCATCTTCGGTATCCTGGGCCTGATGGGACTTGCCATCGAGCAATATCCCGACATAGCGCCGCCTACGGTGCGCGTGAGCACGACCTATACGGGAGCCAACGCCCAGGCCGTGCTCAACTCGGTGATCGCCCCTCTTGAGGAGCAGATCAACGGCGCGGAGAACATGGACTACATGATGTCGTCGGCCTCCAACAACGGATCGGCCGAGATTCAGGTATATTTCAAGCAGGGCACCGACCCCGACATGGCGGCAGTCGACGTGCAGAACCGTGTGGCCAAGGCCGCGTCGTTTCTGCCCGCTGAGGTCAACCAGGTGGGTGTGATCACGCAGAAGCGCCAGAGCTCCATGCTGATGGTGATCTCGCTATTCGACGAGACCGACAAATATAACGTGGAGTTTGTGGAGAACTACATGGCCATCAACATCATCCCGCAGATCAAGCGTGTGCCCGGCGTGGGCGACGCCATGGCCTTCGGAGCCGACTACTCCATGCGCATATGGATAAAGCCGGAGGTGATGGCCCAGTACGGGCTGATGCCTTCCGACATAACGGCGGCGCTCGCCGAGCAGAACATCGAGGCCGCTCCGGGCCAGTTTGGCGAGCAGGGCAACCAGACCTTCCAGTATGTGATGAAATACAAGGGACGTCTGGCCAACGAGAAGGAGTTTGAAGACATCGTGATCCGCGCCGACAAAGACGGCAAGATACTGCGTCTCGGCGATGTGGCCACCGTAGAGCTCGGGCGTCTGAGCTACGGCTTCGAGAACCGCGACAACGGCCACCTCGGCACCTCCTGTATCGTGTTCCAGTCGGCGGGCAGCAACGCCACCGCCGTGATCGAGGAGATCGAGAAGCTGATGGACAGCGAGCGCAAGAACCTGCCGAAGGGTCTCGTGCTCGAGACCACCATGAGCGTCAACGACTTCCTCTTCGCCTCCATCCACGAGGTGATCAAGACCCTAATCGAGGCGTTCGTGCTGGTGTTCCTGGTAGTGTTCATCTTCCTTCAGGACTTCCGCTCGACGCTGATCCCTATGATCTCGATTCCGGTAGCCCTTATCGGTACGTTCTTCCTGCTCTACATCTTCGGCTTCACCATCAACCTTCTGACCCTTTCCGCCCTCGTGCTCGCGATCGCGATTGTGGTCGACGACGCGATAGTGGTGGTGGAGGCGGTGCACGCGAAGCTCGACCAGGGGTACACCTCGGCACGCAAGGCCTCCATCGACGCCATGAACGAGATCGCGGGCGCGCTCATCTCGATCACGCTCGTGATGATGCTCGTGTTTATCCCGGTATCGTTCCTGGGAGGCACATCGGGTGTGTTCTACCGTCAGTTCGGTCTGACGATGGCCATGGCCATCGGTCTTTCGGCCATCAACGCCCTCACGCTGTCGCCGGCCCTCTGCGCGCTCTTCCTGAAGCCCCACAAGGGAGAAGACAAGAGCATGCGCGAGCGCATGGGCGAAGCCTACGGAGCGGCCGCCGAGGCCGTAAAGGCCACCTATAAGAAACGCTTCGAGTTCCCGCCGCTGGTGACATTCCTCCTGCTCGCAGCCGCCATCGTGTTCCTTGTGCTCGGCTGGTACAGTTTCGAGAACGTATCGCTGGGCATCATAGCCACCGTGACGGCAGTGCTCGCCGTGACCGGCCTCTTCCAGAAGCGCTTCATCAACGCCTTCAACAAGAGCTTCGACAAGCTTCTTAAGGTCTACCGCAAGGCCGTCGACTTCTCTCTGGCCCATAAATGGACCGGCTTCGCCGCCGTGGCCGCCTCTATCGCGATCCTGGGCTGGCTGATGACCACCACCCCGACGGCACTCGTGCCTACAGAGGACACCGGCACTATCATGGGCGTCGTCACCATGCCTCCCGCCACCTCGCAGGAGCGCACGCAGGCAGTGATGAACAAGGTGGACAGCATCATCGGCACCATCCCCGCCATCAAGAGCCGCACCGCCATCACCGGCTACAGCTTCATCGGCGGCCAGGGCAACACCTACGGCTCGCTCATCATCAAGCTCCAGCCGTGGGAAGACCGCAAGGAGGCCTCGGAGAGCGCCAACGCCGTGGTGGGACAGCTCTTCATGCTCTGCTCCGGCATCAAGGACGCCAACATAATGTTCTTCCAGCCTCCTATGATTTCCGGTTACTCCGTGACCAACGGCTTCGAGGTCAAGCTCCAGGACAAGACGGGCGGCAACCTCGACAACTTCTTCCAGGTATACCAGCGCTTTATCGGAGCTCTCAACCAGCAGCCTGAAATCCAGATGGCCTACTCTACCTTCAACCCGACCTTCCCGCAGTATCTCGTGGAGATCGACGTGGCCAAGGTGAAGCAGGCGGGTCTGACGCAGAGCGCAGTGCTCCAGGCACTCCAGGGCTACTACGGCGGTATGTATATCTCCAACTTCAACAGCTTCGGAAAGCTCTACCGCGTGATGATGCAGGCTCCGGCCGAGAACCGCGTGAGCCCGGAGACGCTGAAGCAGATCAAGATCAGAAACGGCGCGGAGATGGCTCCTATCGACAACTTCGTGAAGCTGACCAGGGTCTACGGGCCTGACATCATCAACCGCTTCAACATGTTCACCTCGATTTCCGTCACCGGCACGCCGGCCCCCGGAGTGTCGTCGGGCGAGGCTATCGCCGCCATCGAGCGTGTGGCCGCCGAGACGCTTCCCATCGGATTCACGTTTGAGTATTCCGGCATGACGCGCGAGGAGGCCTCCGGCAACAGCGGCTCCACCGCCTATATCTTCATGCTCGTGCTCCTCTTCGTCTACCTGATCCTGAGCGCCCAGTACGAGAGCTACCTGCTGCCGTGGGCCGTGATCCTCTCCGTGCCCTTCGGCCTCATGGGCACCTTCATCTTCGCCAAGATGATGGGCATCGCCAACAACATCTACCTTCAGATCGCCCTCATCATGCTTATCGGCCTTCTGGCCAAGAACGCCATCCTCATCGTGGAGTTCGCGCTCGACAGACGCAAGACAGGCATGAGCGTGATGAACTCGGCAATCCACGGCGCCATCGCGCGACTGAGGCCTATCCTCATGACCTCACTGGCCATGATCATCGGTCTGCTCCCGCTGATGTTCGCCCACGGAGCCGGCGCCAACGGCAACGAGGCCCTCGGCTCGGGCGCCATCGGAGGCATGCTCATAGGCATGATACTCCAGGTTGTGTTCGTGCCGGCGCTGTTTGTAGTGTTCCAGCTGCTGCAGGAGAAACTCTCGCCGCCGAAGTGGAAAGACACCGACAACTCGGGCATCTCATCTGAAATAGAACAATACGGTAATCTCAGCAAAGAATAAGCGTAATGAAGACGATAATAAAGACAGCGCTGTGTGTGCTCGCCGCAACGTCGATGACGAGCTGCCACATCTATCAGAAATACGAGCTGCCGGACGAGAGCCCGGTGACGGCCGACTACAAGGCGGCCGCGACCATGGAGGCCGACTCTACGCAGCTCTGCTATCTGGGCTGGGAGAAAGTGTTTACCGACCCCCTTCTCCAGAACTATATCCGGCTGGCCCTGGCCAACAATACCGACCTCGACAACGCCCGGCTCAACGTGGACATAGCGGCGGCCCAGCTCAAGGGAGCGAAGCTCAGCTATTTCCCGAGCCTCGCCTTCACACCCAACGGAGGCACCGCCAGCTACGGCGGGAGCCACATGAACTGGAGCTACACTCTGCCACTGGCCGCCAACTGGGAGATCGACGCCTTCGGCAAGATCCTCAACCGCAAGCGCGGCGCGCAGGCGAGCAAGGAGCAGGCCGAAGACTATCGTCAGGCCGTGCAGTCGCGCATCGTGTGCGGCGTTGCCACCACCTACTACGCCCTCGTGCTCCTCAACCAGCAGCTCGACCTCACCAAGAGGACATCGGAGATCTGGAAAGACCAGGTCACATCGATGGAGCTGATGAAGGAGGCAGCCTACGTCAACGAGGCCGCCGTGGTGCAGAGCCGCGCCAACTACTACAGCATCATGGCCTCGATCCCCGACCTTGAGAACGCGATCCACCAGACCCAGAACACCCTCTCGCTGCTGCTCAACACCTATCCCCAGACATGGGAGGTGACGGGCAACCTCGATTTCGACCTTCCGGTGGAGATCAGCCGCGGAGTGCCCGTGTCATATCTGGCCGTGCGTCCCGACGTGAGGGCAAGCGAGCGGGCCATGGCAGCCGCATATTACAACACCAACAGCGCGAGGGCCGCGTTCTACCCGGGCCTCGTGATCTCGGCGCAGGGCGGCTTCACCAACCTTCTGGGCTCGATCATCAGCAATCCCGGCAAATGGTTTATCCAGCTGGCGGGAAGCCTGACGGCCCCGATCTTCTCGCGCGGACAGAACATAGCCAACCTCGAGGCGGCGAAAGCCCAGCAGGAGCAGGCGCTCAACAACTTCGAGTATGCAGTGCTCAGCGCGAGCGCCGACGTGAGCGACGCGCTGGTGAGCATCAACAAGAACCACGAGAAGCGCCAGTATCTGATGAAGCAGATCGACCAGCTTGAGAAATCAGTGGAATACACCCAGGAACTTCTCACCCTCGACACCTCCACCACCTATCTGGAGGTGCTCACGGCGCGTTCGAGCCTTCTCAACGCACAGCTGTCGAGCCTTAGCTGCTGGCACGACAAAGTGACCGCACTGATCAGCCTCTATCAGGCAGTGGGGGGCGGCAAGTAAAAGGGAGCCGACACACTAAAGACTTCCGGCCGGATATCCGAGAGAGTCCGGCCGGAAGTTTTTTATGGGTGTCGTCGCAAAAAAGTAAAGGATAAATAGAATATATTGAAAAATAATTTGTAATTTTGAACAGACACTAAAAAATACGGCCATGAGCAATATCAGTCAGCTTGCTTTCGTGCATCCCGAAGCAAAACTTGGAAAGGATGTGACAGTGCAGCCGTTTGCCTACATCGACAGGGATGTGGAGATCGGCGACCGATGTGTGATACACCCTCACGTCAGTATTCTAGCCGGCTCACGGCTTGGCAATGACAACGAGATCTATGAAGGGGCGATCATCGCGGCCACGCCGCAGGATTTCCGCTGGAAGGGCGACGACTCGAAAGTGGTGATCGGCAACAACAACAAGATCCGCGAATACGTGATCATCAACCGCAGCATCCACAGAGACGGAGAGACCCGCGTGGGCTCCGACTCCTTCATAATGGCACAGAGCCACATAGGCCACGACTCATCGATCGGCAACCACTGTGTGCTCGGCAATGGCGTGAAAGTGGCCGGCGACGTGAAGATCGGCGACTGCACCATCCTCTCGAGCAGCGCCCTCGTGCATGAGGGATGCGAGATCGGCGAATGGGTGCTGGTGAAGGGAGGCTGCCGCATCAACGGCAACGTGCCACCATTCGTGATCATGGCCCACAATCCGGTGAGCTACTACGGCATCAACGCCTTCATCCTGCGCAAGGGGAAGAAGTCGGAAAAGGTGATCGACGACATCGCGAAGTGCTACCGCCACCTCTACCAGTGCAACACGTCGCCGATCAATGCAGTGAGACGCATGCGCGAGGACATCGATCCGAGCGCGGAGCGCGATCAGATCATCGCTTTCGTGGAAGGACACAACTACAGGCTTGCAGCCCTCGCCGACCTTGACACCATCTGACAAAACACTCTCCTCCGCGACAAAATGAATCTGAAGAAACTTCTGATACGCTCGCTGTCAGGCCTCGTTTATGTGGGCCTGATAGCGGGCTGCCTTCTATGGGGATTGCTCCCCTTCGCCTGCCTTGGAGCGGCCATGGCGGCGATAGCCACGGTGGAATTCGCCCATATATGCCACAATGACAAAAGCCGGCTTCTGCCCACGCTGATACTCGACGTGCTGGGGTGCGTCTTCCTCGCGTTCGGGGTATACGTGTTCCCTCTCGCCTTGTGGCTCGCCACATGGATATGCCGGATGGTGATGGAGATATATACCCACAGCGACCGTCCGCTCCACGACATGTCTCACTCGATGATGTCGCAGCTCTACATAGGGCTCCCGATCGGCGTCATGGTGGCCCTGGGCCCTTGGTTCGGCTCGCTCCATACAGTGCTCGCCATCTTCCTGATGATATGGATCAACGACACGGGCGCCTTTCTCGTCGGGTCGCTGACGGGTCGCCATAAGATGATAGAGCGCATCTCCCCGAAGAAGACATGGGAAGGCTTTGCCGGCGGCCTGGCGTTCAACCTCGCAGCCGGAGCGCTGATGTGTATCTACGGCTCAGACTTCTTCGACATCCATTTCAACCTGTGGCTATGGCTCGGACTGGGGGCGTTGGTGACGGTATCCGCAACCTGGGGCGACCTCGTGGAGTCGATGATCAAGCGCAATCTCCACATCAAGGACAGCGGAAAGCTGATACCGGGGCACGGAGGCATCCTCGACCGCATCGACTCGCTGTTGCTGGTGATGCCTGCGTCGCTTGTCTATTTCCTGATGATCGACCTCTGCCGGTACGCGGTGTGACGCCACTACCCCTCTCTCCTGTCACTTGCTGATCAGCCAGCTGTCGATGTTGCGTGTCTCCTTCGACGAATTTATTAATTTTGCTTGATAGAACCATAAGTAATATGACTGAAATCATGAAGGCAATGAGATTCATTATAACGGCTGTGCTGGCGATGACGGCATCGAGCCAGATGGCGGCACAGAACGACAGCCAGGCATATTCCGATTATCTCAAGGAGCATGCGGAAGAGCCGGTAGGATACGTATTGTCGAAACTTAAAGACTACCGTCTGGTGGCCATCGGAGAAGACCACTGGATCGCCGACCATACACCATTTCTATGCGAAGTGCTGCGCGAGGCTGCCGCCCACGATGATACGAGGCCGGATATCGTCGCTCTTGAATTCGGTAATGAAATCGACCAGAAGACTGCCAACTACGTGACGCACTCCCCTATCTTCGCTCCTGACTCGGTCGTAAAAATCCTCCAGCATGCGCCCGACGTATACGGCAATCCCTTCAAGGAATATTTCGACGTCTTCAAATGCATCTGGGAAATCAACCAGACTCTTCCTGAAGAGGATAAGATCTATATCGGCTTGCTGGATCCTGCCGGCGTACAGGATTCCTTCAACAAGACCTCCATACAGAGAGGCCGGGACCGCGACATGAGCATGTATGAGAAACTCCGCGTTTATCTGATGAAGGGCAACAAGGTGATATTCTATGCCGGGCAAGCGCACACTCAGCGGCAGATAAGGGGATACATGCCGCGCAACCGTGATTTCTATTACAATTATCCAAGCGCCGGATTCCTCATAAAGTCATCCTATCCCAATGACGTATATACCATCGACCTGTGGTCGCCTATAAACATGGGGCTGGGATATGAGAGGAATCCGCAGACCGGGACCTGGTATGAGAAATCGGAAGGGAAATTCGACAAGGCTTTTGAAGCGAACGGCAACAAGCCGTGCGGATTCGACATCAGAAACACTATATGGGGCGATATCACCATGATGGAATATTTCTGTCCTCCGGGAAAAGGAGACGAGTATTATCCCTCTCATCCCAAAGATGGAAATCCCTATACCAGAGAGGTGCTTCTGTCGCAGTTGGTAGACGGCATCGTGTTTGTGAAGCCGTCAAGCTCATTCACAGGAGGCACCCTGATCAACATCTATACCCCGGACTTCGTGGAAGTGTGTCGACAACGCAGCGGCGGCAAGTTGACGACACCGGAGTCTATCCTCCGGAGGGTAAATGAATGGCATCCCCTGATGAGGATGCCGGAATAGTCGGCAGCGGGAAAACCGTTATCTTGCGGCGACCATGCGACGGCCACGCTGCCATGCGAAAATGAGGGCAATCACGGCCAAAGTGAGGATTTCGGAGACCGGAATAGCCAGCCAGAGACCAGGCACCCCCCAAATCTTTGGAAGCAGGAAGAAACCGGGAATCAGGAACACCACTCCACGAAGCAGCATGTAGCAGATAGAGCGCGCGGCCCTCTCGCAGCTCTGATAATAGCCGATGAAGGTGATGTTCATGGCGAAGAAGATGGCGCAAAGTCCGAGCAGCGGCAGGCCCTGGCATGCCAACTCGTAAGACCTCTCGGAAGAATCGAGGAATATGCCTGCAAGCACCGGCGAGCCGACCCACATGCCGGCCGATATGGCAAGACCGCAGGCACATGCCGTAATCAAGGCTATCCGCAGTGCCTGGCGCACACGGTCGAACTGCCCGGCGCCGTAATTATAGCTGATGATCGGCTGCGACGACTGTGCGACGGCGTTGCTGATGGAGAAGATCAGAGGGAAGAGATAGCATCCCACGCTATAGGCAGCCACTCCGGCCTCGCCAAGATAATCCATGAAAGTAAAATTGCCGGCGACGATGGTCACGCCGATGGCCAACTCGGCGATAAACGTGGCAAGTCCGATCTTGGCCATGTAGCCGACATTGCGCAGGGAGAGCCTAAGCGATTTGACCGACCGCTTGAGACGGTAGAACTTCAGCTTATCGGAGAAGAAGATGAAATATGCGAGCACCATGAGTCCCGCTACGATGCAGCTGATGGAAGTGGCGATCGAGGCGCCCTTGATACCCATGCCGAGCGGAAACACCATCAGCCAGTCAAGGAAGATATTTAGCACGGCGGCCACTACCTGAACCGACATGGCGTATTTCGGCGAGCCGTCAAGGCGTATGAGCATCATGCCGGCGCATTGCAGGTAGAAAAACACCAGACCCGGCAGGAGCCAGAGAAGGTAGTCGGTGGCAAGCTGCTCGAGAGGCTCGCTGCAACCCAGCGCATAGAGCACGGGGCGCGTGAAGAAGAGCGACATCAAAATGACCAATCCGAAAATCACGGCTCCGGCGATATATGCCTGAGTCATGATGATGCGGGCGCCCTTCACATTCCCCTCGGCAAGACGTATGCCGCCGACGACGGAAGCCCCGATTCCGAACATAAGGCCGACGCCGGTGCAGACAAGAAACAGAGGAGCGACGATATTTATGGCAGCCAGAGCATTGCTGCCTACGCCATGGCCGACAAACATGCCGTCGCATATATTGAGCACCGAATTAAACACCATGCCGACAAGTGTCGGGAAAAACATGGCGCGGAAAAGGGCGTTGATTTTCCCATTGCCAAAGTCAAGTTTATCTCTATCCATATTGCTTGGAAATCCAATTATAGGGTTACTGAAAACTGTGGTTTTGAAATCGGCTGCAAAGTTAGTGATTATTTCAAGCTAAAGCGAGTGGCAAAACGTTATAAAGAAAGTACTTTTCATCACACCACTTGAAAATACACGTTAAAAATGGTAATTTTACAAACACAAATCAACATAAAGGATGAGTAAGGCCAGAAATCACCATCAACCGGAACCATACCGCTATACTACAGCTGACGCATCGACATGGATGAGAGGAGAGCCGATGACCGTAGACGGCTGTCTTATAATGATGTGTATCAGTGGTTGCGCCCGGTTCTCGATCAGTTCACGCAGCCGGACGATGAAGCGCCACCGTATGGCGTTCATCACATTCGACATGACGGTGGTGCCTCTTGATATCACGGACGACTTCAAGGCGGTATGCCTCCGTATCGGCTTCCATGAGACACAGGACATTTTCTTCCTGATCACTTCCAACCGCTTCTGGGAATTCGTGTTCAAGTCGATGATCTTCCCTATACCCTACGGGCAGCGCGACATCGTGGCCAACTGGTTCGGGCTGCTCGAATGGATACAGGGCAACTGCTCGGAAGCCATCGTCGACAAGACGCTTCACAACGAGACGGAGAACTTCATGCATATCATGGCCGACCAGGTGGAGCGACGTCTCGGGCAGCTTGGCTCCAACCCCGACAAGAACCGGGCCTGGGTGCTTGCCAATGAATTCATAGCGCTGCTGACGCGACACTATGCCAGGCATCACGACGTGGCCTATTATGCCGATCGGTTAAGTATAACTCCCAATTACCTCAACATCATCAACCGGAAGTATTTCGGCACTACGGCCAAAGAGCAGATCAACATACAGATCGGTCTTGTGGTTAAAAACCTTCTCGACACGACCGACCTGACAATCAAGGAGATTTCGGAGCGGCTCCATTACGACGACCCATCGTATCTATGCCGCATCTTCAGGAAGCGCACGGGCATGTCTCCGCTGGAATACCGCAACAGGCTCCGCGACTGACATTTAGTACGGAAGCCACGTCAGTGGATGCAGGAGCGACGGATATAGTCGGAAGGGGTAAGGCCTGTCTGGCGCACAAACGATGTGCGGAAAGTCGACCTCGACTTGAAGCCGGCCTCGGCCGAAATGGCCTCGACAGTGAGCTGCCGATAGCGCTGGGGCTCCCGCTCTATGCGGCGGCAGATCTCCTTAATGCGGAGATTGCCGAGCAGGATGCTGAAATTCTCCGAATATTTTTTATTCAGGATATAAGAGACATAGCTCGTGTTAGAGCCGACTTTCTCGGCGAGTGTCTTGAGCGAAGCATCGGGACTGCATATAAAATCGGAAGAGGCAAGCACATTCTCTATACGGCTCTCAAGCGCGTCAATATGGTCGGCATTGATCGCCGCGCCCTTCAGGGGATTTACCTTTTCCGTGTTGATAATGGTGTCTTCCACCCGGAGCAGCTCCGTATTCTTGCGATAGAGCTCATCATTCTTGGAAGTGAGGAGTCGGTTTTTGCGTATCAAGACATAAACCAAAACAATGACTACCACCAGAAGCACGCAAACCGCCACGGTGACTATACGGGTAGTGAGCAGCTTGGATTCAGTGCTTGTGCGGAGGCGTATCTCGTCGTCGAAGAGGGAGGCATAGTGAAGCTGCGGGATGGTGCCGGTCTGATGCACACGCAGCAGGGAATCCTTCTTCTCAAGATACATGAACCGGAAATCGTCGGCTTTACCGTCCTCACCCTGATGACGATATATCTCGGATATCTTGCCAAGACATTCCAGCTCCACCTCCGGCAGGCCATATCCCCTTCCTATCTCGAGAATATCATGATATAGAGAGAACGCCTTATTGTAGTTACCCTCGAGCATGCAGATACGCGCTGCCATATCGAGAGCTCCGGCTTTCGAATACTCAGGATTTATGGTGTCATCCGAATATTGCGGAAGTGCTTCGTAGAGAGCCTGCGCCTGCCTGTAGTCATGTCTTTGGAGCGCCCGTACCGCCTTTGCGAGCACCTTCGCATAGCGGGAGAAGATGATAGTGTCGGGAAACTCGGAATGCTCCACAACAGCAAGCTCACGATTGATAGGAGTAAAATTTGGAAAGAGTACATCAAGGCTCGTAAGGTTAAGGAAACTTTTCACAAGGAGCGCCTGATCACCGATTCGCTCCGCGATATCGAAGGCCTTGGAATAGAACGATAGCGCAAGGCTCGAAAGCTGCGGCTCCGATGACGTCAGCATCGATCCCTGATAGAGATTGCCGAGATTGAGATAAGCTCTTGCCAAGCAGCCTTCCAGCCCTTCGCGACGGGCAATGTCAGCGGCTTGCGTTAGCCAGCTGAACGACTCGTCATACCTGTGGTATTCAAAATACTCCAGATATCCCAAAGACACCATGCAGTCGACACACACGCGCTTCTCCTCCGTAGTCATGTCATCGTCGTAGCGGGCAGCCGTCGCAGCAAGGAAAGTCTTTGCCCTCTGAAAGTCTCCGGACTGAAAGCATCGGTGTCCGGTCTCATACAGGTCGGCTACCGATAAGACGTCGAATGCATCCTGAACTCTCGCCGCCATAGCGGGAGAGCTCAGAATGCATATCAGGACCACTATTATCTTGAAATGCTTTATGCCATTCATTGTGGATATTATAGGCAGTCAGGTCAGGGATGACCTGACTGTCGTTACCTTACAGTATCACTATATCAGCGCATCACCTTTCTGGCGACACCGCCGCAGCGCTTGATGTAGATGCCATTCCCGGGATTGGACACCCTGCGGCCCATGAGGTCGAAATATTCCGTCTCATCCGATTCGGAAGATACGAGATCCACCGAGTTGCCTTCCGGCATTGTCCTGCAGGCATTGACCACCTTGCCGGCGCCATCTACCACGAAAGCCACTACCTCGAGATACTGAGGATTCTCGATGAGGTTGTCGCCATCCATTCCGAGGATCTCTGTGGTCTCAAACGAATAGGTGTGGCCATAGACCCCTCCGAGATTCACTACCGAGGGAAGGCTATATTCAACACCCATCATAGCCTCGGTGTTGACAGCGACGTGATTGTAGACCATATCCTTTATAGAGGCGGGAAGCTCGGCAAGCTCGGCAAGCATGCCTTCATACTGCCCGCCGGCATAATAATTATGCTGCGCCCAGGCTTTATCGTCGGGATGACAGTAGCCGTTGCCTATTAGCACGTATCCCACCTTGTAGTCGGCGGCATTGTCGTCGAGGGCGAACTTCACGCTTGCCTCCACATTCATAACGGTCTTGCTGTCGTCGGCCCAGGAAGAAACGGCTGAAATCTCGGCAACGGCCACACGTGCGGCAGCCTCCTGCCAGTCGCCCATGACGCCAAGGTCTACATCATAGCCGTAGGAGCCCCAGAAGGGATCGATGCCTTTGCCCCGGTCGATTACCGCTTCAGGATAACCGCTGACGTCCCAAGGATAAACCTCAGTCACCTGCATGGGATCGCTGGAATGGTAGGCCACGCCTATGAATTCCTCGCCGAGAGCCGCGCCCATCTCCCTCATGCCGAGCCAGCCACGCGGACAGTTGCCACACCAGGTGCCGGTGGCCTCCTCCATAAGCGGGATGTGGCGGGGCTCATAATCCACCACCGACAGACGCGACTGAACGGTCTTCTGGGGGCTTATGTTCTCGTTGCCGTTTACCTTAGGAATCGACACCTCGAAATCATAGGCTCCCTGGGCATCGACAGCATCGAAAGAGAGGTCGATATGTGCGGTAGAACCAATCACCGGAGCGATAGGCTCGGCAAGCTCAAGTTCCTTCTCATAGCTTTTGTCGCCCACCTTATATGTATAGGTAAGGCTCTCGATAGCATTGCCACCGCTGTTGGCCACAGTGAACGGCAAAGTGAAAGGGCTGCCCTTTGTGATTGCCATATGACCGTCGACAGAGCTGAGGGTAAGGTAGTTGTCCTGCGCTTCACCCTTGAGATAGACCGTCATGCAGATAGCGCATCCAGGATAGTCGCTGTAGTCGGCCCAGCCCGACCATCCGTCCATGATGACCTGCACCCATGACGTGCCGGGAGAGCTCGTGCCCATGCACATCGGCACCGGCACAATGTTGTCGTCGTTGAGGTTGTCCTCGCTGAGGCCGATCACCTCCATGCCGTAGCCTATGTAAAGTCCTTCGGAAGGGATGTCCACCGGCTCAGAGAACACCACGGTCATCACCCCATCGACCGGACCATCTGGGACCTCGATCAGCTCCACGTCCGGAATAAACTCCTCGTTCTCTCCACAGAGCTGGGTCGAGACCCATCCCGTAAAGGTGTCCATGCCGGTGCAGTGGTTCAGGTCGGTGGCCTGGAAGCCCACTACCTTATAACCGGGTAACTGGTCGCCGAAGAGCTGGATGCCCGCATTGTAGCGGGCGGGCGCGAAGCAGCCCATCCAGTCGTCCTGCGGACCGGGAGCGTAAGTGAAGGCAACGCAGTCGTCGAAAGAGCCGGCGTATGCACTTCCTGCCGCGAGCATCAGTGCGGCCATAGTAAAAATCTTCTTCATTCGCATTAATTTGATTTTAAGATTATGACCACAAAATTAGCAAATATTTACGCTATGCGCAGATTTCTCGTTTATTCAACCGGCTAAATTTATAAAAACGCCCCAAAATGTCATTAAACTGGCCTCAATGCGTCAAGAGAATTGCTTGCTTCTCGAAGAAGTCAGGTATATAATCCACTATTCAAGAAGAGTGTTTTCTTTCGATAAGATAAGAATCGGCTATATAACGGCTTCCAGCGGCTACTTCACACGGAACCAGTAGCCGAGGGTAGCCATGACGGTCATGGAGTTGGAGGCCTTGAAGGGGTCGATGCGGCGCGCCTTGAAGATGTTGCCCAGACCGTAATAGAAACGGGCCTCCACGCAGACGGAATTGCGCCCGTTGATGTTGAACTCCGCGCCGAGGCCGGCCGAGATACCGTAGTCGAGCTTGTTCTGCACCGGAATGGTCATCTGTGTGTTCATGCGGTTGGTATTGGGGAAATCGGGCAGCGACGCCATGTCGGCGGGATTGAAATTGGCCGACACCGACTGGCCGAGGTAATATGATATCTCGGGGCCGGCATTGAAGAAGAAACGCCCGCGGCGACCGAAATAGATGTGCGCGAGCACCGGGAGCTCGAGATAGGATATCATGCGCTTGTAGTGGTATGGCGCATCCTCGAAATCCTCCTCCCAGCCACGGCTGAGATAATTGAGCTCCACGATGAGGCCGAAATGGTCTTCCTCTATATAGCGGAACATAAGGCCGGCCGTGGCGCCCATCGGCATCTTCTGCTCCACACCGGGGCTGAAGAAAATCCTGGAGAAATCAACACCACCCTTGGCTCCTATCGACACATTGGAGGAGTAATGGGTCTGCGCGACAGCTCCCTGCGTGAAGGCGAAAGCCATCACGACAAGGGCTGCCAGACGGGAAAAGAGGGCACGGCGTCTCATCTCACGATAATTTTCTCAACACTGGAAGGGCCATAGCTCAGTATGTAGCCGTCGGGATTGAAGAAGCCACCCCAGTTGCTCACCCTCTTCAGGTCGATATTGCTCTGCACGGGATGCTGGCGCTGGGCCACCTCCCTGTTGAAGTCGCCGTTGGAGCTGGAGAGGAATGGTATGAAATATCGGGCCATGTCGTAGCCGGTAGCCGCGAAATTAGGATACGACCTGAGGGGCTGGTGGCCATATGCCTCGTCGAACCCGGACACGAAAGTGCGGCCGTCGAGCGATTCCTCGTCGAAATAGAAGCGGGCGGGAACCATCACGTTGAGAGCTGCAAACTTATCACCCATCGCATCCTCGTAGGTAATCCAGTTGGGACGCCCCACGACAGTGAATGCCACCATGGGATTGCTTTCGGCAGCATGCTCGAGGATGCGAAGCAGATCTGCCACCTCCTCCTTCTTCGTGGGCGAGGCATAGATCACATAGGTGTCGCTGCCCGTGAAATCATAGTTGGCCATATCGGCGATATTCTCCACTACATCGGGTCTCGATGAGTCAAGACGTGCGGAAAGCATCTCGGCGATGCCGTCTTCAGAATCAGGCGCACCGGCATACACAAACTTGCGGGTGCCGTAGTTGCCGGCGATATAGTCGGCCATCTGCTCGTAGAAATACGCCGGAGGAGTGAGGAACTGCACCATCGAGGCGTTATCCGTATAAAGATCGTTTTTCACGTCGAAGGCATTGACCACCTGCACACGGTTGGTATTGCCGAAATCGGCGAGGAACGCCGGGAAATTCTTATCGGCCGTCGAGATGATGAGGTTGGGCTCCATCTCCTCGAGCTGGTCGGTGACGGTCTGGGTCGAGGCCCGGCCGTCGAGCACCTTGAACTCTATCTTGACAGGCGACGACTTCATCTGCTCGAGAGCGAGAAGGAAGCCACGCGAGAACTCGAGGTCTTTCTTTCCCATAGGATCATCGAGCAGCAGGGCGACGCGCACCTCCGTGAGGCGAGCTGCATCTGAATCGATATTGTTGATGGAGTCGTAGAGCTCCTGACGCCCTTCGGCAGTGAGCTCTCGCGGATCGGTGTCGTCGACCTCAACCTCTACAGAGACGGTCTCCACATTGGGCACCACCACGATGTCGTCCTTCTTCGGCTGCGCGTCATCTGGATTGGCCTCCTTGAGCTTCTCCTCAGAGGCGCCGGTCTTCTGCGCTATGGAGCTCCAGGTGTCGCCTTTCTTCACCTTGTAGTTGTCGAGGTTCTTGAGACGCTCCTCCTCCACGAGGCGTGTCTTGACACTGCGGGTGGACTGTCCGGTAGGAATCCTGACTGTGTCGCCGGCGCGGAAATTAGACTCGCTGACTCCGGGATTTGCCTTCAGGATATCGGCCACCGTGACATTATACTGCTTGGCGAGGGCGAAGAGAGTGTCGCCGCGCTTGATGGTGTAGTAGGCATATTTCTTATCGGAAGGCACCGAGGAGGCGTCCTGGCGGATCACGAGTGTCTCGCCGGCCTTGATGCCCTGCTTGGCGGAAGGATGGCTCGCGTAGATCGCCTCGAGCGGGATGTTGTACTGACGGGAAATGCTGTAGACAGTCTCCCCCTTCTTCACGAGATGGCGTATCGGCTCTGCCTCGGCCGGCCCGACGGGCGCAGCCTCCGGCTCGGAAGCGACCTCTCCCCCTCCGGCGGCGGGGGCGGCAGAGGCGTCGTCGTCATCCACCACCTCCACCACACGCCCTGTGGGATAGTAGAGGCGGCTGCCCTTCTTCAGCTCGCTTACGGTGTTGGGATTGAGCCGGATGAGCTCATTGATGTCCCAGCCGAACTGCTTGGCGATGCCATAGATTGAATCGCCTTTCTTCACCTCATAATAATAATATTCCTTGCCCAGGATCTCCACTTTGGGGAGCGAAGGCTGCGAGGCGGCCAGAGAGAACGAGCAGGCGGCGGCAGCCAGAAGCGAGCAGAGTCTAACGTGTTTCGACATTTTGATTGCGTATAATGATTACGGACGCCGGGAGTGTCTACATGGCAAACGCACCCGTAGAGCGCCCTAAGCAATGCAAAATTAAGCAAAATATGTGACACAGACAACCTGGGGAATGATTTTGCGTTTTTATTATGCCGGACGTCCAGGTCCCATCCGGATGACAATGGCCCGTAAGCTTACGGATCGGCCGGCGTTTTGCCATTAAAAAACTTATAATTAACTTTGCAGCCGGAAAACGGGGTAATGAGAGCCGCCTGGCGGCTCTCGGCTCCTCATGAAGATATGAAAAGACTCTCCATTATATTGATATGCAGCCTGCTGGGCCTCGCGACGGCAGTCGCTTCCACCGTCGGGACTGTCTATAAGCCGCATCACTCGCAGTCGGGCATCACGAAGACCGACGAGCTAAAGGAGGTGCTGTCGCTGATAGCTGCCGAACATCCGACAGTGGGGATATGCGTGATCACCGAGAGCGACACCATCTGCATCAACGAAGACGAGGACTTCGCCATGATGAGCGTCGTGAAGCTCTATCAGGCCGTGGCCATAGCCACAACACTCTATAACGCGCGAGAGACCTTCGCCCTCGATGTGAAGGTGACGCGCGACGACCTCCCCACCAACACCTGGAGCCCGCTTGCACGCGAAGACCGGCCCGACGAGTTCTGGATGCCGGTGGAGCAGCTTCTCGCCTACACTCTTCAGAAGAGCGACAACAACGCCTGCGACGTGCTCTTCGAGCGTATCAGCATACCCAAGGAGACAGAAGACCAGATCAAGCGTCTCGACCTGCCCGGCAGATACGGCGTGGAGGTGACGGAGTCGGACCAGGTGGACTGGCCTCCCTGCGACATCCTCAACTTCTGCAGCCCGCTGTCGGCGGCCTCCCTCATAGACAGGATATTCAACGGCACGATAGCCTCCGACGAGATGCAGGGGAAGATACAGCTTCTGCTCAGCGGCAACAGGATGGGCGACGACAGGATAATGAAGCCCCTGCGCGACACAGGGGCGATCGTGGCCCACAAGACGGGGACCGGATGGGAGAAAGACGGCTACGTGACCGCCACCAACGACGTGGCGCACGTGATACTTCCCAACGGCGACAGCTATTCTCTCGCCGTGCTGATCTCTAACTTCAAGGGTACGATGAAAGAGGCGAACGCCGTGGTGGCGAAAGTGTCGGAAGTGGTCTACAAGACGCTCGCGTCGGTCTAACGCCTCACTACCAGCGTCTTGGCGTAGGCCTTGCCGTCGGTGGCACCTCCGGAGAAATGGCTGAGGGCAGCCACTGAGGCAATCGCGAGGGCCAGCACGATGAAGAGGGCGCCGCTATAGGAGAACATCCTCTCCGCTTCACTGCGGCGTGTCCTGAAGCATGCCTTCAGCACCGGAATGAAGATCATCATGAAACCGAGGCCGACAAGCACCGAGACACCGGCGGCGAGAATAGAGCCGGTGGAGATCATGAAGAGAATCGGCATTATGCCACACATGATTGCCAGTATGGCGATTATGGATATGATGAGCCGCCGTCTCGCATGAGGCACAACGGCTGACTGCGTTCGGCTTATGTCTAGTCCTGAAAAATCTTGACTAAAAAGTTAAAGATTTTAACGGACAATGAGTGAAGAAATCAAAAAAAT
>CANQRV010000030.1 GCA_947626355.1 uncultured Muribaculaceae bacterium
GAGATTGCGACCATACTCCTGCGTCCGGTTTATACTCCTAAATTCGATGTTTTCAAATTTTTGTCATGTACTTAACAAAAACTTATAAACCTGCATTGCGGCGCAAAATTACAAAAAATAGTTTAAACGGCAATTATATCGGAGAGTAGCATTGAAAATTCTTGCATGGGAAATAGTTTGTGGTTAATTTTGCAGTCAGAAAGGAATCTGGCCGGTAGCGGGCTTCCGGCTGCGGCCAGGTCATTACAGCAATTATGTAAGCCAACGTTATGAATATAAGCAAAATCACACCCCACATCGACTATGTGGGCATCAACGACCGCGTCACCGACCGGTTTGAAGGACTCTGGCCGCTTCCTTACGGCGTCAGCTATAATTCCTATATCGTAAGAGACGAGAAGACAGCGCTCATCGACACCGTGGAGATCGGTTTTGTGGAAGACCTTCTCGCCCATATCAGAGGCATAGATCCCGACATGACCATCGACTACCTTGTGGTCAACCACATGGAGCCCGACCACTCGGGAGGCATCCCTGTGCTTCTCGAGGCTTATCCGCAACTCAAGCTCGTGGGCAACAAGCAGACTATCGGCATGCTCAAGGGCTTCTACCATATAGAAGACGACGACCGCTTCATCGATGTGAAGACCGGAAATACGATTTCTCTTGGAGCAGTGACCTTGAGCTTCACGCTCACTCCGATGGTGCACTGGCCGGAGACCATGATGACATACGTGGAAGAGGAGAAGGTGCTCTTCACCGGCGATGCTTTCGGATGCTTCGGCGCTCTCAACGGCGGTGTCACCGACGACGAGATGGTGACCGACCATTTCTTCGGAGAGATGTATCGCTATTATTCCAACATCGTGGGCAAATACGGCCGCTTCGTGCAGAAGGCGATGCAGGCCGTCTCCGGCTTGAAGTTCGAATATGTCTGCTCCACCCATGGTCCCGTATGGCACAGCAGAATCCCCGAGGTGGTGGATATCTACAACCGCCTCAGTCTATATGAGCCTGAAGACGGCGTGGTGATCGTCTATGGCTCGATGTACGGCAACACGGCGGCTGTGGCTGAGGCCCTGGCTTCCAGACTGTGTGCCCGCGGCATCAGGAACATCAAGATCCACAATGCCTCGAAGAGCAACATGAGCTACATCATCTCCGATGCATTCCGCTATAAGGGGCT
Source organism: uncultured Muribaculaceae bacterium (assembly GCA_947626355.1). Taxonomy (GTDB): domain Bacteria; phylum Bacteroidota; class Bacteroidia; order Bacteroidales; family Muribaculaceae; genus Lepagella. Next base: position 1,187 of record CANQRV010000030.1, read on the forward strand.
GATTGTGGGTAGCGCTACATATTCCATGAGGATGTTCCCCGAGATAGAGCGGTTTATGACCGCGATGGAGACACGTGAGGTGAATAACAAGGTGTTTGCCGCTTTCGGCAGCTTCACATGGGCTCCTGCAGCGTTGCCGGCCATACTGGAAGCAGCCAGGCGAATAGGCATGGAGCCGGTGGCAACCCTCATGATGAAGCAGAGCGCCGACGCCGACACAATGGCTCAGCTCAACTCTTTTGCCGACAGTTTTGTTGAAGCATATAATAAATGATCGCAATGGAAAGAAAAGAAGACATCGACCCCCAGGCCCTCATAGGGAGAATCTCTGATGTCGTCAGGGAGTATATCGACAACGAGGAAGACTATTCCGACAATGTGCAGCTCGCAATCAATCCCTCCGACCTGAGTCTGGAGATCGCGGACCCCGACGACGACCTGCCGGAGCTCGACTACTATCCCATGATGGAGCTCGTGAGGATGTCGGCTTCGGATCCCGGACGCTGGGAGCCCGACACCGACGCCATCTCCGATGTGGCATCCGAATATATACTCACCGAATAATCACAAAGCCCACCCTACATTAATTATAGGATGTTAGATCTCATATCCCTGTCCATCTTCGACGCAAGCCAGTTTTTCCAGTGGTTTGTGGAGAATGCCAACTATCTTTTCGTCTTCGTGTTCATGACGATCGAGAGTTCGTTCATACCGTTTCCCTCCGAGGTGGTGGTGCCACCGGCCGCCTATCTCGCCTGCACCAACGCTGGAGCCGGCAGCGACATGAACATATATATGGTGGTGGTGATGGCCACCCTGGGCGCTCTCTGCGGAGCGTTTATCAACTATTACCTTGCACTCTGGATCGGGCGCCCCGTGGTCTATCGGTTTGCCGACAGCCGCATCGGGCATGCCTGCATGATCAACCGTGAGAAAGTGGAGAAGGCCGAGGCCTATTTCGACAAGCACGGCGCCATCTCCACATTCATCGGCCGTCTGATTCCCGCCATCAGGCAGCTGATATCTATTCCCGCGGGAATATCGAAGATGAATGTGGGCCAGTTCGCCATCTTCACAGCACTCGGAGCCCTTGTTTGGAACACTGTGCTGGCCCTGCTCGGCTACTGGCTGTCGCTCACAGTGAGTCCCGACATGCTCTTTGTCAAGGTGGAGGAATACAATAAATATCTGACATGGGCCGGCTACGGCATAGCCCTGCTATGTGTGGCCTTTATCCTCTGGAACGCTTTCAAGCCGAAACATAAAAAATAATACCTGACACCATTATACCTGACACCATGAAAATATCACCCTCACTGCTGGCGGCCGATTTCGCGGAGCTCCGGCCTGATCTGGAGATGATCAACCGCTCTGTCGCCCGTTATCTCCATCTCGACGTGATGGACGGCGTTTTTGTGCCCAATATCTCTTTCGGATTTCCCGTGATGAAGTCGGTGGCCAAGATCTCTACAAAGCCACTCGACGTGCATCTGATGATAGTGGATCCCGACAAGTGGATATCGCAGGTGCGCGACACCGGCGCCGAGATCATGAATTTCCACTGGGAGGCCTGCCGCCATGTCCACAGCACCGTGCAGCGCATCCATGAGGCCGGCATGAAGGCCGGTCTCACCATATGCCCGGCCACTCCAGTGGCCATGCTTGCCGACATCGTCGCCGACCTTGACCTTGTGCTGATAATGTCGGTCAACCCAGGCTTCGGAGGGCAGCCGTTCATCAGGCATTCGCTCGACAAGGTGAAGGAGCTGCGCCGCCTCATAGCAGCGACCGGCTCGAAAGCGGAAATCGAGGTTGACGGAGGCGTCAACCTCTCAACAGGCGCGGAGCTGGCGGAGGCCGGAGCCGATATTCTTGTGGCCGGCAGCGCAGTCTTCAAGGCGCCCGACCCTGAAGCATACATCAGGCAGCTTGCAGAGCTTTGAGCCCTGCAGGCCTCAATGGTCGCCTCCGCGGCCTATCATATCGAGAAACTCGTCTTCCCCTATCATCGGGATGCCGAGTTTCTCGCATTTTTCACGCTTGGCAGGCCCCATGTTTTCTCCGGCCAGCACGAAGCTCGTCTTCTTCGATATGCTGCCCGAGTTCTTGCCACCCTCACGCTCAATGAGGTCTTTGTATTCATCGCGCGAGTGATGGGAGAATGTGCCGGATATCACGATCGTCTTCCCTTCGAGGGCGTTGCCCGACACAGTGAGCTGCTCCTCGCTGAGGGCGAGTCTCACGCCTGCTTCCCTGAGCCGCTCGATGTTGCTGACGTTGACAGGCTCGCGTAGGAAGTCGTAGATGTTGCGGGCTATCACGGGCCCGATGTCCTGTATGGCCGAGATTTCCTCCACATCCATCTCCATGAGGCGCTCCATGCTGCCGACACCCTTGGCCAGTCGCTTGGCGGTGGTCTCGCCGACATTGGGAATCGACAGGGCATAGAGCACCCTCTCGAACGGCACCTCCCTGGAGGCTTCTATTCCCTTGATGATGCGTGAAGCCGTCTTTTCTCCTATCCTATCGAGCTTCGACAGCTTCTCGGCAGTGAGGTCGTAGAGCTGCCCGATGTTCTCTACCAGTCCGCAGGAGAAGAGAAGCTCGGCGGTTTCCTCGCCGATCCCGTCGATATCCATCATGCGGCGGGCGCAGAAATGTTCTATGCGTCCGGTGATCTGCGGACGGCAGCCGTATTTGTTGGGGCATACCCATGCCGCGTCGCCGTAGATGCGTTCGAGCGGTGTGCCGCATACCGGACACTTCGTCACATATTCAATCTTCAGAGCATCTTTGGGACGCTTCTCGATGTCGACTCCCACAATCTGCGGAATAATCTCCCCGGCTTTCTCCACATATAGCCAGTCGCCCTGATGGATGTCGAGCTCGGCCACTATGTCGGCATTGTGTAGCGACGCGCGCTTCACGATGGTGCCCGACAGCAACACCGGCTTGAGATTGGCCACCGGCGTCACGATGCCCATACGGCCCGTCTCGAAGGTTACCTCCTGAAGCGGAGTGCAGGCCCGCTCCGGATTGAACTTGAATGCCACGGCCCAGCGTGGCGATTTGGCGGTGAAGCCGAGGTTGAGTTGCTGCCTCAGTGAGTTGACCTTGAAGACGAGGCCGTCGGTGGCCACGGGGAGCTCCTTGCGGTGCTCGTCCCAATAGGCCACGAAATCATCCACTTCTTTCAGGGAATGGAGCAGGGCCATAGATTTCGACACCTTGAATCCCCAGTGCTCGGCGGCGAGCATATTCTCATAATGGTTGTAGTAGGGGAGATGGTCGCTGAGCAGATAGTAGAAGCGGGCGTCGAGATGACGCCTGGCCACTTCCCGGGGATCCTGCATCTTGAGGGTGCCTGAAGCCGCGTTGCGCGGATTGGCGAAGAGTGGCTCTTCATTGTAGGCCCTCTCGGCGTTGAGGCGCTCAAACACCTCCCAGGGCATCAGTATCTCTCCGCGGATCTCGAACTCGTCGGGCCAGTCGCCGGGCATGAGCTGAAGAGGCACTGAACGGATGGTACGAACGTTTGCCGTGACGTCGTCGCCCTGCGTGCCGTCGCCGCGGGTCACGGCCCTGACCATGCGCCCTCCCTTATAGGTGATGGATATCGAGGTGCCGTCGAATTTCATCTCGCCGACCACCTCGAAGCTCTCGCCTCCGAGTGCCTTGTCGACGCGCTCAAACCATTCGTCGACCTCCCCTATGGAATAAGTGTTGGAGAGCGACATCATAGGGCGCGCGTGCACTACATGTGTGAACTCCTTCGTGAGGTCGCTTCCCACACGCATGGTGGGGGAGTCGGGATCTTGAAATTCCGGGAATCCCTTCTCCAGACTCTCGAGTTCCTTCAGCATCATGTCGAAGTCCCGGTCGGAAACCGTGGGTCTGTTGAGCACGTAATAGCTGTGGTTGTGGCGGTTTATCTCCCGGCGGAGTGTCTCTATGCGGTCTTTGGCTTGGTCGGGTGTCATGTGGAATGGTGTCGGTTAAAAATTGAGATTACTTACTTTAAACAATCCTCGCCGTCGTTTTATTATCATTAAAGTTAAAAAATGTTGCGAGAGCAAAAACTTTTTTAACTCAGAGGGCATTATATGATTAACAACCTAAAGTGGAAATACTATGAAAGTAGGATTATTCATACCATGTTACGTCGATGCTGTGTTCCCGCAGGTGGGAGTGGCATGCTATAGACTTCTGCGTCATCTCGGCTATGATGTGGAATGCCCGAAGAAGCAGACATGCTGCGGGCAGCCGATGGCAAATGCAGGCTTCGAGAAAGACGGCGAGCGACTTGCCCGTCATTTCAGTGATTTGTTTTCAGGCTATGATTATGTCGTGGCGCCGTCGGTGTCGTGTACGGCATTCATCAAGCTCAACTATCCCAGGCTTCTCCATGAGCCGGATGACTGCTGCGTGTCGCGCAATTGCATCGACATGGTGGAGTTTCTCCATGATGTGGCCAAGGTGAAGGGACCTCTGGGACGTTTTCCGCATAAGGTGAGCCTCCACAATTCCTGTCACGGAGTGAGGGAGCTCCATCTCTCATCGCCATCAGAGCTTAACATCCCTCCCTTCAACAAGATCAAAGACCTCCTGTCGCTTGTGGAGGGGATAGAGGTGGTGGAGCCCGACCGTCCCGATGAGTGCTGCGGCTTCGGAGGCATGTTCAGCATCGAGGAGAAGGGGGTCAGCCGCTTGATGGGCCGGGAGAAGCTCCAGCGGCATATCGACACAGGCGCCGAATACATCACAGGCGCCGACTGCAGCTGTCTGATGCATCTGGCAGGAGTAGCCGGCAAGGACGGCAAGAACATACAATTCAAACACGTGGTGGAGATTCTCGCCTCAGGGCTTTGAACGGCCTCCGCAAATAAAGAAATCAGCTATGAGCACATCACATACAAAGGCCGCAGAGGAGTTTCTGAAAAAAGAGACATACGCCCGCTGGCACGACAATACGTTCTGGGGCGTGAGGATAAAACGCGACAAGATGGCCCACGGGCTACCCGAATGGGAACAGCTCCGGGAGAAAGCGTCAGAGATCAAACGCCACACATTGACCCATCTCGACCATTATGCGGCTAAGTTTGCCGACAATGCAGAGAAAAACGGGGTAGTGGTTCACTGGGCTGAAGATGCCGCCGAGTTCAACAGCATAGTCTACGACATTCTGAAAAGCCACGACGTGAAGAAGCTCGTGAAATCGAAGTCGATGCTCACCGAGGAGTGCGATATGAATCCATATCTGGAGGAGCGCGGCATCGATGTGGTGGAGACCGACCTCGGAGAGCGAATCATACAGCTCAATCATCAGAAGCCGAGCCATATCGTGATGCCGGCAATCCATCTCGACCATCACGATGTAGGAGCGCTGTTTGAGAAGGTTCTCCAGACGGAAAAAGACAACCATGACCCGACATACCTCACATATATGGCGCGTCTCAGTCTCCGCAACGAGTTCCTGACGGCACAGGCAGGCATGACGGGGGCGAATTTCGGCATAGCCGAGACCGGTGATATCGTGGTGTGCACCAACGAGGGCAACGCCGACATGTCGACTTCCTGTCCTCCGCTCCATATAGCGGCGATAGGACTTGAGAAGATCATTCCCGACTATGACTCGCTTGCCGTGTTCCATAGGCTTCTGGCACGTTCGGCCACCGGACAGCCCACGACCGTCTTTACAAGCCATTTCCGCAAGGCTCGCCCAGGAGCCGACAAGATGCATATCATCATCGTGGACAACGGCCGCAGCGAGTGGCTTGCCGACGAGAAGCACTGGGAGACTCTCAAATGCATGAGATGCGGAGCCTGCATGAACACTTGCCCCGTGTATCGTCTCTCCGGCGGATATTCCTATTCTTATTTCATCCCCGGTCCTCTCGGCATCAATCTCGGCATGCTCCGTGATCCGCAGAAGTATTCAGGCAATGTCAGCGCGTGCACCCTGTGCCTCAGCTGCCAGAATGTATGTCCGGCCAAGGTGAATCTCGGCGACCAGATCTACAAGTGGCGTCAGCAGCTCGATTCGTTCGGTACGGCCAACAAGGAAAAGAAGATGATCTGCAAGGCGATGAAGATGGTGCTCGACAGCCCCTCTGTCTATAATGCCGCCACGTCTTCGCTCAGCATTGTCAACCATCTGTCGGAAGGGCTTGTGAACTGCGGTCTCAATCCCTGGGCCTATGGCCACAAGACGATGAAGTTTCCGAAGAAGCCGTTCCATAAGCTCATCGACGGGCTTGAGAAAGAGGATTAAACAACAAAGTACTGAGTGCCAAGTATAAAGTACTGATGACTAAAGACCAAAAGACTAAAGACTGATAGACCATGAGCAGGGAATCGATACTTGAGAGATGCCGGCGCAACGTGAAGGAGCAATATCCGATGCCGGTGCTCGACGATATAAAGGCTTTGGAATACGACGACCCATGGGGCTCGTTTCTGGAGATGAGCCGCAGCATGGGCTGCAATGTGCTCGAATATGGAGAGGGGGAGAGCCTCGACGACGTAATCAGGAAGGCATATCCTGATGCTGTGGATATATGCTCGAATGTGGAGGGCGTGACAATCGCCAATATGAATCCCGACACATTGCTCAACCCGTCGGCGCTCAACGGCGTGGATGTCGGTGTTGTGCAGGGTGTATTCGGTGTGGCCGAGAACGGCTGTGTCTGGGTGCCGCAGACGATGAAAAACAAGGCTGTGTGCTTCATTTCGGAAAACCTCGTGATACTCGTGCCGAAAGGACAGGCAGTCAGCAATATGCATCAGGCGTATAAGAAAATAGCGTTCAACGATTATGGCTACGGAGCATTTATCTCAGGCCCGTCGAAGACTGCCGATATCGCGCAGGTGCTTGTGATGGGCGCCCAGGCTGCGAGGAGCGTCACCATCGTCGTGACGGAATGAGAGACCAACACGAAGTGTCACTACTAATACATTAGCAGTATGAATGTCGTCATTGCATTGATACCCATAATTTTGCTGTTTGTGTTGATGCTCGGCTTCAAGGTGTCGAGCCATAAGAGCGCACTCGCCACGCTTATCGTCACCGCATGTCTCGCCTTATGGGTCGCGCCGGCCATGGATATGCTGCCTGAGCGGTTTGCCGGGGTATCTACATATTCGATGGTAGGCTGGAGCGTGGTGGAAGGAGTGCTTAAGGCGGTCTTTCCTATTCTAATCATAATACTGATGGCGATCTTCAGCTACAATATCCTTGTGGCGTCGAAAGCCATCGAGGTCATCAAGGCGCAGTTCACTTCGTTTACCGACGACCGTGGCATCCTCGTTCTGATGATGGTGTGGGGCTTCGGCGGCCTGCTCGAAGGCATGGCGGGTTTCGGTACAGCCGTTGCCATTCCAGCCGCCATTCTGATCGGTCTCGGCTTCAAGCCGATGTTCTCGGCGCTTGTGGCTCTGCTCGGCAATACGGTGGCTACCGGTTTTGGCGCTGTGGGTGTCCCGGTGACCACTCTCTGCAACGAGGTTTCCCCAGGGGGTGTCGCAAGCGCCGCTACGGTGAGCCAGATCTCAGCCTTTACAATCCTTCAGCTGGCGCCGCTTTTCATCCTGATTCCATTCATTATCCTGACAATCACCGACCGTAGGGCGTGGCTGAAAAATCTGGCGCTGGCTTTCTGGACCGGTGGCGTCTCTCTTGCGGTGCAGTTTGTGTGTGCCCATTACCTCGGAGCGGAGACGCCGGCCATAATCGGCTCGATAGCCGCCATCGGTGCGATCCTTCTTTATGCCGCTGTATTCTCGCCGAAAAAGAAGAGTCACGATAAGGCTATTGCCGTACATTATGGATTCGGTAAGACTTTCAAGGCCTGGAGTGTATATATCTTCATCCTCGTCTTCATTCTGTTGAGCGGCGCCCTCTGTCCCCCGGTCAATGGTTTTCTGAAGTCGCACCTCGTAACCCAGGTTCCGCTTCCCGTAATCGGCTCCACATTCAAGTTCGGATGGCTGAGCAACGCCGGCCTGATGCTTTTCCTCGGCAGTATGGTAGGCGGTTTCATACAGGGACTCAGCTTCATGGCGCTGATGAGGATTCTGGCAAAGACGCTATACAACATGCGCTTCACGATAGTGACGATCACTTGCCTCATAGCGCTGGCTTCGGTAATGAACTACAGCGGCATGATTCAGACAATTGCCATCGGCATGGTGGCCATTTCCGGCAGCTTCTATCCTTTCTTCGCTCCGCTTATCGGCGCGATCGGAACTTTCGTCACCGGCAGCGACACTTCGAGCAATATCCTCTTCGGCAAGCTTCAGGCCAGTGTGGCCCACCAGCTCGGCCTCACCGGACAGACTACTTATCTGGGGGTGCCGGGATCGGAGACCAACTGGCTGGTGGCTGGCAATACGACCGGAGCAACCGGCGGCAAGATGATATCGCCGCAGAGTGTGGCCATCGCCACCGCCGCCTGCGACATGGAGGGAAAGGACGATGCTATCCTGCGGAAGGCAGTGCCATACGCACTCTTCTATATCTTCGTGGGAGGTCTTATGGTATTCCTCGGCTGGTGACCTTCATGACAATGAAAAATCAGGGGCGCATCCTCCACAAAGGATGCGTCCCCGATTTTTTAAGTCAAGCAGCCTGAAATCGCGAATGACGATTTGCCTTTACAAGAGGCCGATATGCTTGAACATCCCGGTATAATATTCAGCTTTCTTATCGAGCTTTAGCGGATAGGCACGGCTCGTTGAGGGCATGCGCCAGATCTCGAGCCCTGTGGAATCGGTGACGAAAGACCCCATGCGTGGCACTTCGGTATCGGTGAGCGAGGCGATCACACTGGCGGCTTTCTCGCCTGTGGTGGCCACCGCGCGGCATGATGGCATCTCGGAGAGAAGCACGCGAAGCGGCACCGGCGTCACTATCTCCAGATACTTGTCGGAGGCATTCCCTTTGAGTCGTCTCACCTCACGCCCCGTGTCGTTGAGTGCGATTTGATGCTCGGTGAGCAGTCGCTTGATGGCCTCGGGATTGTAATCCTTGGAGCCGGGAAGACGCAGCGCGTCGCGGTCGCCGAGAAACACGAGACCCATCATCGGCCAGAAGTCGTTGGTGCGGTTGGGATAATAGAAATCCATGTTCCATCGGTGGGCTCCCGGAGGGAATGTGCCCATTATCAGCACTTTTGCGCCATCTGGAATAAACGGTGGCCAGGGATGGCGCTCCAGAGGCATGTTTTCGATATATTTTTCTTCATCAGTCATGGCAAAGGGGGTTTTATATAATAACTTTTCCGGCGAGGAGAGAGTTGAGTGCGTCGGTCAGTTCTTTTTCAGAATGGACAGTGAGGCGGGCGCAATCTGTCAGGGCACGGATAGGGGAGTGGGTGATCGCCACCTCTATGGCGTAGTCGGATGCCTGCATTGCCTTGAGGTCGTTGTGGCCGTCGCCACAGAAAGCCACATACTCCTCCTGATCCTGATATCGGCAAACGATTTCCTTCTTGTCCAGAATCTCGGATATTTCCGTGATCCTGTTGCCTGAGAGAATAGCTTTTGAGGAATGAAACCTGCATCCAAGCTTTCCGGCAAGCTTTGCACACCAGCAGTCGAGGTTGCTGGTGGCAATGGCGCAGATGTCGGCGTGGGTCTTGATGAAATCGGCCAGTGAGTCATGGAGAGGGACTGTGGTCACTACGTCAGCGACTTCGCCGACATCAAGCTTTCCGAGGATTGCAACGCGTTGACGGAAGCTCTCCTCGAAGTCCAACTTGCCCCTCACGGCATTGAGCGTCGTGGCCTCGATATCCTCGCTGAGGCCGAAATGTGAGGCTATATATGGTAGTGTCTCGCAAGCCGTCACCGTGCTGTCGAGATCAAACAGTATCTTCATTCCTTCCAGATTATGTTGACTGCGAAATAGGCCGCGTAAAGGGCAAGAAAACCGGCTGCGAGGCTGCCGACCACATATAGAAGGGTGATACCTGGTCTGGGGCTCTGGAATAGGAGATAGTTCTCGTTGATGAACGTGGAGAACGTGGTGAAACCGCCGCAGAGCCCGACCGTGAGGAAGAGCTTGATTTCAGAGGGTAGGGTATAGCCCTTGTCGAGCAGGGCATATATCAGACCGATGAGAAGGCATCCGGCCACATTCACGAAGAATGTACCCCAGGGAAATACACTCTGGTGAAGTGATTGGATCCAGCGGCCGACGATGTATCTGAGAGCACCGCCGAGTCCGCTTCCAAGGAAAATAAAAAGAAGATTCCTGTGCATGACCTTAGTCGGCGCTTAAACCGGACAATGCCTCGTCTGTGTCGTGATTGAAGGTGGGGGAGTTGCCGTAGGCTGGAAGCTCGCAGTAGAAACCAAACCAGAATGCCAGATAATCCTGAACTATTTTCCGACCGGTCTCTTTACCTTGCGAAGCTCCGATACAAGCCTCCGGCAACAGATTGTGCTCCTGGATATACATTGCAACATCATGCGGCATCTCATTATGAAACACCACATCCCCAAATGATTTCTTGGCTGCGATGCGCTTCCGGTAAAAGCGGTTGCCTGGTATGTCAAATGCATAACCCATGTCAGGTATGATAGCCATACCTAATTCCTTGCTCAATACTACGATGTAGTTCTCCGCATCGGGATGCTCTGCCGCTGACTCATAACCGAATTTCTTCATCAGTGCCTTGATGCTTTTGACGCAGAGCACCTGTTGCCCGTCAAATTGATCTATCAATTCCTTGATATGCTCGCGGTTTTGTTCAAAAAAAAGCATGGTGTCTGGGTTTTCCCACTTTGTCCTCAGACCCGGTTCTCCTGCCATCACCCCGTTGAGCAGGTATTTGCCTTTATATTTCAAAAGGGTGCAGGCAGCATACTGCATGTCATTGGGTCGGAATCCTTTGGCAAAGGATTCACGCTCCACCTCAAGCTTCTCATGGCTGGAGGTCTCAAAGAAGAATTTCCGGCTTTTCCTGTCCTGACTGACTGCGTACACCTGCTTCGGAAGCACCTCGATAGCCTCGATATCCCTTGCCACGGCATCATATCCAAATTCCGAGGCGATGGCTGCTGTCAAGCTCCTCGACGGACAGCCCATCGGGCTCATCGACCTCTGCCATGACTCCGTGGATATTACGGCATAAAGGACTGTCCCGAATTGTTTCGGATCCAAATTTCCATCGATGGCAGCCTTTTCAGCTTCCTCTTCGATCTCTTCCATATATTCAGGCATATAGCATAGCGGATTGCAGAATACGAGCCATGCTGCGATTTCCCTGATGTCGATGTAGTCTTCTTTGCGGAACGAACGCTCCAGCCAGTCGGCGACACGCCTGGCCTCAGGCGCTTCTTCGTAGCGGGAATCGAGCTCCTCGAATATCCGCCCGGAGAGTAAATCCCATCCAGGTGAGAGCGGGGAATAGGTCTTGTCGTATTTCTTGCCGTGCAGACAGATTGTTTTCCATATCAAGAATCTTATATCTTCCTCATTGATATGGTCTTGCAGATAATCAGGATGGTGGCAGTCGTAGAACGGTAGGGGATAGCCGTATCGCTCTTTGCACACGCGCCGCATGGCGCTGAATATCTTGGTGCCGCTGACATTATCCTCAAGATATGCCGCCATGACGCGTCCGAGCTCGCGGGCGAATTCATCAGGACAGGGAATCGAGACTTTGTATGAGGATACTATATCGGCAAGATCATTGGCCATATCCGCATAATACGAGTCTGACGCGCATACAAGTTTGGCAGGGTGTGTCTCGCTCCATTCCTGTGTAGTGACAGGCTCCAGATCATAGAAGTCCTCGTCGTCCTCGATATCATCCTGAAGATCTCCTGAATCTATCATCTTGTCGATGGTTTTTCGTAGGAGCTTATTGAAATTCTCTTTGCCGAGAATTTTCTCCATTTCCCACATTTCCTGTATGATATCCTCAACGGATTCATTGTCAGTGTTTTCTGGATTTGATTTTCCAACAAACGGATTAATCCTTTTCTTAGCCATGATGTGGAATGAAGTGTTATGATATTTTAGAAATGTGTATTATGATAGTCTGAGTTGCCTCAGACTACAAAGGTAAGCTAAAAACTTGAAAAAAGGGTTATGGGGGAGTGAGAAAATGGTGAAATAAGGTTATCGATTTAACATAAGAAGAGTAAGAAAATGGCGAAATAATGTTATCTATTTAACATAATATGGATTATAGGGATTTTGGTGGATTTCCGGCATTATCCCGCAATTTTGCCCGATTTCAGCCACGGCATCATGGATTTGGCTAAAAAATCAGGCGCACATCATAATGGATGCATGCCTGATGACTGCCGCAGCTTTCAAACTGTCTTTCTTATGTAGGCATCGTTGTGAACGCTGACAAATGCGAATCTTATTTCAACTCAAGCTTCAGGAAGCCCGCGGTATGCGTACCGCTTTCGGCCACTTCCTCCGGCGTCCCCTCGGCAATGATGCGGCCACCTTCCCGCCCGCCTTCCGGCCCCATGTCAATCACATAGTCGGCACATTTGATAATATCCAGGTTGTGCTCGATAATGATGATGGTGTTGCCTTTGTCGGCGAGCTTGTTGATGGTCTGGAGCAATACGCGGATATCCTCGAAATGAAGCCCGGTGGTGGGTTCGTCGAGTATAAAAAGCGTCTTGCCAGTGTCTTTCTTAGCAAGTTCCGTAGCCAGCTTAACACGCTGGTTCTCACCACCGCTAAGTGTGCTCGAGGGCTGTCCGAGCTTGATGTATCCTAACCCGATATCCTTGAGCACTTTGATCTTCTTTAGGATGGTCGGCACGTTCTCAAAGAACTCAACGGCCTGATTTACCGTCATTTCCAGAACATCTGATATAGATTTGCCTTTATATCTCACCTCGAGGGTCTCGCGGTTGTAGCGTTTGCCGTGACATTCCTCACATGGCACGAGTACGTCGGGCAGAAAATTCATCTCTATAGTGCGATAGCCGTTGCCTTTGCATGTCTCGCAGCGGCCTCCTGTGACATTGAAGGAGAACCGCCCTGGCTTATAACCGCGAATCTTCGACTCCGGCAGCTCTACGAAGAGCTTGCGGATGTCTGCGAAGACGCCTGTGTAGGTGGCAGGATTGGAGCGTGGTGTGCGTCCGAGGGGTGATTGGTCTACGGTGATGACTTTGTCGATATTCTCAATGCCCTCGATGGAGGCGTATGGCAATGGCTCTCTCAGCGAGCGATAGAATTTCTTGCTGAGGATAGGATGGAGGGTGCCGTTGATGAGCGACGACTTACCGCTGCCGCTGACGCCTGTGACGGCTATGAATCGTCCCAGCGGTATACGGAGATCCACGTTCTTGAGGTTGTGGCCGGTGGCACCTTTCACTGTGAGCCATTTGCCGTTGCCCTCGCGTCTTGTCTCGGGCACCTTTATCATCCTGTCGCCGGAGAGGTATGACGATGTCAGCGTATGCGATTTCAGCATGTCGGCTGGCTTGCCCTGAAACACCACTTCCCCACCGTGAACGCCGGCTCCCGGGCCGATGTCCACTATATAGTCGGCACTGGTCATGATGTCTTTGTCGTGCTCCACCACAATCACGGAATTACCGGCGTCGCGCAGCTGCTTGAGGGAATTTATCAGCCGTATGTTGTCGCGCTGGTGCAGCCCGATGCTGGGCTCGTCGAGGATATAGAGCACATTGACGAGCTGCGATCCGATCTGCGTGGCGAGCCTTATGCGCTGGCTCTCGCCGCCGCTCAGGGTGGCGCTTCCACGGTTGAGCGACAGATAATCGAGTCCTACGTCGAGCAGGAACTTGAGACGGCTTCTGATCTCTTTGAGAATCTCTACTGCTACCAGACGGCGAGAGGGATCGAGGCGGTCCTCAAGCCCTATGGTCCACTCATAGAGCTCTGCGATATCCATTCTTGAGACATCGGCTATGTTCTTGCCGTCGATGTAATAATGGAGCGCGATGGTGTTGAGCCGGTCTCCATGACACTGAGGACATTCTGCCAGTGAGTAGAACTGGTCGCTCCATTTGTTGGCCTCCGCGCCGGCATCCTCGTTCTGCTCTGCCTCGACATATTTCACGATGCCGTCGTAAGAGAGATTGTAGCGGGAGGTCGACATTGTGTCGTTGCTGAGCTCCAGATGGCGGTCGGTGCCGTGTAGGATCTCCTTTACCGCATCGGCAGGGAGATCTTTCACAGGTGTCTTGAGAGTCGCGCCATGATACTTGCAGATGGCCTCGATCTGCCAGAAGACAAGAGAATTCTTAAACTTGCCGAGGGGAGCGATGGCTCCTTCGGCAATCGACTTGTTGCGGTCGGGAAAGATCTTCGATTCGTCGATGATGTTGACAAATCCCAGTCCCCGGCATTCCGGACATGCTCCCTGCGGGGAGTTGAATGAGAAGTTGTGAGGGGCCGGTTCGGGATAGGAAATGCCGCTGGCCGGGTCCATGAGCAGCTGGCTGTAATGGCGTATCTCATGGGTGTCATAGTCCATCACCATCATCTGTTTCCCTCCCTGGCGGAGTGTCTCTTCCACGCCGCTGCGCAGGCGCTGGAGATCGTTTGAATTGGCCTTTATGCGATCTACCACAAGCTCCACGCTGTGGTTGCGGTATCGGTCGAGCTTCATGCCGTAGGCGAGCTCTCGGAGCTCTCCGTCGACACGCACGTTGAGATATCCTTTCTTGCGGAGGTTCTCGAAAAGCTCCTTATAGTGACCTTTTCTGTTCTTCACCAGAGGGGCGAGAAGATAGATTTTATGGCCGTTGTATCGCTCCACTATAAGGTCTACGATCTGGTCTTTGTTGTATTTCACCATCTTCTCGCCGCTGACATAGCTGCGGGCCTCGCCCATGCGGGCGAAGAGGAGACGGAAGAAATCATAGATTTCAGTAGTGGTACCTATGGTGCTTCGGGGGTTCTTGTTGACAGTCTTCTGCTCGATACTGATCACCGGGCTGAGACCTTCTATATGGTCAACGTCCGGGCGCTCGAGCGAACCGAGCATATTGCGGGCATAGGCTGAGAATGTCTCGATATAGCGGCGCTGACCCTCGGCGAAAATCGTGTCGAAAGCCAGCGACGACTTGCCGCTGCCGCTGAGACCGGTGACGACACACAGCTGATTGTGCGGTATGGTCACGTCGATATTCTTAAGGTTGTGGACACGGGCGCCGTAGACTTCTACGGCGTCGGTGGCATATTGCTTTTCACTCATCTGTCTTGTAAAGTCTGAATCGGTATGCTGGCAGGAATCACTCCTGCGTCACATTATTGTTTACGTTTTTATGGCGTAGAATGTTGATGTCGCCGCCTTTTTTATATTTCCTTCCGTCTGCGCCTACGGCCTGGATCACGTAGTAGTAGACTCCTGACTCCACATATTTGCCGCCTCGCTTGCCGTCCCAGCCGCCGGAGGGATTGTCGAAATGATATATCTCATGACCGTAGCGGTCGAAAATCCAGCATTTGAATTCGGTGAGCGAGCGGTAGCCAACGCGCCACACGTCGTTGACGCCGTCGCCATCGGGAGAGAAGGCGTTGGGAATCCGGAGCTCCGATGCGCCGATGTTGATGGTATAGGTGTCGCCGTATGCTTCACATGATCCGTCGGCGTTGCTGCCTATGAAGCGGACGTAGACGGTGCCCTCCTCGGTAAAGGTGTAGGTGAGGTCCTGCTCCGTGATGCGGTGGGTGAGATATTCAAATTCCGGATCACCGGCAAACTGCCATTCATAATGGATTACGGCATCGGAGACGAAAGAGCGGAATTCTATCTCGGCCGGTGCAGAACCGCCGAGGGCATCGAGATTGCCGGTTGAGATCTGATTGCTGCCGAGTTCGTCTTCCGGGGCCATTGTCTGTGTGGCGGTGGTGTGACAGTCTACGGCCGTTGGCGAGAAGGGTGCGCTTTCCACCTCTTTGGCTCGACCCCATGCCTTGAGATATCTGTCGCCGGAGACAGTGAAGGAGGTGGGGCACGTCACCGGTGGAACTATTACATATTGGTGAGACAATCCATCTTCATTTTTCACTACCAGTTGCTGTATATACTGGCTTGACTCGAAATCCCATTCAAGGTTGTAATATGAAACCTCGATGTCGCGAGGCAAAGTCAACTGTCGGCCATTGATGGAATAGTAATGTATCGGCTCTGCTGAAGCTTCAATATCAAGCGTGGTTTCGTTGCAATCCTGCGTGACGGAAGGCGCTACAGAAGCGATGTCGAAAACATGCTTTGAGTAATCTACGAGCCAGAAGCAGAATCGGGAGTCTCCATACTCTATTATGTATCCCATATCACCTTCGATATTCATGAGCGTCGAGGTGCCGTTTTCGTTAATCGCACCGGTGATTTCCTCTGCATATCCACCGCCGAGATTACTGTAGCGATACCACCTTGCAGAAGTTGCATTCGCATCGGAGAAAACAGCTGATAATCCATCGGTGGAAAAAGCTACATAAATACGGTCGAGCCCCGTAGATTTCTCAGGCTCGATAGTTACAATTTCTTCCTTGTTTCCCGTGAATGAAATATCGGCTCCGGATGCCGAAAATACAGTGAAAGGGAATATAGAGAAAACTATGATATTTCTGATGTTGGAAATCATTATCTTGATATTGGGATATGATGGATGTCGGCATGACGGATGCCGCTATTAATAATAAACGTATTCAATGGGGGGATATTGTAGGGCGCTGAAGACGCTTTCCGCAAGATAGAGGTCGTTCCATCATGCGGTAATTGTCTTTGTACGGCGAAGGTGTCGTCAATGCCAATTATGCAAATATAAAGCAGAAAGATTATTTTGGAAGAAAGGTCTCGTAGCTTGCATCATCGTAGTAGACGGTGATCTGGATCACTTTTCGCGGATTAGCCTTCATGTTTTCTATTTGCTTCATCAGCATCTGGTTTTTCAGATCGAGCTGTAAGGATTGAATATCAGGGGTTGAAGGGGCTTTTTCAGGAGAATTAAGGGCCATTTCCTTGGAAAATTCCGGAGAAGCCTGGGGATTGTTCGGTAAATTTTGATTGTCGGAATCTAACGGGGCCTCTTCTGAGTGGTGATCAGGAGTGTTGTCGGTAAGCATGGAGCCCTCACCGAAAATCAGCCACATCACGGAAAGGCTGGGAAAGGCGGTGTGGATCTGAGAGAGGAGCACATCGCTGATTTTCTTATTCCGGCCGGTGATGAGCTGAGAAAGTGTAGGCCGGGGTATACCGCAGAGATCGGCAAACCGGGTGCTTGAGATGCCCTGGTCTTCCATGAAACGTTTGAGTCGGGTAGCCACAGTGTCTTCCGCCATATCTTCAAAAAATTGGGTTGCTTCTGCAAATTAGAATAAGAAAGCAAGGAATGCTTTGGGAGAGAATGTAAATTTCGAGAAATAAATACAATGCAAAAGTAATGATAATTTTGCAAACTGCAAATTTTAAGAAGGTAAATTGTAAATTATATAAATGCAAATTGTAAATATGGATTGGTAAACTGTAAATAGGGTGGCGAACTATTCCTGATTGCAAATGAGAAACCACATATTAAAGTAAATATTCAGCATATCCATGCATATTGCATTTCTACATAAGTATAACATCCGATAACTTCACTATACACCGAAATGATAGTAAGTATCACGGTATTATTTAAACCTATATTACAGAAATATTATGTAATATATTGATATATGATAATATAATATTAATGTTAAAGAATATTAAAGCATAAATTTTGATAAAGCAAACAGTTTGAGATTGTGACTTTGCATACAGAAATTCGCTTCAATCCTTATTCACAATTGAATGGAGACTATACTCCAGATTTGCAAAGAGAAAGCGTTTGCAAATGCGAATTGTGTGATAATTTTCAGATGTAATTCGGAAACGTAAACACCACTCCCCTCCCCCTCCGCTTTGTGTGATTGCAATAATGGTTAAGAAGTATCAGATCGCGAAATTTGATTTTTCACGATCTGATGGAGGTGATGAAAATATTATTGAAATCTCAGGGCCGTTATTTCGGGCGTAGTTTTGGATAACATGGTGAAATAACTGCCATTATGGTCACACCGGATATAATCGGACTGAAAGGCAGATAACGCGGTTCCGGGCTTAAGTGCCACGGTCAGTCGAGTAGGAGCGACATGTTGATCGGGATGCGCGGAATGCCGAATGCTTCCATCACGAGACTGCTGCTGTCTTTGCGTCGGCAGATCACGCGCTCCAGATCCTGAATAGTGAACCGTGTGGCATGTGTGAGTCGCTCCACCGAAACAGAGGCTGCATCTGTAATATCATGGCATATCGCTTCCCCATCACGCACATTGCAATAGAGCCAGGAGTCGGGATTCTCGTCTTTCACGAGAATCGAAAATTTAGCGTCGCGTCTATATTCGGCCAGGAATTTCAGAATCTCGCGAACGTCGAGAAATCGGATCATTCCGTATGCTCTGGAGTGTAGCGACACATCGTAGACGTTTTCAGCCTGACTGTAGATGTCTACCGGCATCCCTTTTTTTGTGCCGCTGTAATTGACCATCCACAGCTCCTTCCGGTTTATATTTTCCGGATAGCTGTAAAGTATGAGAGATTGCTCCTTGAAGTCGCGTTTCACGGCGTTGAGCAAAAGATAGAAACTGCATCGGTCGGAGTTATATATTTTTTTCACGATAATAGACTCTGGACCGTCGTGTTCGATAAACGCCGCACCCGTCACTAAGTCATCTCTGTTGGTTGCATAATATATGCGTCCTCCGCTTATCTCGTTCTCAAGTATCGCCGCGCTCAGATCCTTGTCGGAATGTTGCAGACATACGTAGTCGGTTTGTTGCTCCTGCTCACGTATGAAAGCTATTATTTTTGCCTCGTATTCCTTGTCTATTCCAGAGGATGAATCGTGTATTCTGAGCGCTTCGCAATAGCGTTTTTTGATAGCTGCCACGCGCCCGTCTTCCCTGTCGAGAAGCATTGCATTATCCAGCGTGAAATCATGCACAGACGTGTATCTGTCCTTGACGCGATACATGGCATTCTGGTAGCCCCTGTCCTCATAATAACGTGTCAAACCTTCATTGGCCGGGATAAGGAAAGTGAACGCGAAATCCTTTCTCGCGCGGCTGTTGATGTCCCTGATAAGTGAGTCCATTATGCCCTGACGCCGATGGGCGGCATCAGTAGCCAGACCGCATAGATAGAGGCCGTGGAGGCGCGATTTACCGGCGCCAAACCAATAAGGAACGCCCATCAGCGCTGACACTACCTTGCCGTCATCCTCATGCCATGCCACGTATTCAGGCTTGAAATAGGAGTCGAAGACGAGGTTGACATATCGGTCGGAGTCATGGAATGTATCCTTCCAGAGCTGCATCATCTGGGTTCTTACAGAGTCGATTGATAAGGCCATTTCTTATGAGTTAAGAGTGAAGTGTGAAGAGTGGGGAAATAAAGGATTTCTACCTCCTATAGCTATAACAACGGTATGAGTGAAAACGTTGTGTTGAAAGCCACAGAGGGGATATCCAAGGCGGATATCCCCTCGTGTAGAGATGTATTTTTTCCGGATTATCTGAGGCGGAGGAAGCTGTAGCCGAAGCGCTCCGCAGCAGCTTTCTCGAGCTCCTCGCGGAATTCCGGAGCAGCCACGGAGATCATCAGCTTGGCGCGCTCGGCGAGATTCTTGCCGCGCAGGTTGACTGCACCGTATTCCGTCACTACATAGTTGGTCTGGAATCGTGTGGTGACCACACCGGCGCCCGGTGTCAGCACCGGCTTGATCTTGTTGAGACCCTTGTTGGTGGTGGCGAGCATTGCAAGGAACGACAGGCCCCCCTCGCTCTGCGAGGAGCCATATACGAAGTCATGCTGCCCACCCACGCCGGAGAAGATCTGTGTGCCGATGGAATCGGCGCAGACCTGCCCTGTGAGGTCTATCTCGAGGCATGAATTAATCGACATTACCTTCGGATTCTGGGCGATGGTGAAAGGATTGTTGGTCCAAGCCACGTCCTTGAAGATGATGTCTTTGTTGTAGTTCATGAAGTCATAGAGACGGCGTGAGCCAAGGGCAAGCGAGGCCACAGACACTCCCGGCATCACCTTCTTGCAGGAGTTGTCGATGATGCCCTCCTCAAGCAGCGGCAGCACGCCGTCGGTCATGGCTTCGGTGTGGAGGCCGAGATGCTTGTGGTCGTGAAGTGCGCGGATCACGGCATTGGGTATGCCGCCGACACCGATCTGAAGCGTGGCGCCATCGGGAATGAGCTCAGCGATATAGTTGCCGATCTTTATCTCCTTTTCTGTCGGCACAGCTGTCGGCACTTCCACGAGAGGCTCGTCGACCTCTACTGCGGCAGCGAGCTTGCTGACATGAATCACCGGATCGCCGTAGGAGAACGGCATGTGGGGATTGATCTGGGCGATTACCCTGTCGGCGCATTCCACGGCGGCCGTGGCGAGATCGGCTGAGACACCGAAGCTGACATATCCCTCCTCATTGGGGAGCGAGCAGTTGATGAGAGCCACATCCACGCGGCAGGTGCCGTCGCGGAAAAGGGCCGGAACCTCGCCGAGAAACCTCGGCGTCATGGAGCCATAGCCGTCGTTGATCCATTTCCTTACGGAATTGTTCACGAAGAATGAGTCGACAAGAAACGAATCCTTGTATTCGGGCTTGCAGTATGGCGCCGGGCCTTTGGCAACAGCGAAACCACTGTAGAGAGTGACGTCGCGGAGCTCATGGCCGCGGTCGGCCAATGCCTGGACTAGCACCTCCGGGATGGAGGTGCTACCCTGGATATAGACGTGGTCGCCGCTCTCTATGAGCTTGACGGCTTCGGCGGCGGTCATTTTATTTATGGTCATCATTGAATTGCTTAAGGCGTTGTTCGAGCATCTTGAAGGTGGGCTCGTCGGAAATCATGGAGACGCAGACCCTGACGCCGTTCTGTATGGAGCCGGTGGAGGGAAGCGAGATCGAGGAGACGCCATAGCGCATCAGCTCTTTCTGGAGCGTCGTGCTGTCCATGTCGCGATAGCCGGCAGTGAAGAAGAAGCCATCGGAGATAGGACGGTCGCCGTCGATGTCGTAGACGATATGGAAGCCATTGTCGGTAAACGACTTCTTCACGATCTTGGCCCTGCGGCCGTATTCGCTACACGAGCTGACGAAATCCAGCTTCTGCTCCACAGCTGCCTCGAGCATGGCTGCCATGGCATACTGGGCCGAATGGGCTGTGCCTGAAGAGGCTGTGTAGAGGATGCCGAAGACGTAGGCGTCGCCAAACGAGGGCATCTCGTAGAACTTCTCGAAGAACTCGTACTTGCGGTTGTAGACAGCATCGGAGATGCACACCATGGCGATACGCTGCCCTGCATAGCTGAAGATCTTCGACGCGGAGCAGAGCAGGATATAGTTGTCGGTGTATTTAGCTACAGTCGGGATGTAAGGCTCGCAATAGGGTTGGCCGAAATACTGACGGAAGTCCATGCCCATGTAGGCGAGGTCTTCCACCACGATGGCATCGTGCTTGGTGGCCATGCGGCCAATGATCTCGAGCTCCTCCTCCGTGAGGTTTGTCCAGGCCGGATTGTTGGGGTTGCTGTATATGATGCCGGTGATCCTGCCGGAGCTGAGAATGCTCTCGAGCTTCTCTTCGAGCTTCTTGCCGCGGTAGTCGTAGATGTCAAACTGCTCCATGTTGAAGCCGAGGATCTTGGCCTGGTTGCGCTGGGCCGGGAATCCCGGGTTGATGAAGAGCATCGTATCTTTCTCGGGAAGCCTCTGCTTGAGGAGCAGCATCACCGTGAAGCTGCCCTGCATGGAGCCTACCGTGGGGATCACGCCCTTGGGGTCGATCTTGACATCGAGGAATGCCTTGAGGAATTCGGAGCCGGCTTTCTTGAGGGCCGGGAGGCCGTTGATGGCAGGATACTTATTGGCGATTCCGTTGCTGAGGGCCTCTATCTCGGCCTGAGTGCCGATGGCTTCGGCGGGAAGGCCGGGATTGCCGATCTCAAGATGCACGAAAGGCTCCTGGGCTTCCTCCTCGAGGGCGGCGGCCAGAGAGCATATCTGTCGGATGGTGGCGGTAGAGACGTCGACTATGCCGAGACGGTCGATGATCCTCTGGAGGGTGTCGTTGTCGATCGGAA
This sequence comes from uncultured Muribaculaceae bacterium, assembly GCA_947626355.1. GTDB lineage: Bacteria > Bacteroidota > Bacteroidia > Bacteroidales > Muribaculaceae > Lepagella. The sequence continues at coordinate 23,323 of CANQRV010000030.1, forward strand.
ACATGGGGCCTTACTTTTTAATGAGTTGACGGGTGTATTCGAGACCCGCGCGGAACGCCTTGAGATTGCTCTCCACGATAGCCTCGCCTTTCTTGCCGAACACCGAGCGGATGCCTTCCTCGATCACCTCCGTCTCCATATCGATGAAGGGAGCTGCGGCGCCGAGGAGCACCATGTTGGAGGCTCTGGGAGAAGCCTCTTTCTTGGCAAGCTCGTCCATGTCGAACGCCACGACATTGCCGCTGTCTTCAAGCTCCGACTCCACATCCTCCATGGCGGGATAATTGTCGATGTTGACGAAGGGAGCGGTGTTGGTCACGATCCAGCCTTCGGGCTTGAGATAGGGACGGTAGCGGAGTGCCTCCATGGGCTCGAGGCTGACAATGAGGTCGGCGCCTCCGAATGGGATGAGGTCGGAAGCGATGGGTGAGCTGCTGAGACGCAGGTTTGACTGCACGTCGCCGCCGCGCTGGCTCATGCCGTGGACTTCGGCCTGCTTGAGATAGAGGCCTTCTTTAAGGGCTGCTGCCCCGAGAATGGTGGCGATGGAAAGGATGCCCTGGCCGCCAACGCCAGCAAGCACTATATCGGTTTTCATGATTTATCGATTTGATTATGAATACTTTTGAAAAAGCAGGGAGGAGCCGGAAGTGCTCCTCCTGTATGAGATTCAGGCTTTCTTTGCCTTAGCGGCGGCGTGGCGACGGGCCGTCTGGATACATTCGCGGCGCGATATCACTACGGAGAGACCCTTATGCTCGATCTCCTCGCGGAACACACGCATCATCTCATCGTGGTTCTTGGGGAGCGAGTCGATGGTGCGCAGGTGCTCGGGCTTCACGCCGAGACCGAGGCAGATCTCCTCGAGCTTGCCGGTGCCCTGGGAATCCTGGCCGCCGGTCATGCCGGTGGTGAGGTTGTCGGAGATGATCACCATCATGTCGCTGTCTTCATTCACGGCGTCGAGCAGACCCGTCATGCCGGAGTGTGTGAAGGTGGAGTCGCCGATGATGGCTACCGAAGGATGCTGGCCGGCATCGGCCGCTCCCTTGGCCATCGTGATCGAGGCGCCCATGTCGACGCAGGAGTCGATGGCATTGAAAGGCGAGAGGAAGCCGAGGGTGTAGCAGCCGATGTCGCCGAACACGCGCGGGCTCTCAAACTCCTTGAGCACGTCGTTGAGGGCGTGGTAGACATCGCGGTGGCCGCAGCCCTGGCAGAGTGCCGGCGGACGGGGCATAACCACTTTCGACTCGCCCTTGGGCTCTGTGGCAACGAGGCCGGAACGCTCTGCCATGGCGTTGAGGATTCCTTTCTTCACCTCGTCGGGGGTTAGCTCGCCGGTGCGTACGATCTCGCCTGTGAGCTTTCCGAAGATGCGGCCGGTGCGGTTGAGGTCGCCGCGGAGCTTCTTCTCGATGAAGGGCTGTCCCTCCTCAATCACCATCACTGCCTCACATTCATCGAAGAGGCGGTTGATCATGTCGACGGGCAGCGGGTATTGCGAAATCTTGACTACGGGATAAGGGCAGCCGTCGGGATATATCTCGTTAAGATAGTTGTAGGCGATGCCGGAGACCACGATGCCGAGGCTCTTGTCGCTTCCTTCCTTATAGAAATTGAAAGGCGATTTCTCAGATTCCTTCTCGAAGAGCTTGAAGTCTTCAACGAGACGGCGGTTTCTCTCCCTGGATACAGCGGGCATGAGCACCCACTGGCGGGGATTGGCGGGATAGTGGAACTCGTTCTGGGGCTGGGCCTCTCCTGCTGTCTCCACATTGGCTCTGGAGTGGCTCAGTCGAGTCACCATTCTCAGAAGCACCGGGATGGCGTGACGCTCAGAAAGGGAGAAAGCATAGCCGGCCATGTCGTAGGCCTCCTGCTGGTTGGAGGGCTCGAGAGTGGGAAGCATGGCGAAGTCGGCGTAGAAGCGCGAGTCCTGCTCATTCTGCGAGGAATGCATCGAGGGGTCGTCGGCCGAAATCACGATAAGGCCGCCGTTGGCGCCTGTCATGCCTGAATTGACGAAGGGGTCGGCAGCCACGTTGAGACCCACATGCTTCATGGATACGATCGCTCTCTTGCCGCAGAACGACATGCCGAGAGCCTCTTCCATAGCGGTCTTCTCATTGCTGCTCCAATGGGAATGGATGTTGCGCTGGCTTGTGAGGGGGTGAGACTGCACATATTCAAGGATTTCGGTGCTCGGGGTGCCGGGATAGGCATAAGCGCCCGAGAGGCCTGCCTCAATGGCGCCTAAGGCGAGAGCCTCGTCGCCTAATAACAATCGTTTGGTTTTCATTAGATACTAGATTAGGGCTCGTCAAGAGCCGGATTTTTCCTGCTGCAAATTTAAAAATTTTTTATAATGTGTGCAAATGAAAGGGTGAAAAAGAGGGCCTGAGGTGTCAAAAGGATATCTGAGCGGGATGACAACATATGTTAAAAAGCATATTTGTGAGGTTTGTGGCCATAAAATCATATTTTATTGAAATAATTTTGTAATTTAGCGCTTGAAATCTAATGACCACGCTAAACGATGCAATCCAAAGCAGAACTTTAACATCTTAAAAACACAATAGACATGATCAGAAAATCATTTTTTGCCGTAGTGGCACTCCTCATGGCGATGAGTGCTTCTGCCGCTATTCCGTCGGTGAGCTTGAAGGATATCAACGGAAAGACAGTAGACACCGCACAGCTTTCCAACGACGGAAAGCCTATGGTGATCAGTTTCTTCGCCTTGTGGTGCAAACCGTGCCAGCGCGAGCTCAAGGCCATTGCCGAGGTCTACGACGAATGGCAGGAGGAGACGGGCGTGAAGCTGATAGCAGTGAGCATCGACGAGGCTCAGAACGAGCAGAAGGTAAAGCCGCTCGTTGAGAGCAAGGGCTGGGAGTATGAAGTGCTCCTCGACCCGAACGGCGAGTTCAAGCGTCAGCTCGGCGTCAACGACATCCCCCACGTATTCGTGGTTGACGGTGAAGGCAACATCGTCTGGAACCATCAGGGCTACGTTGACGGAGGCGAGGAAGACATACTCGAGGCCGTGAAGAAAGCAGCCGAGAAATAATAGCCACGACACCCGGGGCGCCCCATCGGGCGCCCCGTTGTCGTCAGCAGCATATCTCACTACAGCAATCGCAATCCAGAAAACAACACAATAACACAAGAACCACCCTAAATCATCATGATTCTAAAGAAATCTTCAGCATTGCTGCTTTCAGGCCTGGCTCTGATGCCCGCAGGCGCGTTAGCAGCCGAAAATGCGGCCGACAGCACCGCGTCGGGAGGCAACGGCGACAGGGCTGCGAGCTCCGCATTTCAGACTCAAGCGGAAAAGAAGCCTTCGTGGATCAAACAGCTCCGTGCTACCGGTAGCGTACAGACAGAGTTCCTAATTCCGTTTGAGGATAAAAGCATCGGTACCGGTGAATATGACCATCCCATACTCAATAACACCTATTTCGACCTTACACTCAATGCCCCATACGTTTCGGCGGGTGCCCGTTTCCAGTGGACGAAGTGGCCGCTGCCCGGATATGAACGCGATTTCGAGGGATGGGGTGTCCCCTATTTCTGGGTGACCGGCCGATACAAATGGGCCTCACTCACCGCAGGTGACTTCTACGAGCAGTTTGGCTCGGGTCTCATTCTCCGCACATATCAGGAGCGCAGCCTTGGCGTAGACAACGCCATCCGCGGCGGTCGACTGAAACTGCAGCCCGTCAGCGGCCTTCAGTTCACGGCTCTCGCAGGCAAGCAGCGCCGCTACTGGGACCACAACTCCGCATGGATCTGGGGCGCCGATGCAGAGTGGAGCCTCAACGAGAGTTTCCGAAACTCATTCGCTGACCCCTATGGCCTCACGCTGGGCTTCTCATACGTGGGCAAGCATGAGAAAGACGAGCAGATCCTCGTGCCCCCGGCCCTCGACAGCCGTCTCAACCTTCCTAAGACTGTGGCTGCCTTCGACGCCCGCGCGAAGTTCCGCTTCCACGACTTCAACCTCCTTGCCGAGTACGCATGGAAAAACAATGACCCCACGGCCGACAACAATTATACATACGGCAAAGGCAACGCCGCCCTCCTCTCTCTCTCCTATGCCGCCAAGGGCTTCAGCGCATTCATCCAGGCAAAGCGCAGCCAAAACATGAGCTACCGCTCGAAGCGCTCCGTGATCGGCATCTCCTCATTCATCAACCATCTGCCGGCTTTCACCATGACCCAGACCTACGCGCTGGCCGCCATGTATCCCTACGCGACACAGCCTGAAGGCGAATGGGCATTCCAGGGTGAGGTGCGCTACCTCTTTAAGAAGGGCACTCCGCTCGGCGGCAAATACGGCACCGCAGTGAGGTTGACCGGATCATATATCTCAGGCCTCGGCCAGACGGTGCCCCCGGGCGATGACCCTCAGAATCCTCCTGTAGGCTCCGACGGCTATGCCGCTCCCTTCTGGAAGATAGGCGGCCTCAACTACGCCGACATCAACTTCGAGCTCAACAAGAAGCTGAGCCGCAAGTTCCAGTTCACTCTCTTCTATCTCTTCCAGAAATACAACCAGGAAGTGGTGGAGGGTCATGGTGTGAACGGAAACATGGTGACCGCCAACACCTTCATCTTCGAGGGTCAGTGGAAGATGGCCAAGCGCACGCAGCTGCGTTGGGAAATGCAGTATCTCACCACCAAGCAGGACCTCGGCGACTGGCTCGCCGGTCTCGTAGAGCTCTCGCTGGCACCCCACTGGATGTTTACCGTCACCGACACATGGAACCTCAGCGGCCACGACTATTACAGCGCCATGGTGACCTACAACTACCGCGCCAACCGCTTCTCTCTCTCTTACGGCCGCACACGCGCGGGCTACAACTGCTCGGGTGGCGTCTGCCGCTGGGTACCCGCCACCAAAGGCTTCTCCGTGACCTATAACTTCACATTCTAAACAAGCCCCCACACATTATATATAAGACAATGACATCTTCAACAATATCCAAATATGCCGCCGGCGCGGCGCTTGCAGCTTCCCTGCTCTTCGGCGCCTGCGACAATATCAACGAGGAAGACCGCTTCATCCCGGTGGAGAGGCCCACTGTGGAGAGAAAGGTGCTGATTCAGGAGTTCACCGGCATCCGTTGCGTCAACTGTCCCGATGCCGCATCCCTGATGCACGACCTGCAGGGTCAGTATCCGGAGTCGGTGATTGTAGTGGCGCTCCATCCAAAGGACCATCCTTTCAGCAATCCGATAGCCGGATTCAGCCTCGCCACTGATGAGGCAAAGACCTATTTCGAGTACTATAACGGCAACGAGCTTCCGGCTGCCATCGTCAATTCAGGCGGACTGAACTCCAACTTCAACCAGTGGTCGAGCATCGCGCTCAGCGCCATGCAGGAGAAGGCACGCCTCGATGTCGACCTCACTACAGAATACTATGCCGATACCCGTACGGTCGAGGCAAGCTATTCTGTACGGTTCAACGAGATGTACGACGGCGACGTCAGCGTGCTCGTATGGATCATAGAGAACGGCATCACCGGCCCGCAGATGTCGACGAGCGGGCGCATTCCCGAATACACCCACCGTCACGTATTCCGCAAATCGCTCAACGGCGACTGGGGCGAGCAGATCGGATCGAAGTTCACCACCGACCAGATGGTGGAGGGCAGCGCCGCATGCACGATTCCCGAAGACTGGAACGTCGACAATTGCCAGATCGTGGCTTTCGCGTTCAAGACCGGCGACAAGGGTGTGGAGAATGCCGAAGTGGTCGATGTGATAAGCAAGGAAAGCAATCCAGCTGAATAGAACATCATATTATCAACTTAAAGACTACGCTACAAAATGAGACGCAATCTATTGACAATTCTGATGGCCATCGTGGCGATCGGCTCGGCATGGGCCGCCGACGCCGTGAAGTGGTCCATCAAGCTTGTGGGCGACGGCACCGACACCCCGTCGGTGCAGGCTACGGCCGTGATCACGCCGGGCTACCACATGTATGACATGGCCAACCCGGCAGGCGGCTCCAACCCCCTTGAGTTCTTCTTCGACGTCAAGGGATGTAAGACCGACGGCAAGCCAAAGGCCAACAAAGCCTACACCAAGGAATACGACGACGTATTCGAGGTTGACCAGTATTTCTACGAAGGTACCGTCGTATTTACCCAGAAACTCAAGCCCACCGCTCCCGACTACAGCGTGAAGGTGGAGATCAAGGGCCAGGCCTGCAATGATTCCGGCTGTGTGCCCCTCTTCGCATCGCAGACCCTCAAAGGAAAGGCTCCCGGCGTAAAGGCCGATGAGTCGGCCAATGAGGAGGAAAAGGTAGACGCCCTGACGCAGATGACCGACTCTCTCCAGGAGGCGGAGGGCTTCATGACGCCGGCCGCCAACCAGAGCAACGTGAGCGCCACCAACGACAGCTGGTGGGAGAACGTTGAGGCCGAGCTACGCGTCTTCTCCGATGCTCCGGAGCAGCAGAGCCGCAGCCTATGGTATATCTTCATAGCCGGCTTCATCGGCGGCCTCATCGCCCTTGTGACGCCTTGCGTCTGGCCGATGATCCCGATGACCGTGAGCTTCTTCCTCAAGCAGAACAAGAGCCGCAGCAAATCGGTGGCCACGGCTGCCATCTATGGCGCCTCCATCATCGTGATCTATGTGGCGCTTGGATTGATAGTGACGGCGGTGTTCGGTGCCTCGGCCCTCAATGAGCTTGCCACGAGCGCCATCTTCAACATCATCTTCTTCCTGCTTCTCGTCGTTTTCGCCATTTCCTTCATGGGTGGCTTCGAGCTGACACTCCCCTCTTCATGGACCAACAAGATGGACTCGAAGGTCGACACCACAACCGGTCTGATCTCCGTATTCTTCATGGCGTTCACGCTCGTGCTCGTCTCCTTCTCCTGCACCGGCCCGATCATCGGAACCCTGCTTGTAGAGGCAGCCGCCACTTCCAACTTCATATCGCCCGCCGTCGGAATGTTTGGCTTCGCCCTCGCTCTGGCACTTCCCTTCACCCTCTTCGCCATGTTCCCGACCATGCTCAAGTCAATGCCGAAAAGCGGTGGCTGGATGAACACCGTGAAGGTGGTGCTCGGTTTCCTCGAGCTCGCGCTTTCGCTCAAGTTCCTCTCGGTGGCCGACCTCGCTTATGGCTGGCGCATACTCGACCGTGAGGTGTTTGTAGCTCTCTGGATCGTGATCTTCGCGCTGCTTGGAGTCTATCTCCTCGGCAAGCTTACGTTCCCCCACGATGATAAAGTAGAGAAGGTCAGCGTTACCCGCTTCATGCTCTCATGCATCTCCTTCGCTTTCGCCATCTATATGCTTCCAGGTCTCTGGGGCGCCCCGCTCAAGAGCATCAGCGCATTCTCGCCTCCGATCTCGACACAGGACTTCTCACTCTATCAGGGCGACGTCCACGCTCAGGTCGATGACTTCGAGGAGGGCATGCGTCTCGGTCAGGAACTCGGCAAGCCCGTGCTGATCGACTTCTCCGGCCACGGCTGTGTCAACTGTCGCAAGATGGAGGCCGCCGTCTGGACCGACACCGATGTGAAGGCTTCGATCGACAATGATTTCGTGCTCGTCACACTCATGGTCGACGAGAAGAAACCGCTCCCGCAGCCCATAACCATCGTGGAGAACGGCACAGAGCGCACCCTGCGCACCGTGGGCGACAAGTGGAGCTATCTCCAGCGCTCCAAGTTCGGCGCAAACGCCCAGCCCTACCATGTGATTGTGGACAACAACGGCAAGCCTCTGGCTCCCGCTTTCGTCTACAAGGAGGATATACCCGCCTACAAGAGCTTCCTCAATCAGGGCAAGGAAAACTATAAGAAAGGAAAGTAAAACGGCAATCATGCCTCTTAAAACAGCCGGCCGGCCTGCAATAAAGCAGCCCGGCCGGCGTGTTATATATGAATATAATCCGACATGAGCGATATGCGACTACTGAGACATCTTATCATTCCCTTGGCCGTGGCTGTCGGGGGATGTGGCTGCGCGGATGCGGCCGACGACTATATGGCACTCGCCGACAGCGCCACTTATTATATAGAGAGGTCGGAATGGATCAGGGCCGAGGGTTGTCTCGTCAAGGCATTGCGGCTGCATCCCGCATACCCTGGCAATTCGCTTCTCCTTAGCAATCTCGGCATAGTCAGGACTCATCTCCACAACTACCGGGATGCCTTGCAGGCTTATGAGGCCGGACTCGGCATAGGACGCGACTCGACATCCCTTCTCAACAACAGAGCCTATACTTATCTCGTGATCGACCACAGCGAGGATGCGGAGAAAGACCTCGATGTCTCCCTTGGCATTGATTCCATTCAGCAGTGGCCTCTCAGAATGTCCGGACTCCTGGCCCTGCGGCGGGGTGACACCGCGAAGGCGAGCCGGCGCTTCGGTTCCCTGGTGACGCATTTCCCCGATGACGGCAACGGCTATTACGGCATGGGGAACCTCGCCCTCGTGGAAGGCGACAAGGTGAAGGCGCTGGGATATTTCACCCAATCGGTGGAGACTGATCCAAATGAGGAGAACCTCTATCAACTCATTTTGCTGCAAGCCGACACCGGGCGACTGCCGGAAGCCTATGAGACAGCAAGAGCGGCTGTGCGCCGCTATCCCAAGGCCGGCAACCTCTTCGCCGCCCTCGCTTATGTCTATAGGCTACGCTATCAATATGTGGAGAGTGATGAGGCAAAAAAAATAGCCGTCGACAATGACGCTGATAAAGAGGTGATTGATGCCTTGTTTCCCTCTCCCCGCTGAGCGTGGCGCGAAATCCCTGCTTTCAGAATTGGGGGAATTTAGTTAACTTTGCAGTGCAAAACGGAAGCTGCCGCTTCTTAATCTTATATAATACGGAAATGAACCGACTCTCACTCTATTTACGCTATCTGCTGGGCATACACGACTGTGTTGTGATACCCGGCATCGGCGCATTGATAGTAGGTCGCATTCCAGCCCGTATGGATATGGAGAGCGGTATGGTGTTGCCTCCCTTGCGTAGAGTCACATTCAATGGTGTCGTGACACACGACGACGGGTTACTGGCCCATTCAGTATCAAGGAAGGAAGGGATTCCTTTCGAGGATGCCCGTCGGGTCGTGGAGTGTTGGAGCGAGATGATTTCCCGTGAGCTCAACGAAGGGCATAAGGTGGCGATCGATGGAATAGGCACTTTGGGCCTTACTGCCGAGGGTGCCACCATGTTCATTCCCGCCATGCGCAGCGAGGACTTTTGCGCGAAGCTCGGTTATACCCCGGTTTCCATAGGCCGCCGTGTTGAGTCTGAAAAGGAGACGATGGTTGTAAAGTCAACATCCGATGAAGCCTGCGCTGTGCAGTCCGATCGTTCTCGTTACTACACACTGCGGATACCTAAACGCCTGATAAGGATTTCGGCTGCCGTCGTAATAGCCGGCATAGCCATTATGTCGCTGCTACGGATGCCCCTTGAGCCTCCGGCAACCGAAGACCGTGCCTCGGTTGTGGCCGTCGAGAAAGTGATACCGGCGGTGAAGACAGTCGTAGGCAAAGCCATTATGCCGGCGGTAGAGGCAACCGACTCCGTTGCAAAGGCCGGTGAGGCGAAGGCGCTGCCGGGCTATTATCTTATAGTGGCGACATTCCGGAGCGCCTGTGAGGCCGACAGATTCATCGCTGGTCATGCCGGCGACACATATCCTCTTGGAAAAGTAGAGGGCACCACAGTATGCAGGGTGTATGCCGCGGCTTCAGACAATCGTGGGCATCTCGACACGATTCAGAGGAGCGTCGCTTTCAGAGAGCAGCATAGAGAGGCCTGGATATGGAAAAGGCCCATAAAAAAGTGAAAGCATAAGACTCTAATATATAAAGGGTAATAAAGAGAGATGAAAAAAATTGCAGGAAAAACTTGCACAGAACAAAAAAAGGCAGTAACTTTGCAACGCAAAAAGGGGGAGCGCCCCGGGTGAAAGCCCTAAGAAATGCGAAAGTAGCTCAGTTGGTAGAGCACAACCTTGCCATGGTTGGGGTCGCGGGTTCGAGTCCCGTTTTTCGCTC
>CANQRV010000031.1 GCA_947626355.1 uncultured Muribaculaceae bacterium
ATTTTTTTGATTTCTTCACTCATTGTCCGTTAAAATCTTTAACTTTTTAGTCAAGATTTTTCAGGACTAGACATTGGAGCCCCTATTGGTAACAGCATCAAAGTCTATCAACAAATTTTCCGATGAATTGTCTTTAAGACTGTGATAAGTGCTGACCAATGAATTTAACGACAGAAAATCATACAGGTTCTTTCCAAGACTATTTTTAATCAATCGGTCAAGTTGATGTAATAATGTCAAATCATTAATTCTCTGGAAATATGAAATCCAACCGTAGTTGTGGTTATTCACTTTAAATCCAGATATCATTAAATTCAAATCTGTCTTTGCATATTCGATAAATTCTGAGTCATTAACAGCAAATCGTGGGCGTAAAGAGGAATCTTCAAACTGTTTCTTAAAGAGCGTACATCTTTTGACCAGACGATTAGAAAAGTTATCCTTGTTCTTTTTCTTTACTGATATTTTGCTGTCTTTGATAGAATAACCAATATATTCAAATCCATCTTCTATCCGGCCCGAGAAAGTCTTGGACTCTGTTAATTTTAGATTAAGATTATGCCTTGCTATTCCATCTATGATGATATTCTTTGCATCTACTTGTTGTGTTGTCAATACGATAATGTCGTCAACATATCTTAAAAAAAGTCCATCGTTAAATGTGCGCCGCATGTCTTCATGAAATGCTGACACATATATAGTGGAAAGTATATTTGAGATAGAAAGACCTTGCGGGACTCCAATTTTATTTATGATAAACCTATCTGTGGCATCTGATATAGTTGGAGTGGTAATTGCTTTTACTATAAGTTTCAACGCAATGCCATCTATTTTATCAGATAATACACTTATCAACACAGAATGATTTATGTTGTCGTAAAATGAAGCTATATCAGTTTTGAAGAAATAGATATCGTTATTTGCCTTTCTTGCCTGTGTTATATATTCCTGTATTTTCCTTATATATTGATTAGGAATCATATTGGTGCTCCTGGTTTCAGAAGAGATGTATCCGTTAAGAACAGTAAGCACCAATCTGTCTCTAACTGAGGGAAGAGATAAGACTCTTGGTGGTTTCCCTTTCCCTTTCAGGACAAGCTTTTCTTTATATGGAGAAAACCGATAGGAACCATCAGCTAGTTTGTCTCTAAGCCAATCGATTTCCTTTTCAAGCGTTTTTTTATATATTTCCGGTGAGACATTATCCCTCCCGCCTCCTCTTTTTGGAAGAATCTTCCTAGTGTAAACTGACATTAGGTCAATACTATCCAAGTATTCTGGGAAGGTCATTATTATCTAATTACGGAAATGGATGGAGTTTATTCGTCCTGGGAGATGATGATCTTTATGTCGTTTGAGATTGCCTCGGGAGAGATAGAGGGAAGTATGAAACCTGAACGAACGGGAGCAGTTGGAGCAATTTCAGGATATTTCCCCTCGGGTATTGCGGTTTTAGCAGCTACTACTCCTATGGTAGCATACCATGCTTCGGCGCATATAGTAGTCAACTCACTATGATGCTCTATCAACTTAGGGTCTTCTGAAATTGCCTTGCCGAATCCATCAGCATGAAATGCGAAGAGCAGACCGATGTTGAGAAGACTCCTGTCTCCACAATTAACCATTATGTCCATCTGGACGCCAAATTCATCTTGATCTGGAGAGCATTTCAACTTAGCGTCCAACCCTATGCGTATTCTGTTTTCTTCGGAAAAATCACTCCAAACCTCGGGATTGTATGAAAACGGTCCCTGGCTATAATGGATTATCATAGCATTCATTATTCGATATATTAGATAGAGAATGAGATGGTTTCAGGCCACTACAAACTGTTGGCCTTTGGCGTGACGCTTAAGGAATGCATCTATCCATCCTTCCTCCTCACAGAATTCGGAGTCAAACCAGTTCATGGCGTCAAATGTCTGGTCAGGTTGGAAAGTGTCGTTTGGTTCCACATATATGTCGTCATCCACAATTTTGAATCCGATGGTTTTGCGGGACAGGAATATATCAGAGAGAGAAACCCTATCGGACATATAGTCGATGATCTCATCTGATGTGGTTTCGACTGCGGAAAATGTGGGATTGATTATTTCATTGGGAGATGATGTGCACACTGCAAGATACAGCTTACGACTGGCAAGATCGATGAAAATCAACGTGTAGGGCTGACCGAGCTGCTGAAGCACGGCTGCGCGAACAATATTTCTGTTGATTCCAGTCATAATTCATATTTATACTGATACGGGACAAACCCCGGAACCATCATATCTTTTAGTGTAACGCCCTCATATAGGAGAATGTTGCCATGACCGTTGATAAAATCTGTGATGAGGCCATGGTTAGGACACATTAAGAAGGCCAAAATTATCAGACCGCGGTTAGACATCATTCTATCAATCTGCTCTTTTGGAAGATTCTTCTCCTTTAAATTCGCGAGTTTGATATCCAATGATGCTATTGCAGATTCAATGCTATCATTGACGGAGAGGGCATAATGACATATCTCCTTGTAGCGTGTAGCCTCGTCCTTTTCATCTACCTCTGCATAGGTAAGTGCCGACTTGATTTTTTTATTAGGTTTATGTGGCCGTAATTGAAGCGGCGTCTGATCTATTTCGGACGGAGGCAGTTTTATGCAAGAGCGATATACAAACACTCCATTCTCTTTGGGAATTTTGAACTGAGGAAGCAAGTGTGGCCGATAAGGCGCTACGTAATCGTGGTTGTTATAGCGTTTTTCGGGTTGGTTCACGATGCTTTCCGGAGTGATGGTTAGTTCAGGCATAGAATGATATATCAGAGTCGATTGCCGGGCTAAGATGACCGGGATGTGCGAAGCCTCCTTCGCACCACAGGACGGAGCGGCAGAGCCGCAAGAGTGAAGAGTGAAGAGTGAAGAGTGAAGATTGTTGGATTCTTGCCGGGATGTGCGAAGACTCCTTCGCACCACAGGACGGAGCGGCAGAGCCGCAAGAGTCTGGGGTGAAGAGTTAAGAGTCAAGATTGGGGACTCAATTCCAGTTGGCGGGGGTCGAGGTCGACGCGCCATTCGTAGCCTTGGTCGGTGGTCAGACGGACACGGTAGATGACGCTGCCGGCTTCACTTTCCATTACTTCTTCGACTTCGGCTTCGCGGCCACTGTAGCCGGCGGAGACGATGATTACTTTCTCGCCGGGGCGTGGGGTCAGTTCTCCTATGGGATGTAGTTCGATGTCAGGGGTGAAGATGCCGACGGCGGCCTGGAACCGTTTCATGTCGGCCTGCGGGATGACGGCGTAGGGGGAGCCGGGGCTGTTGCTCAGCCGGTAGCACCACGCTTTGTCGCCGATGGCGTGAAACATCGGCATGATCAGCTCCTGGCGGGTGCGGAAGAAGGCGGTGCTGGCGATGAAGGGATGGTCTTCGACCACTGTCCGTTTGCCGAGGCGCCGCCGGATGGTCTCGCAGGGATAGTAGAGCTCCGGGGCCGGATGGACGGCCTCGGCGATGTCGCGCCGGAGGTCGGCGAAGTCGACGCCCTTGCGGATGTGCATGGCAAACCAGCGGGGCATGCCCTGCGCGAGCAGGGCGACGACGGCGCGTCGCCACGGCGCAGCCGAAGGCTGCGAGGCGTCTAAAGCCTCCGGCTCGGCCTCGGGTGAGGCTTCACCTTCGGCGAGGCTGTCGGCGGCGTCGGGTGACGCGCCTTCGGATGAGGAGGGGGCTCCGGCGCCTTCAGCGGCGGTGCCGGTGATATCTTTGATGAAGGAGGGGAGGGCGTAGGGGGCGGGGCGGCCGAGAAGGCGCAGGGCCTCGGTGGCGGTGGCTCCGCAACGGATGGCGCAGGCGACCCACAGGGAGGCGGAGAGGGTGTCGGGGTCGACGGCCGTGAGGCCGGTGACGGGGCGGAAGAGCTCGGTGAGGCTCTTGGCCAGCTCCTTATATATCTGCGCGGGGGTGAGGTATGACTGCCGGAGGTCGAAGACGAAGCGACGCTTCGGAGTGATGTTGTAGTCGAGGAGGGAGCGGAGGGGCTCGTCGGCAATCTGCAGGGCGTCGCCCTTGGTGAGGCGGGAGAGGGCGGCGAAGGGCTCGGCGCCGCGGAGCAGGGAGCAGAGGAGCATGTCGGCGGCGACGCGTCGGCCATCGCCGGGACGCAGGGACTCGCGGAGGAGGGTGAGGCAGCGGTCGAATACGTCCTCGCGCATGAGGGGCGGGAGGGGGTGCCTATCGTCGGCGAGGCGGCGGGCGAGGTCGCGCGGGGCGTCGCAGGGCTCGAGGAGCTCCCGGTCGGCGGCGCGGGAGACGAGCGCGGAGAGGATATTAAGGTGGCGGGCTACGGTGGCGTTGGAGAGGCCCTGGCGAAGGAGCCAGGCTGCCCAGTCGGCGGTCATGGCGGGGTCGAGGTCGGCGAGCTCGAGGCGGTGGGCAGTGAGGAAGCACTCGAGCTCGGAGATGGTGCGCCGGTATTTGAGGGCGGACTCGGAGCTGAGGCCTGTGAGGCCAGACTGGAAAAACCGCAGGAGTTCGGAATTGCTATGTCGCTTGCCTGTAGTCACTTGCGAAAATTCGGCTGTTTACCTTCGACTAAACAAGAGAAAACTCTTCTCTTCCCCCTGATGCCGTGGCCTGGAGGGCCGGAGCCAGAGGTGACGAGACGAGTATGTTAGCGTCAGTTCCCATGTCGAGGGGTGGTGACGGAAGTCACGGTCGCTTTTTAAGGGATAGGCGGCGGACGGCGCGCCTGCTTTGAAGCGATTGCAAAGTTAGGTATTTTTCGGGAGAGGTGCAAATTTTGAGGGGCGCAATTAAGGAAATTTAAATTAAGAGGGAAGCCGGGGCGGGACGCCGCCTCTCCCAGGGGACGGATTCGGGAGGGGGGAACAAGCCGGATTCGAGCCGGAAATGGCGGCGGGGACGCTGCCTCTCCCAGGGGGGTGTACGGTTTTGATGGACGATTTCGGACAGGTGTACGGATTCGGACAGCGGCCTGCGGCGGCTGTCGGCTGGTAATCAGCGCTATGCGCTTTTGGCACGCGTATTGTTGCGCCTTTGGCGAACAGGTAAGCGCTGACGCGCAAGGGTGAAGAGTGAAGAGTCAAGGCAAGCGGGATAAGCCGGATTCTTGCCGGATTCAAGCCGGGCGGACGCTTTGAAAAGCGTTCCTACAGGCCGGAACAACTGATAACGACAACTGACAAACAACTAAAACGACTATATATGGATAAGGAGATAGATAAGAGTGTGATCAAGAGACGGAGGCTCCGGAGATGGGGCCTCGCGGGTGGAATCGTGGCTGCGGTGGCGGCGGGGATCGCTGTTGTGGCGGGCCTGTCGGGGAAGAGCGTTGACCGCGATTCGCTTACGTTCACTGTGACGGATACGGGGGATGTGGAGAACTCGGTGGCGGCGTCGGGTAAGGTGGTGCCGGCCTACGAGGAGGTGATGGTGTCGCCGGTGGCGACGCGCATCCTGGAGCTCTACTGCCAGGAGGGTGAGGAGGTGGAGGCCGGACAGGCCATCATGCGCCTCGACCTCCAGAGCGCGGAGACGGAGGTGAGACGTCTCGGCGACGAGCTGGAGATGAAGCGCAACGCCACGGAGCGGGCGCAGCTCGACAGCAAGACGCGCCTGACGAACCTCGAGATGCAGATCAAGGCGAAGGAGCTGGCCGTGGGCGAGCTGAAGGCGGAGGTGGCCAACGAGCGGCGCCTCGACAGCATAGGCAGCGGCACGGGAGAGACCGTGCGCCAGACGGAGCTCGCCTACCGCACGGGGCTCATCGAGCTGGAGCGGATGCGCAAGGAGCTGGAGAACGAGCGGCGGAGCCTCGACGCGGCGCACCGCAGCAACAAGCTCGAGGAGGGGATATGCGCGAACAACCTCGGCGAGGCGTCGCGGAGGCTGGAGGACGCGCGGGTGAAGGCGTCGCGCAAGGCGACGCTGACCTATCTCAACAATTCGATAGGAAGCAGCGTGGGGGCGGGAGAGCGCTTAGCCGTGCTCTCCGACCTCGGGCATTTCAAGATCAGCGCGGAGATACCGGAGAGCGACGCCGACAAGCTGTCGACGGGCGCGACGGTGGAGGTGAAGCTCGGCAGCACGCGGCTGAAGGGGAGGGTGGCGCACATCGTGCCGCAGGCGGCCAACGGGATGGTATCGTTTACGGTGACCTTAGGGGACGGCGACGACAAGCGGCTCCGCTCAGGGGTGAGGACGGAGCTGAACGTAGTGTGCGGGCTGAAGGAGGGGGTGACGCGAATCGCCAACGGACAGTATTTCCACGGAGCGGGGGGATACACATTATATGTGCTCGACAAGGACGGGGAGACGCTGAAGGCACGGCATGTGACGCTGGGCGACAGCAATTTCGACTACGTGGAGGTAGTGAACGGGTTAAGGCCCGGGGAGAAGGTGGTGATCAGCGAGATGCCGGCGGGGGCGCAAGAGCTGAGGGTGAGGGATTAGGGGGGCCAAAGCCGCAAGAGTCAAGACTTATATAAACGACAGAGACAACAATTATAAAACAACGACAAGAATTAAAAACGACAATATTATGGGAATTATCAGATTGCAGGGTGTGGAGAAGATCTACCGCACCGACGAGATCGAGACACTGGCGCTCGAGAATGTGAATATGGATGTGGAGAAGGGGGAGTTTATCAGCGTGATGGGTCCTTCGGGGTGCGGCAAGTCGACGCTGCTCAACATGATCGGCCTTCTGGATACGCCGACGAAGGGGACCGTGGAGCTCTGCGGACAGCAGACAGGGTCGATGGGCGACAGCCAGCTGGCGAGCTTCCGCAACCACAACATCGGCTTCGTGTTTCAGAGCTTCCACCTGATACCGAGCCTTAACGTGCTGGAGAACGTGATGCTGCCGCTGATCTACCGCAAGGGTGGCAGCGCGTCGGAGCGCCGGGCACGGGCGAAGGAGGTGATCGAGAAGCTGGGGCTGAGCCACCGCATGAAGCACATGCCGGCGCAGCTGTCGGGCGGACAGTGTCAGAGGGTTGCGATCGCGAGGGCGATCGCGGGCAATCCGGAGATCATCCTGGCCGACGAGCCGACGGGTAACCTGGACTCGAAGATGGGCGCGGAGGTGATGGCTCTTCTCCACGAGCTCAACAAGGAGCATGGGAAGACGATCGTGATGGTGACGCACAATGAGCAGCAGGCCCGGGATACGGACCGGATCGTGAGGTTCTTCGACGGAAGACAGATCGCGGACGGCGTGAAGCGCCAAGAGTGAAGAGAGAAGCTTATAAGATACATAAGATCTATAAGGCTTATCAAGATATATAAAAACGACAACGACTAACAGAAGATGAATATATTGAAGCAGGTATGGTATGAGATGAGGCAACAGCCCCTCGTGACATGGGTCACCGTGAGCGGAACCGCCATATCGATATTTCTTATAATGGTGCTGTATATGGTGGGGAAGGTGGACACGGTGGGGGCGGCGCCGGAGGTCAACCGGGATCGGACGCTCTACGCTCCGTATCTCCACGTGCGGAGCCTCGACGGCTCGACGGAGACCAGCGGGAGCCTGAACACCGAGATGATGGAGAAGCTCTACAAGGGACTTCCGGGCGTGAAGTTATATTCCGCGGGCAACGGCTGGAGCGGCAGGCAGGACGTGAACGTGAAAGGGGGCGAGCTATACGGCGCGGAGGTGAAGCACGTGGACGCGGGGTTCTGGAAGATCTACAGCTTCGACTTCACGAGCGGACGCCCCTTCACCGCGTCGCAGGTGAAGGCCGACATGAAAGTGGCCGTGCTCACGGAGAAAGTGGCGCGGGAGCTCGGCAAGGGGGCCGACATGACGGGGAGGGAAGTGCTGATAGGGCACGTGCCCTACCGGGTGGCCGGCGTGGTGAAGAACACGTCGCCGCTGCTGAAGAACTCCTTCGGCGACATCTACGTGCCCTACGTAGAGGACCCGAACCAGATCTGGAGCACCTACTTCGGTCAGGGTCAGCTCGCGATGCTGCTTGACGACGGCGCCGACGTGGCGGCCATAAAGGCCGAGGTGAAACGCCGCTACGACGTATTGAACGACCAGCTGAAGAAAGAGGGCAAAGAGGCCGTCTACCACCAGAGCCCGTTCACGGCCGAGGATATGGCATTTGAGCCCGGGAGCAACAACGATCCTGACACGGAGGGCGCCAGGCACAGGCGCTGGATGCTCTACGGGCTGCTGCTGCTCGTGCCCGCGATCAACCTCGGGGGCATGACGCGGAGCCGCCTGAAGAAGAGGGTGTCGGAAATCGGCGTGAGACGCGCCTACGGCGCGAAGCGCACGGGAATCGCCACGGAATTAGTGGGAGAGAACTTCCTGCTGACGCTGGCCGGCGGTGTGATCGGGCTGCTGCTGAGCGTGGTCTTCATCACGGCCTTCTCCCACCTCTTCGTGGATTATCTGGGCTGGAGCGGCTCCGAGAGCGGGGTGAACGAGACACCGGCGTTCACGATGCTTTTCAGCTGGGGAATGTTCGGGATGCTCGTGGCGAGCTGCTTCGTGCTCAACCTGCTGAGCACGGGTATACCGGCGTGGAAGGCGAGCCGGGTGAACCCGGCGGAAGCGATCGCGGAAAGGCGCTGAGCGAAGAGCGGCGGCTAAAAGACTTATAAGACCATAACGATAATAAAAACAACAACAGATAAAGACATGAACAGGAGTCTTGGGGCGCAGATGCGCCATGAATGGAGAAGCAACGTCTGGATGGTCGTGGAGCTCATGATCGTCTTCACGGTGGTGTGGTTTATCATGATGCTGGTGACCGGCACCGTGAGGACGCTGCTCGAGCCGAAGGGCTTCGACGAGACGGACGTCTACACCGTCAACATATCATATATCGGGAGCGACAGCCCGGAATACGTGGACATGGGCGAGGCCACCGAGGAGAACAACTTCCGCGACCAGATGGAGCTGATAAGGCGGGTGAGGAGCAACAGCAACGTGGAGGCGGCTGCGTTCTCCAACAACGCGGTGCCGTTTTATTTCAACTACTGGGGCAATAGCTTCCGTGTGACGGGAACGCCGGACAGCGTAGGCTATAACGGCAACTGGCGCGAGGCAAGTCCGGAGATCGCGAGAGTGCTCCGGCTGGAAAGCACCACGGGGCAGAGCGTCGAAGAGCTGGAACGGAGGATGCGTCGCGGCGAGGTGCTGGTGTCGCCGTATGGTAACATGGAGGCCACGGGGCTCACGGAGGAGATGCTGCGCGGGGCGCAGCTGACCAAAGACAGCGTGACCTATTACAAAGTGGGTGACTTAGTGAACAACATGAAGCGCTCCGAATACGAAAACAACTCATGGGGAGGAATGTTTCTCAAGCCGATCGACGAGACAGCGCAGAGCGGCAACCGCTTCGAGAGCATCATAATGCGCATGAAGCCCGGGATGGGGATGAAATTCGCCGAAGACCTCAGGAACGACCCGAGCCTGCGGCAGCAGCGCAACGTGGTGCTGAGCAACTTCAGCTCGCTTGAGGCGCGACGCGACGTGGCGCAGCGCAACAAGGCATCGGAGCTGCGTGCGCAGATAGGCGTGATGGCGCTCTTCTTAGTGACGGTGTTCTTAGGGCTGCTGGGCTCCTTCTGGTACAGGGTGCAGCAGCGCCAGGGGGAGATCGCCATGCGCAAGGTGTGCGGCGCCGACCGGTGGATGGTGTTCAGGCGGCTGATGGGCGAAGGCTCGCTGCTGCTGCTGGCAGGCGGCGTGCCGGCGCTGGCTCTGGGAGCCGTGCTGCTCTTCTGGAAACCGGGGATGGAATACTTCGAGAGCGACTGGACCTCGGTAGGCGTGGGTTGCGGAGTGACGGCCGTCGTGATGGAACTGATGATCATCGCGGGCGTGTATTTCCCGGCTCGGCGGGCGATGGCCGTGGAGCCGGCGGAGGCCCTGAAAGACGAATAACCGCCATGAGACGGATTCTGAGACGGATGAGGGCGCCGAAAGGCGTCAGGACGGGGGCGCTCGCCGTGGCGCTGCTCGGCGCCCTCGTCTATCCGGCCCTCCCGGCAAAGGGGGAGGAGACGGTGAGGATGAGCCTCGAGGAGGCGATAGCGAGGGCGCGGGCCAACAGCGTGCAGGCGGCCGTGGCCCTCGACGAGCTGCGGACGGCCTACTGGGAATACCGCTCCTACAGGGCCAACCTGCTGCCGGAACTAACCTTCAAGGGGACGCTGCCCACCTACCGCAAGCAGTACAGCTCCTACATGAACTCGGAGGGTGGCTTCACCTTCGTGCCCAACGACTACCTGCAGCTCAACGGGGAGCTCTCGATGACGCAGAACATCTGGCTGACGGGGGGCAAGATCTCGCTCAACACGCAGCTCGACTTCATGCGCCAGCTCGACAACAATCCCTACAACCGCTTCATGAGCATCCCGATAGCGCTGACGCTGGAGCAGCCGCTCTTCGCCGCCAACACCATAAAGTGGAGCCGGAAGATAGAGCCGGCGCGGTATGCGGAGGCGAAGGCGAAGTATATCAGCGACTCGGAGGAGGTGGCGATGGCGGCCGTGAGCTGCTATTTCCAGCTACTGATGGCGCAGGAGAACCACCGGATCGCGGAGCAGAACCTGGAGAACGCGACGAAGCTCTACGAGGTGGCGAAGGAGAAGCGGGAGATGGGGCGCATAAGCCAGAACGACCTGCTGCAGATGGAGCTCAACGTGCTCAACGCGAAGAGCGACCTCACGGACTCGCGGAGCGAGATGCGGAACTGCATGTTCCGCCTGCGGTCGATGCTCGACCTCGGGGAGGACGTGGAGATAGAGCCGGAGGTGCCGGCGACGCTTCCGCAGGCTGAGGTGAGCTACGACGACGCGCTGCGCAAGGCGCTCGACCACAACAAGCTGGCGATGAGCCTCAGACGGCGCCAGCTGGAGGCCGACTACGCCGTGGCACAGGCGAAGGGCGACCTGCGGCAGATCAACGTGTTCGCGCAGGTGGGCTACACGGGGACGTCGCACTCCTTCGGCAACGCCTACCGCGGACTGAAAGACAACCAGGTGGTGGAGATCGGCGTGGAGATCCCGCTGGTGGACTGGGGAAAGCGTCGCGGGAAGGTGAAAGTGGCGGAGAGCAACCGGCGCGTGACTGAGAGCCGCCTGCGCCAGGAGAAGCTGGACTTCCACCAAGACCTCTATATCCTGGTGGAGCGCTACGGCAACCAGCGGGAGCAGCTGGAGCTGAGCCGGCGGGCCGACGAGATAGCGTCGAAGCGCTACGCTACGAATGTGGAGACGTATATGATCGGGAAGATCTCGACGCTCGACCTCAATGACTCGCGCGTGAAGAAGGACGAGGCGAGACGGGAGTTCGTGAATCAGCTCTACCTCTGCTGGTATTACTACTACCAGCTGCGGAGCGTGACGCTGTGGGACTACGAGCGGCAAATGCCTATAGAGGCTTTGCCGCAAGAGTTAAGAGTGAAGAGTGAAGGGTGAAGGCGTTTGGCCGGATTCAAGCCGACCCGTGCGAAGCCTCCTTCGCACCACAGGACGAATCCGCATCCGCTTCGCTCCGCGGAGAGGATAGCTATGGACCCGCGGGGTGGCGGCGCGACGCCGCCTCTCCCAGGGGTTTGCGGGATTCGGGCCGGATTCGGGCCGGAGGGGAAACATGCCGAAGGCATGTCCCTACTGGAGGGATTCGGGGACTAAGGATTGATATTGGCTTGACTGGTTGTTGTAATGAGGCGTCGCGGTGGATATGGCTCTGCCGCGACGCCTTCATTTCAGGAGGTCGGCCATGAGGTCGCTGGTGGAATGGAACGGGCCCTTTATCTTGCCGCTGTTCACTTCCTCATACGCATCTTCTATGGTATATCTATCATTAGGGCGGATGGATGCCCCATCGAATGCCTTCAGTATTTTCCGAATGAGACGGTAATCTTCATCGGAGCTTAGAGTCAATGTATATTCTGCCATATCAATCATATTATTAAAACATAGACTACAAAGGTAATGAAAAATCGGAAATGGGGGCGGCGATTTGGTGGAGAGAGGGGATTTTACTAATTTTGGAGGGCGCTTCGCGCAAGGGTCAAGGGCGAAGGAGTCGGATTCAGGGCGGGGTGCGGATGCACCAGGGTGCATCCCTACATTGCCAGACCGGATTCTTGCCGGGAAGGAAACATGCCGGAGGCATGTCCCTACAAGCCGGGATATCAGACAATATGCCTTTAAGGCAAGAATATGAATATGATATGAAGGAGACTGTAAGAAGGCTGAGGGAGACGCTCACGCCATTATACGGACGCGGGGAGGCAGAGGCGATGACGCGCCTCATCTTCCACGCGCTGAATGGGTGGACGCTCTCGCAGATGCTGACGAATATGGATAAGGAGCTCTCGCCATACATGCGAGAGAAAATCGACGGGATACTGACGCGGCTGCGCGGGCACGAGCCGATACAGTATATCCTCGGGGAGGCCCGCTTCTACGGGATGGATTTCAAGGTGGCGCCGGGAGTGCTGATCCCGCGTCAGGACACGGAGCCGCTGGTGGACATGATCGTGGGGCAGAACCCGCAGCCCGACCTGAGGGTGGCTGACGTCTGCACCGGCAGCGGGTGCATAGCGATAGCACTGGCGCGCAATCTCAACTTCCCGCAGGTGGCGGCCATCGACAACTCTCCGGAGGCTCTGTCGATAGCGCGTGAGAACGGCGAGCGGCTGCGGGCGCGGGTGAAGTGGGAGGAGGAGGACGTGGCGCAATGGCGCCCGGCGGCGGGAAGCCTCGACATAATAGTGGCCAACCCTCCCTATATCGACGAGAGCGAGCGGGCGGGGCTCGACGCCAACGTCAGGGACTGGGAGCCGGCGGCGGCACTGTTCGTGCCCGACAGCGACCCGCTGAAGTATTACCGCATCATAGCCGACGCCGGAGCGAAGGCGCTCACGGAGGGGGGACGGCTC
Organism: uncultured Muribaculaceae bacterium; assembly: GCA_947626355.1. Taxonomy (GTDB): domain Bacteria; phylum Bacteroidota; class Bacteroidia; order Bacteroidales; family Muribaculaceae; genus Lepagella. Next base: position 12,919 of record CANQRV010000031.1, read on the forward strand.
TACTTCGAGATCAATCCCCGTCACGCCGAGGAGCTGCGGAAGCTGCTGGAGGAGCGGGGATATCAGGACATAACGCTGACACGCGACCCGCACGGACTGCTGCGCTACGCCGCGAGCCGCCGGCCGGGAGGCGGCAGGGATGATGCGTAGGCGTCCCACCGCCGAGGAGCTGCTGGTGAAGATGGCGGGGCTGTGCAGCCGCTCGGAGCAGTGTGAGGGGGACATCGTGGCGAAGCTGCTGCGCGCGGGGCTGACGCGCGGGGCGGCCGACGGCGTCGTCGATGAACTGAAAGAGCGCGGCTTCATCGACGAGGCGCGATACGCCCGGGCGTTCGCCCGCGACAAGGTGCGCCTGGCCGGCTGGGGACGGCGCAAGATACGCATGGCGCTGGCTACCAAACGCATAGGCTCCCTGGCGATCTCGGAGGCGCTGGCTGAGATCGACCCGGAGGAATACCTGCGGGCGGCCACGGCCGTGGCGGAGGCGAAGGCGCGGAGCCTCGACCTGGGGCTTCGCGAAGACGTGGCGCGGCTCTACCGCTCGCTGGCGGCGCGGGGCTACGAGGGGGACACCGTGGCGGCGGCCGTGAGGGCGCTTCGCCGGAAAGGAGAGAGCTGATGACGAGGCGCCTGCTGTCGATGCTCGGCAACCTGGCGAGCGACGCCGCGGAATACGTGTGGCCGAGGGAGTGCCACATCTGCGGGTGCAGGCTGGCGCCCCACGAGGACTTTGTATGCACCCTGTGTCTTGGTCACCTGCCGCGCACGCGCTACCACAGCATCGACTTCAACAACATGGAGCAGCGCTTCGCCGGGCTCTTCCCCTTCGAGCGGGCCACCGGCCATTTCTTCTATTCACGTGGCTCCGACCTCTCTACGCTGATCCAGGACATGAAATACCGTCGCTTTCCGGGCATCGGGGTGAGGCTCGGGCGCCTGATGGGGGAGGAGCTGCTGACGGTGGGCTTCCTCGACGGCGTGGAGGTGGTGATACCTGTGCCGATGCACTTCATGAAGCAGGCGCGGCGGGGCTACAATCAGGCTGAGCGACTGGCGGCGGGGCTGTCGGCGGCCACGGGGATAAGGATGAGCGAGGCGCTGAAGGCCGTGAGGCCGCACAAGACGCAGACGGCGAAGACACTCGGGGAACGCTACGCCAACACGGAGGGACTGTTCCGGCTGAGCGACCCGTCGGAGGCCGAGGGAAAGGGAGTGCTGCTGCTCGACGACGTGTGCACCACAGGGTCGACGCTGACGGCGGCGTCGCTGGCGATCCTCCGGGCAGCGCCGGGGTGCAGGCTGACGCTGCTGACGCTGGGAGTGACCTTTTAAGAGTGAAGGGTGAAGATTGAAGATTAAAGAGTAGTGAAGGGTGAAGGCGCTTCGCGCAAGAGTTAAGGGGGATTATCCAGAGAATCGAGAGAAACCCGAGAATCGAGAGAACCGAGAGAATCTCGATTATCGGGAAACGCGAGGGAAGAACGGGGATGGTAAGGGCGTAAAAAATTATTAAATGAGAAAGGAAAGAGGGGTTGAGGCGTTTTTTATTTGTATATTTTCATTAAACGATGTAATTTTGCAATAGGCGAGAGTCATGCCCCGAGGCAGGACTCCGACGCCACATACAAGACAAAACCCAGAAACTATGAAAAAACCCGAGAAGCTACTTGCTGAGAAGCTGCTGCAAATCAGCGCCATCAAGCTTCAGCCCCGCAACCCCTTCACCTGGGCGAGCGGCTGGAACTCCCCGATCTACAATGACGACAGGCGGATTCTGTCGTATCCCGACGTCAGGAACTTCGTGAAAGTGGAACTGGCGCGGAAAGTGCTGGAGCATTACCCGGAGGCGCAGGCGATCGCCGGCGTAGCGGTGGGGGCGATAGCGTTCTCGGCGCTTGTGGCCGACACCCTCGGGCTTCCGGGCGTGTATGTGAGGTCGACGCCGAAAGACCACGGCCTGGAGAACATGGTGGAGGGAAACCTCCGTCCGGGACAGAAAGTGGTGGTAGTGGAAGACCTTGTGTCGACCGGCGGGAGCTCGCTGAAAGCCGTGGAGGTGGTGAGAAACGCCGGATGCGAGGTGATCGGCATGGTGTCGATCTTCGACTACGAGTTTCCGATGGCGGTGAAGCGGTTCCGGGAGGCCGACGTGCATCTGGAGTCGCTCTGCACCTACCAGACGATGCTGGAGGTGGCCGAGGCCACGAGCTACATCAGCCCGGAAGAGGCCGAGGCTCTGAAGGAGTGGCGCCGCGACCCGGCGTCGTGGACGCCCGAACCCACATTGATATAAACATAGGAAATGGCAACATACAAAAGTGAAGAAGTGGCGCTGACGCGCCCGGCCGAGGAGATCTGGCACAAACTCTCCAACCTCGAGAACCTGCGCGGGCTTATCGGCCGCGTGCCTCGCGAGAGCATCCCCGACGACAAGCGTGAGATGCTCGAGAAGATAGAGATCACCCCCGACACGATAACAGTGCCGGGCGGCCCGGTGGGAGCGGTGGTGCTCCGCATGTCGGAGAAAGAGGAGCCGACGCTGATCAAGCTGAAAGGAGAGGGCACTCCCGTGGAGATGAGCGTAGCAATGCACATCCGGCCGACAGGCACGGAGAGCTGCGAGGCGCAGGTGGTGATCGACCTTGCGATACCGGCGCTTCTGAAGCCGATGGTCAACGGGCCGCTGACGCAGATGGCGCAGCAGCTGGGCCAGATGGTGCGCGCGTTGCAGTTCGCGTAAGCCATGAGAGCGACACGAATCATGATACAGGCGCTCACGGCCGCGGCGACAGCCGTGGCCGTGGCGTCGTGTGACACAATAGACGACGAGCGCATCCCGCGCATGGCAGTGAACATCAACCTGTCGGACATAGGGCTATGGAACTCCTATGGCGTAGCCGGATTCGGCGACAGCCGACGGTTCATACTTGGCAGCGGGGTGAGGGAGCCGGCGGGTTTCGCCTACACGCAGACGAGCGCCACAGGGTTCGGCGGCGTGCTGCTGATCGGAGGCATGGACGCCTTCACAACGCAGACGGGCGTGCCGCTGGCCTACGACCTGGCGTGTCCGGTGGAGCGGAGCCGCGACGTGAGGGTGCACGTCGAGCCCGAGCGCTACGAGGCCGTCTGCGACGTCTGCGGGAGCCATTACGACGTGACGATGGGGGCCGGACGCCCGCTGTCGGGCCCGGCGGCCCGCATGAATTACGGACTGCGCAACTATCAATGCCTCCCCACCCAGCAGGGGGGATACATAATCACCAACTAAGCCCCCCTCCCCGGAAGCGACAGACAATGGGACTGATAGAAAGCCTGATATACATAATGACGCGCGGCATCGCCATCGGCGTGCTCATCTCGGCGCCGATGGGGCCCGTGGGTATCCTCTGTATACAGCGCACCCTCGACAAGGGGCGCCGCGCGGGCTTCTTCACCGGCGTCGGCGCCGCCCTCTCCGACCTCTTCTACTGCCTGCTGACAGGCTTCGGCCTCTCATTCATCGAGGAATTCCTGGAGCGCAACCAGAACGTGATACAGCTGGTGGGCAGCGCCGTGCTGATAGCCTTCGCCGTCTACCTCTTCCGCAAGAACCCGGCCGCCGACCTCAAGCGGCAGGGCGACATACCGGTGTCGGCGAAGAAAAACATCCTCGGCGGCTTCCTCTTCACCTTTTCCAACCCCTTGATACTCTTTCTTATAATAGGGCTTTTCGCGCGTTTCAACTTCATGCTGCCCGAGCTGAGACTCTACCACTACATCGTGGGCTACCTCTTTATCTTCGGCGGGGCCCTGGGATGGTGGTGGCTCGTGACATATTCCATCGACAAGGTGAGGGCGCACTTCAACCTGCGGTCGATGTGGCTTATCAACAAGATCATAGGCGGGGTGATACTTCTCTTCGCCATAGTGGGCATCATCACGGGAGTCGTGGCCATGACCGCCAGCGCCTCAGGGCGCGTGAACTACAATGCCGGGCGCGGCTACGGGCCGTCGCCCCACGCCACGGCTCTCGGCATCGAGCTCGACAACCGGAGCGACACGCTGCTGAGCGAGATGTGGCGACTCGAGACGCCGTCGGAGGCGTTTGACGTCACGCTGCGCGTCACCGACCGGCACAGCCATCCGCAGAAGGGGTATGCCTACACCGACGCCCGGGGCACGCGCCACAGCGTGAGGCAGCCCGGATGGACACTTCTGGCCATCGGAGGCGGCGACACCGTGGCGATCGGCGTCAAGGTGCGCGAGGGTGACTTCGACGGAGTGTCGACAAGGCAGGTGGCCGTGTTGACGGCTAATAGCAGCAGCAAGGGACTGCTGGCAGAGAAAGCGGAGGCCGACGGGCTGGACGCCAACGGAGCGGCCAACGCCTACCGGCTGCGGCGCGACGGCGACAGATGGACGCTCTACGGCGGGCGCCGCGAGGAGAAGCGGCTGCTCGAGTTCCGGTGCGCGGCGCCGCCGACAGAGGCCGCGGGAGTGGCGGCCACTCCCGGCGGAAGCATACTCGCCACCGACATATCACTGGGCTCCGAGGCGCTGCCGATGGCGGCGCCTGTCTATACGCGGAAGGAGCTCCGGGAGGCAGCCGGGGAGTCGGGCGACCCCGCCGTGGGCTACTGGATGCCCTTCGACCGCTCGCTGGAGGAGGACCTGCTGCGTATGGGCGGCGACTACACGTTGGCCCTGATGCCGCGCGAGGGAGGCGGCTACGACATCATCTACGTGGGGGGTGCCGCAGTCAACGCCACGCTCTGGCGCGAGGGGATGAAGAAGGGTGAGCTGCTGACCACCCCGTTCACCGGCGTCTACGACACGCGCTGGACCGACGCCTCGGGGCGAGTGCTGGAGCGCGACATAAAAACGCAGATGGAGAGCCCTTCGATGCTCTCCATCCAGTTTCCATATCAGAATTCGGTGTTGCGCCTGCGCAAGGTAGACGCCGAAGCCGTCACATCTCCCCGAGAATGAGGCGGCGTCCGTCGGCGCTGAGCAGCGAGTCGAGCTCGTAGCCCGAGATGTCGACCGAGACCTCGCCGGAGGAATAGGGAGCGATCTCATACAACCCATATATAAACCGTATGCCGTCGGCTGTCAGCTCGAAATTGGCGGGGATGGCGATGCTGTCGAGCGGCTCGAGCAGGTCGGGGCGCTGGGCCAGCTCCTCATGCAACAGGCCTGTGAGTGGGGCGGCGTAGCCATCTCGGAAGAGTGACGGCAGCGTGATGACGCGTGCGCCCGTCACGTCGTAGTTGACGTAGGTGTTGGCATATGTGCCGTGGGCGGCGCGGCATGGATACTCATATATATAGTTGCGCCACACGATGATGTCGGGAGTCACGCGAGAGAGGGTGAGCCGCGAGATCACCGACGAACATGCCGTCACACTGTCGGGATTGAGGTTGGTGATCTCACGTTCGGAGTCGGGAGAGGGGAGCAACTGTCGGGCCCCCGTGTAGTCGATGGCCGCGAGATGGAGCAGCGAGTCTCGGAGAGGGGTGAGGTCGGCATCGCCGATGCGAAGCGGGAGGACGCCGTAGCCCTGCAGGCGGCAGAAGGCGCCGGAGCTGTCGGGGAGCTCCACCGGGATGTCGTGGTAGCGGGCCACGACTTCGTAGGAATAGCTTTCAAAAGACATGTCGCCGGCCGGAGCGTCGGCTTTGCCGGAGCATCCGGCCGCCGTGAGCAGCGCGATGGCGCCCGCGGCAGAAAGTAAGGACTTCATAATTAAGAGTTAAGGGTGAAGAGTTAAGGGTGAGGTACGAGGTACGAAGTTTTAGGTACGGGGTACGAAGTTTTAAGTATGATTATTTACAGAATTTACATTAAACCACAGTAGGGATATCACCAGGAGGCACCGCCGCCGCCACCGCCTGTGGAGCCGCCGCCGAAACCGCCGCCGAAGCCGCCACCCCCACCGCCGCCACCGCGGCCGAGCGATGAGCCGAGAGCCGCGCCGAGCACGGCGGCCGCCGCGGCATCGTCGGTCTTGCGCGGTATGCGGTAGGGTTTCAGGTCGCGGTAATGGCAGAAGAGGCATTCATATTCATGGAAGCCTGAGCCCTCGGAGCGGGTGGTGGCGGGCTGCACCACACGGTCGCACACAAGAGTGCGGGCCACTGTGTGGCATCGCGGACACTCCGAGTATCGCATCTGCTTCTCCTTGAAGGGGAAGCGCTCCACGGTGTGGCAATGCGGGCACTCCCACACGTCGTAGTCGACGGTCCTGAGCTTCTCCTCGAAATCCTGGGAGGGTGAGAGCAGGGCGTTGTCTTCCTCCTCGCCGAGCTTCTTCATGTAGTGGCCGCATGTCTCGCATTTGCGTCGGCCGTCGCGGGCGGCGCGGTATCGCCAGAGGGCGAGCAGGGCGAAGACCACGCCTGAGCCGAGGGAGATCAGAGCCGCCCACCAGAAAGCGGGAAGCTGTCGGCGCCATGCCATCGCCTTCTGATAGCGGTCGCGGCGCCGGAGGCTCCAGACATCGTAGAGGAAGAGGACCATCGAGAAGAGGAAGGCGCAGGCGGCCACTATCACCACGAAATCCCATATCACCTCGGCCGACAGCACATCGGTGGCGGCGCCGTAACTGTCGGGCTGCGAGCTCCGGAGCTCCTCGGCTACGGCGGGGTCGGTGAGGGCGCCGTAGACATCGCTGACAGCCGCCTCGATACCCTCGGCGGGATTGCCCTCCTTCATGGCCGGGACGACAGTGCGGCGCAGGATCGTGGCGCAGCTCACGTCGGGGAGCACGCCCTCCACACCGTAGCCCGTCGCAATCCAGGCCCTACGCTGCTCGAGGGCGATGAGGAGGAGGACGCCGTTGTCCTTGTCGGTCTTGCCGATGCCCCAGCGGGTGAAGAGGTCTGTGGCGAACTCCTCCACCGGCATGTCGCCCGTGGAGGGGACTATGGCCACGGCCATCTCGGCGGTGGTGTTCCGGCGGAGGTCGTAAAGCTTTTCATTGACCTGCCGGCGCTCTGAAGCCGACAGCACGCCGGAGGGGTCGGCCACGAACTCGCGACGGTCGGCCACATTGGGGTTGGGGAGGTCGTCGGGGGAATAGACCCTGTAGCCGGCGCCAGTGGCGCCCGACGTCAGGAAGACGATGAGGCAGAGGAGAGTGATTATCTTTCTTGTCATATATATATTATTCGGAGGTTGAACGGTGATTATGTCTGAGGTCACACGGCGGGGAGGCTGTGGCCGTTGAGCTTACGGAAGAGGTCGAGGGCATAGACGTCGGTCATGGCCGAGACATGGTCGAGCACGGCCTGCACCCTCGTGAAGCAGTCGGGGGAATTGACATCATACTGGCGGGGCACCTTCGCGAGGATCAGCTGCGAGAAATTGCGTTCCGGATGCATCACGGCCTGCATGAGAGTGTCGAGCAGGTATGTTATGATCCGGTTGCCGGCGATCTCCACGTCGACCACGCTGGGGGCGGTGTAAATCTTCGACCAGGCGGCGCGGGAGCAGGCCTCGTAGGCGTCGCGCAGGCGCGGATGGATGTAGGCGGTGAGCGGGCCTTCGAGGGATCCGGCGAGGAGCTGCGGCTCGGCCTCGGCGAAGGCGCGCGCGCAGTCGCCCACGAGCTCGCCGATGACATTGCTGCGGAGATATCCCACCTGCTCGTTGGGGTCGGAGAGGTGGCCCATGCCCCGGCGCAGGCGGTCACGGCGCTCGCCGTCGAAGAAACCGAGGAGGAGCGAGGTGGTCTCGTCGGGCGAGAGTATGGCGAGGCGGTGGGCGTCCTCAATGTCCATGATCTGATAGCAGATGTCGTCGGCGGCCTCCACGAGATATACGAGGGGATGGCGCGCGAAGCGTCCGGGCGAGGTTTCCGGCATGCCGAGCTCGCCGGCCACGCGTCGGAAGAGCTCCTCCTCGGAAGAGAAGTATCCGAACTTTCCCTTGTCGGAGGCGAGGCTTGAGTCGTGGGGATATTTCACGATAGAGGCCAGAGTGCTGTAGGTCATGGCGAAACCGCCCTCGCGTCGCCCCACGAACTGATGGGTGAGCACACGGAAAGAGTTGGCGTTACCCTCGAAATTAGATGCGTCGGCCCACTGACGGTCGGAGAGGAGAGGCTTGAGCCCGAGGCCGTTGCCCTCGGTGAAATAAGTGGAGATTGTCTTCTCGCCCGAATGGCCGAAAGGGGGATTGCCGAGGTCGTGGCAGAGGCAGGCGGCCGCGACGATGTCGGGGATGTTGGCGAGCGCGTCGCGCGTCGGGGCGTCGTGATGGCGGTCGGAGAGGGCGATGGCGGCCTCCTTGGCCATGCTGCGTCCCACCGAAGCCACTTCGAGGCTGTGGGTCAGGCGGTTGTGTACGAAGATGCTTCCCGGGAGAGGAAACACCTGGGTCTTGTTCTGGAGTCGCCGGAAGGGGGATGAGAATACGAGGCGGTCGTAGTCGCGCTGGAAATCGCTGCGGGTGTGGGTGCGCGGGTCATGGAAGCGCTCGAGCCCGAGGCGCTTGTCGGAGATCAGGCGCGGCCATTCCATAGCGGCGCCACCGCCTTGCCCGGCGGCAGGTATGTTGTCGTTGGTTTTCTGCATGGCTGACAATGGTGGCTTCCGAGGCGACGGGCCCCGCAAGCCGACACAAAGTTAACAAATAATTCCGACAATAATACTACTCGGGCAATCGTTATGATAAAAGATGAAACGGACCACGCTACAAATATATCGGATCATGCTTGCGGCGCTGTTGCTTCTGGGCACGGCGGCCACAGCTGCGGCGCGCCCCGGCGATAAGCTTCTCAACAGGCCGTATGCCGACCTGAAGCGGCTGCATCTGGGCTTCTCCGTGGGGATGCATTTCCAGGACCTGAGCTTCACCCACAACGGCTACGTGACGCCCGAGGGGGAGCAGTGGGTGGCGGAGGTGCCCGGCTTCTCGCCGGGTTTCTGCGTCAACGTGCTGGGCGACCTGCGGCTTCACCGCTACTTCAACCTGCGTCTGAGCCCGGGGATGTATTTCGGCAGCAAGAACGTCACGATGATCGACTATACGGGGGGCGGGGAGCTGAAGCGGAAGCAGGACATCAAGAGCGCCTACGTGGCCGTGCCTCTCGACCTCAAGATCTCCGGCGAGCGACTGGGCAACTGCCGTCCCTACGCCACAGTGGGAGCGATGGCCACTTTCGACGTGAGCAAGAAGCGGAGCGAGCCGCTGATGTTCAAGTCGGCCGACGCCTATCTGACAGTGGGCTTCGGCGTGGACTTCTATCTGCCGTTTTTCAAGCTCAACCCGGAGATCAAGTTCTGTTTCGGGCTGAACGACATCCTGCGCCACGACAGGCCCGACCTGGAAGACGACCCCGAGACCTTCAAGATGACGCAGAGCCTTCAGAAAGTGAAGTCAAACATGGTGGTGCTCACCTTTTATTTCGAATAGCCGGTGGATATCATTAAGAGATCAACGGGAGCATGGCGCGCGATAGCCTGTCTGCTCGCAGCCGCGTTCTGTCTGGCGACGGAGGTCCGCGCCCAGAACGACGTGCAGTTTACCCAATACTGGGCGATGCCCACCTATTATAATCCGGCGGCCACCGGCTCTACCGACTATCTCCGCATACGTGGCGGGGCGAGACTCCAGTGGGTGGGCATCGACAACGCCCCGACGAGCTTCATGGCCGTGGCCGACTCGCCGCTGCGGCTGATGAAGAAGAAGATAGGCGTGGGCGTGGTGTTCGGTCAGGAAAGCCTCGGCCTCTTCTCCAACCTCACTGTCAACGCGCAGGGTAGCTTCAAGTTCAGGCTTCTGAAGGGAGAGATGAGCGCCGGCATCGAGGTGGGCTACTTCAACACATCGTTCAAAGGCACCGACGTCTATATCCCCGACGGCGACGACTACCACGACCCCTCCGACCCCGCCATCCCGAAGCAGGACCTCACCGGGGGCGCCCTCGATATCTCGCTGGGCATCCATTATACCCATAAGTATTTCTATGCCGGGCTGTCGTGCCTGCATCTCACCCAGCCCACCGTCACCATGACCCTGGAGGGGAGCGAATCGACCGAATCGCAGGAATACCAGACGGCTCTGCGGCGCATGGTATATTTCACTGCAGGCAGCAATATACAGCTTAAAAACACGTTATTTGAATTGCAGCCCTCCATGTTGCTGAAGTCAGACCTCAAGCTCTTCACGGGAGAGCTCACGGTGAGGGCCGTCTACAATAAATTCCTCTCTTTCGGCCTGGGCTACAGATGGAAAGACGCCGTCAGCGTCATGGTAGGAGCTGAATTCAAGAATTTTTTCCTCGGCTATGCCTACGACTATCCGGTGTCGGCGATATCGAAGGCTTCTTCGGGAAGCCACGAGATAGTGGCGGGCTACCGCATGAAACTTGACTTTTCGGGGAAAAACAAAAACAAACACCGTTCCATTCGGATAATGTAGCGATAATGAAAATGATGAACATATCAAACCATAGAAAACAAAACGCCATCCCCCTCAAGGGGCTTACAGTGGCATTGCCGGCGGCAGGAATCGCGATGGTGATGGCATCCTGCATGTCGCTGCGGGGCTCTTCGTCGGGTGGTGAGGTGACAGGTGTCGGGGGCTCCTCGATGGCTGAGCCCACACCCTACGGCATGGTGCTCATCGACCGTGGCGCCTACGCCATGGGCCCGTCGAAAAACGACAGCGCGGCAGGTATTCGCGCCGACGCCAAGCCGGTGTCGGTCGACGCTTTCTGGATGGACGAGACAGAAATCACCAACTCCAAATACAAGCAGTTCGTGTTCTGGGTCAGGGACTCCATCATCCGCGAGCGCCTCGCCGACCCGGCCTACGGCGGCAACGAGGCCTTCAAGATCGAGGAAGACAAGGAGGGGAACCCCGTGAAGCCCTACCTCAACTGGAACAAGGCCATACCCTGGCGCAACGCCAATGAAGACGAGCAGAGGGCCATCGAGAGCGTCTACCGCACCAATCCCATCACCGGTCGCCGCGAGCTCGATCCCACCCAGCTCAATTACGTCTACGAGATCTACAACCACACCGCGGCCGCCAGACGCAAGAACCGCCTCGACCCGACGCGCCGCGAATACAACACCGACATACCCGTCTCCGACGAGCTGCCGGTCATATCGAAAGACACGGCCTACTTCACCGACGACGGAGAGATCGTGAGGGAGACCATCTCGCGGCCGCTTACCGGCGACTACGACTTCCTCAACACATACATCGTGAACGTCTATCCCGACACCACGGCATGGATCAACGATTTCGACAACGCCTACAACGAGCCATACACCCGCATGTATTTCTCCCACGCCGGCTACAACGACTATCCCGTGGTGGGCGTGAGCTGGGAGCAGGCCAACGCCTTCTCCAACTGGCGCACGGAATACCTGCGCCGTTCCCTTGGCCGCGAGGGTGTCTTCATCGAGCCCTACCGTCTGCCGACAGAGGCCGAATGGGAATACGCGGCGCGCGCCGGCAACAGCGAGACGCCCTATCCCTGGGAGGAGATCCTGCCGATGGACGAGCGCGGCTGCTTCTACGCCAACTTCAAGCCCATGGAGGGCGACTACGTGCGCGACGGCCACGTGATCACCTCGCCGGTGGGCACCTTCAAGGCCAACGACTTCGGCCTCTTCGACATGGCCGGCAACGTCAGCGAATGGACGTCGACCGCCTATACCGAGAGCCTCAACCGCCTCACCTCCGACATCAATCCGGAATACCGCTACGATGCCGCCAAGGAAGACCCTTACAAGATGAAGCGCAAGATAGTGCGCGGCGGTTCCTGGAAGGATGTGGCGCAGAACATACGCTCCGACCTCAGGATGTGGGAGTATCAGAACGAGCAGCGCAGCTATATCGGCTTCCGCAACGTGCGGTCGCAGATCGGCTTCGCGAAAGGCACACAGAAAAAGAAAAACAAATAGCAACAACTCCGCAAGATGGTAAAGATTAGAAAATACGCCAACGGCATCGAACGCTTCCTTCACGGCCAGAAGGGCCAGCGGTTTTTCAATTTCGCCTATTCGATAGGCGCGGCGATAGTGATCTGGGGCGCTCTGTTCAAGATCCTCCACCTGCCGGGGGGCAGCACGCTGCTCTGCATCGGCATGGGCACGGAGATTGCTATGTTCATACTCACGGCCTTCGACCGTCCTCCCAAGGAATACGCGTGGGAGGATGTGTTTCCTGTGCTCGACAGCCGCGATCCCGACGACCGTCCAGACTTCCATGGGGGCGGCGGCGTGGTAGTGGCCGGGCTTCCCGGGAGTAGCCGCGATACGGCGGTGGCGGAGGCCAAGGCCTCGGCAGGACTTCCGCAGAGCGTGACGCTCGATGAAGGCGACGCGCTGTCGCTCCATGAGAGCATACAGCGCATGTCGCAGGCCGCCGAACAGCTGTCGCAGATGGCAGGGCTTACGGAGGCCACCCAGCGCTATCTCCAGCAGATGGAGGCCATATCGGGCCAGATGGAGGTGCTCGCGGAGACCACGCAGCGTCTCAACGGCGTCTCGTCGGTGCTCCTCCAGTCGTATGAGGCCATCACGGGGAGCTCCGACCGCATATCGCAGAGCGCCGTGGGATACGTAGACCAGATGGAGGACCTCAACCGCAATATCGCCGGCCTGAACACTATATATGAGATCCAGCTCAAGGGCGTGGCAAGCCAGCTCGAGAGCATCGACCGCGTGAACCGCGGCCTCAAGGATATCCGCGACATGTATGAGAAATCGGCCGCCGAGTCGTCGCATTACTGCGAGGAGACGGAGAAGATGGCCCGCTACATGAAGCAGCTCAATCGGGTCTACGAGAAGATGATCACCGCCATGACCATCAATATGGCCAACCCCATGATGGGCGGCATGGCCGGTGGCGAGGCTCCCGCCAATCCGTTTGCGGCCGACAATGAGAAATAAGATGCCCGGCATCATCATGATAGAAGAGATTTAATATGGCTGGAGGAAGTAATAATGTGGCGCGCATGTCGCCGCGCCAGAGGATGATCAATCTGATGTATATCGTCCTCACCGCCATGCTTGCCCTGAATGTGTCGAGCGACGTGCTCAACGGATTCAATCAGGTGCAGGACGGGTTGCTGCGCACCAATCTCAACATGTCGGCGAAGAATGACGTTCAGTTCCGCTATCTGAGCGAGCTTTACGAGAAGAATCCGACCAAGGCGAGACCGTGGTATGAGAAGGGCGCCGAGCTGCATTCACGCTCCGCGGCGCTCTACAGCAGGATCGACTCGCTCAAGACGGCCATCGCGCGCCAGGCCGACGGCCCGAAGGGTGACTTCCATAATCTGGTGAACCTCGACGACCTCGAGGCCGCTTCCGTCACGATGCTCAACCCGGCTTCCAACCAGGGGAGGCGGCTCCACGGGGAGATCGACGCCTACCGCGAGTATGTGGCGGCGCTGATTCCCGACACCGTGAAGCGCAAGGCCGTGATGGATATGCTCTCGACCACCGTGCGCAACAAGCCCGGCACCGTGGGCCCCGCCAAGTGGGAGGAGCGCATGTTTGACAATATGCCGGCCGTGGCCGCAGTCACCATCCTCACCAAGCTTCAGAACGACATACGCCAGGCGGAGTCGGAGGCCCTCACCAACCTCATCACCAGCATCGACATCGGCGACGTGCGCGTCAACGAGCTCAACGCCTACGTGATCCCCAACTCCAATATGGTGATGCGCGGCGGCAGATACAGCGCCGACATCGTGCTGGCCGCCATCGACACCACGCAGCGTCCCGACATCTACGTCAACGGGTCGCGTATCCCCGGCGGGGTCTATGAGTTCGTGGCCGGTTCGGTAGGGCAGCATGAGTATTCAGGATATATCGAGGTGGCCCGCGGCGACGGCACGCTCGACCGCCGTCCGTTCTCGGCGAGCTACACGGTGATGGAGCCTATGGCCACCATATCGCCGACGATGATGAACGTGCTCTACGCCGGTATCGCCAACCCCATCAGCATCTCCGTGCCCGGCGTGCCTATGAATGCGGTGCAGGCCACGATGACCAACGGCACACTTACGCGTCAGGGCGACACATGGGTTGCCCATCCGGGCAAAGTCGGCTCCGAGGCCGTGATCTCGGTATCGGCAACGATGGACGGACGCTCGCAACAGGTAGGGTCGATGACCTTCCGCGTGCGCAAGCTTCCCGATCCGTCGCCCTATATCGCCATCCGCGACGCTCAGGGCAATCCAGTGCACTACAAGGGCTCGCCCAAGCGCATCTCCAAGGCGTCGCTGATGGAGGCCGAGGGGGTTGGAGCCGCCATCGACGACGATATCCTCAATGTGACTTATACGGTGGTGTCGTTCTCTACGGTGTTCTTCGACTCCATGGGCAACGCCATCCCGGAGGTGAGCGACGGACCGCGGTTCTCCGCTCGCCAGAAGGAGCAGTTCCGGCGCCTGAAGCCCGGCAAGAGCTTCTTCATCTCCGATGTCAAGGCGAAGGGTCCCGACGGCATCACACGCGACATTTCCCCCATACAGGTATCGCTCAATTAGCAGCCTGAATTTCAACACAGAATCATATCGCATCAATGAAAATACACAGCACACTACTCACCCTGACGCTAATCGCGCTGACAGCGGCAGGCGCGTCGGCTCAGGTTGAGAACGCCGGAGGCGTAAGGAAGCGCACGGCCAAAGACAAGAAGCAGACCACGGCTACGCCGGCTGTGACCGAGCGCATGCAGGGCTTCTATGAGGCGAAGGAGCCACATGACGCCGATCTTGCATATATGCGCCAGATCTACCGTCAGCTCGACCTTACCAAGGATGCCAACACTCCCCTTTATTTCCCGGAGGATGTGGTCGACGGTCAGGAAAACCTGTTCCGCATCATATTGCGCAATGTGGTCGACGGCCGCATACCCGCATATGAGTATCTCGACGGACGCGAGGTCTTCTCCGACCAGTATAAGGTGAATGTCGGCGAGATGCTCGACCGCTTCGGCATCTACGCCCAGGCGGCCAAGGGCTCCACAGAGAAGAATCCGCGATATGTCATCGAGGAGGCCGACGTGCCAACGGGCCAGGTGCTCAACTATTATATCATCGAGAAATGGGAGTTTGACCGTCGCAGCAACCAGATGAAGACACGCGTGGAGG
This sequence comes from uncultured Muribaculaceae bacterium, assembly GCA_947626355.1. GTDB lineage: Bacteria > Bacteroidota > Bacteroidia > Bacteroidales > Muribaculaceae > Lepagella. Next base: position 28,022 of record CANQRV010000031.1, read on the forward strand.
CCATCTGCCCGGTGCTCAACCGTTCGGGCGACTTCGGCGGCGAGGCACGTTATCCGATGTTCTGGGTGAAATTCGACGCTCTCCGTCCCTACCTCTCGCAGCAGTATGTCTTCCTCAACGACGACAACAACCTGCCGCAGTATAGCCTCGACGACTATTTCAACCTCGGGATGTATGACGGTGAGATCTACAAGACGCGCAACCTTCGTAATCTGTCGATGGCGCAGATGTATCCCGACCCCGACGACATGAAGCATGCCCAGGACAGCATCGACAACCGTCTGCGCACCTACGGGAAGAACCTCTATGTGCCTACCCGAGAGGAATATCTGGCCATGAAGGAGCAGGAGGAGGCGGCAGCCGCCGCTCTGGCTGCCGGCGACTCGATTCCGGAGCGCACGGTGGTCGACACCTCGTCGAAGTCGCGCCGCGAATCGGCAAAGAAGCGCACCTCCACGAAGAAGCGCGCCAAGAAAGCGAAGGTGAAGAACTCAAACTCCAGCTCGGAAGGCAACAGCAACGCCGCCAAATCGGTGCGCCGTCGCCGCCGCTGACACATCATGACAATACATAGGCACGGCTCTTGTGATTTAATCGTCGGAAGAGCTGTGCGTTTTTCTTTTAAATACCTTATCGCCAATGAACAAGACTTTACTATCTTTAGGCGTGATGTGCCTTGCGGGCATATCGTCGCTTCTGGCAGGGACCCTCACTCCGGAGCAGGCGCTCCGGCGAGCGCTCTCCGACAGCCGGGCCAGAGTCGGTGCGGCCATGCCGGCGAACGGCTATCAGCTCGCCTATACGGCGCCTGCGGAGACATCGGTGCCGGCTCTCTATGTGTTCAACAGTCAGTCGGCTCCGGGCTTTGTGGTCGTAAGCGCCGACGACCGCTTCGCCCCTCTGCTGGGAATGAGCCTTCAGGGCTCTTTCGACATCGACCGGGCTCCCTCCAATCTGCTGTGGTGGCTTCAGGAATACCGCAATGAGATTTCCGCAGCTATGGCTGCTCCGTCTCCAATGCCCAGGCTTATTCCCGGGAACGAGTCGGAAAATGAGGATTTTCCAGTCGTCGAGCCACTCATGGCTACCCAATGGAACCAAGGGACACCCTACAACGACCTATGTCCGTCGGATGGTGGTGGAAAATGTGTCACCGGCTGTGTGGCCACGGCGATGGCCCAGGTAATGAGGTATCATTCATGGCCGCAGCAAGGCATCGGTGAAATCAGCTATCAGACCGGCAGCGGTATAGACGTGAGCTGTGATTTCTCATCCGTCACGTTCGACTGGGACAATATGATTGATAACTATGATGCGCAGCAATACACACCTGAAGAGGCTTCCGCAGTGGCCAACCTTATGTTTGCGGCCGGCGCGTCAGTCAAAATGGGCTATACTTCATACGAGAGCGGCGCGTATAGCGAGAACATCACCAACGGCCTTGTGACATACATGGGCTATGACAGCAAGGCGTCGCTGGTGAAGCGTAACCTCTACGGATATGAGGCATGGAAGGACCTGGTGTATTCGGAGATCGCTGCGCGACGGCCGGTGGTCTATGGAGGCACCTCCGATGCGGGAGGCCATCAGTTTGTGTGCGACGGTTATTCCGGCGACGGATATTTCCATATCAACTGGGGCTGGGGTGGATATTATGACGGCAATTTCCTTCTTTCCGCCCTTGATCCGTCGGGGCAGGGCATCGGAGGAAGCGGCAGCAACTACAATTCGGGACAGTCGGCAGTGATTGCTGTCGGACGTCCCGGAGAGGTAGACCGCGACGCCATCGTGCCGCTGTTCGGCAACGAGGGATTTTTCCTTGAAGAGATGAACGGAGACGTCCTCACCTTCGGTTTCGGTTTTGCGGTCTTCAATTATTCCGGCTTCGAGCTCAATGGCTATATGGGCGTGAAGATTGCGGGGGCCGGTGGCGAGACGGATTATGTAGAGGGACCATCCATCATGTTTACCCCCGTCACCGACGACGGACGCGTCTCCGGAATCGGAAGCTATTCCCTGTATGCGCCTCTTGGCGGTTATGCCTCCGGCCGGTATGTGCTGACGCCCGCGTTCAAAATGGATGGTGAGGATAAATGGTATGACATCAAGGTCGAGGCCACTTACCCCCAGAGTGTCATCATGGAGGTGGGTGAAGACGGCTCCCGTACATTCTCCCGGGGCATGGCTGCGGCATTGCCTACACTTAAGGTCACGGGGATGGCATTTTCCGAGCCGAGACTCCTTCCATCGATGCATGTGAATATGTATATGGACCTTGAGAACGGAGAAGAGGAATATGACGGGGTCGTGAGTCTGCTGTGTAAGAGGAAAGATACGTCTGATGAACCGTTTGTGCAGTCGTTCTACAGCCGTGTCGCTCCCGGCGGCAGCGGCACATATTATATCGGAGTCGACATGCCGGCGACCGACGGAGTCTATGATTTCTGGTTTGTAGACTATGATTCCAACGTGATGAGCCCGACATTCACCTATACGGTAGGAGAAACCGGTCAGGTTGTGCCCGAGTCTGTCACACTGACTCCTGAAAGCCTGTCGCTCATTGTCGGCGAAAGCGCTACCCTCAACGTCACGGTGACGCCGGAAAATGCAGAGACCACCTTGACCTGGACATCAGGCAATCCGCAGGTAGCAGCCGTAAGCGACGCAGGCACGGTAAGCGCGCTTGCCCCGGGAGAGACGGTAGTGTGGGTGACGACCGACAACGACCTGACGGCATATTGCACTGTCAAGGTGTCGCAGGTTAACGTAACGGAAATAACACTGGAACCTGCCGCCATAGAAGGCCATGTCGGCGACAGCATTCAGCTGACGGCCACTATATATCCCGACAATGCCACTGTCAGGACACTGTTCTGGTACTGCGACTACCCGGACATTGCCACAGTGGATGACAATGGCCTTGTGACCCTGACAGGCATTGGTGAGACAGAAGTGACGGCAATGGCGGCCGACGGCAGCGGAGTATTCGCGACGTGTATGGTGACAGTGAATCCCGTGCCTGCGGCATACGTGGAGGTAAGTCCCTCTTATGCCGACGGCCATAGAGGCGACTTCGTGCAGTTGGCGGCCACTGTCTATCCCGGGAATACCACGGATAAGACCGTGACGTGGAGTAGCGACAGTCCTGAAGTAGCGGCTGTGGATGCCAACGGTCTTGTCGAGATGCTGTCGCCGGGTGAGGCTGTAGTGACAGCCACTGTCGGTGATGTTGCCGGAGAGTGCCGCATCATGGTCGATCCGGTGCTTGTGGAGCAGATATTGCTGACACCTGAGTTTGTAGAGGCATTGGAAGGCACGGAAGTGAGTCTCGCGGTGGAGGTGATTCCATTCGATGCCGACAACACTGCTCTGGAATGGAGCAGCGACAACGAGACGGTGGCTACCGTGACCCCGGATGGCCTGGTCAGGATCCTTTCTGCGGGTGAGGCTGTCGTCACGGCGGCTGCCACTGACGGCAGTCTTGTGAAAGGACAGGCGAGAGTGACCGGAATATCCGGTGTCGACCATCTCTTTTGTGATGATGCGTCCTGGAGTCTCTACGACCTTGCCGGTCGTGTGTTGAAGATGAATGCTGCCCGAGAGGATCTGGATAGTCTGCTCCCCGGGGTATACGTCCTTCGCAATGAGACGAGGATGGTGAAGGTCAATATCCGCTGATCATTCAGATCCGGGCGAGGACTTCCTCAAGCGATTCATCGGCTCCGAGACCCATGCGGTGTCGGAGCCGTTGTCTGTTTTTCTTGATGGAGTCGGGCTGTATCATCAGCATGCTGGCGGTCGGCATGGCGGCAATGACCGGCGAAGTCATTGCAAAGACAACCGACGGGCCGCGACACCGCACGCTGTCTGAGGCAAAGGGTCGCGGCATCAAAGATGCCATGGTAGTCGATAAGACGGTCAGGAATATCGATGGTCGGCCGGAGAGGGATTCGTCGGCACGTGAAAGACATGCGGAGCCTGCTGAGGGGGATGACAGGCATCCGGAAGGGGCAGTGAAACTGACCTTCAAAGTAGAGGATGAGACGCCCGAAGGGTTCTATTATGATCCCGATAAAGTATACGTGGTGAGAAGGAGTAGCATCCTTGATGAAGCCACCTATTATTATGCATACTATTGTGACTCCTTCTACCATCCGGAGGGATGGTGGGGGTGCTATGTGGATGAGCCCGGTGTCTACGATGTGTATCTGGTTGGGCAAAGGGTTTATCCGCCATTGCCTGGATCTGAAGACAATGAGACTTCAGATTACCTCATCGTGAAAGAGGATATGGTGATTGACAGAGACCAGACCATCACATTCCGGCAGTCGGACGCAAAAAACGTCATCACTGCCCATACTACCGATAGGGAGGGCAAATCTTTTCCGGCGGAAAACATAGAAGGGAAATTTCATGTGTCAGCTACTGCCTTCTTATTCGTAGACGATGCTTCCTTCGGCAAGGAGTATGTCACTAATAACAGCCATGACTATCTCCTCTATGTCAATGATCTCTCCGACAGATGGATTTTTGCGTATATCAGCATGGTCTGTGAGGAAGATGGCGCATACGCCACATTGGTGAAAAAGCATGGGCCGTTTACGGAGAGCAGCGATTTCACCAATAATCCGGCGGATTACCGGAAAACAGAAGTCAGATTTGATAAGACGTTGGCGGATGATCCGGAAAGCGGGCTTGATTTCATTGCCTTCTTTACATGGCAGGGACTTGAATGGGGAGAAAGCATAGAGTCGAAAAAGCCCGGAGGCTACCGCATGGGTGATGTGGTGCCGGTCTACGATAATGCAAAGGCAAGCGATCTGTCGGTGGATCAGGGCATAGACATGATGTTTCCAGTCTGGCGCCGGTGATACGTGCCTCCGTGGTGGCATATGAGGAAAGCGGCGAGCGTGAAGCAGATAAAAGAAACATATTGGAAGTATATCCGTCGCCCTATTATCCGTCGCACTCAAGTCGTGTGCTGTCATCGATGACGAGGATGAAATACAATGGAGAAACGGTATCAGACTGGAGCGACAGCTTCGATATCATGGAATGGTGTCAGGCGGAGAATCATGAATGGGGCATGTATGACATTGATCTCAGGACAGTATATAATGACAGAGGGGGCGAACCGTTGCATGCCACGGTGTCACTGCATTTTGAAATTATTACTGTCCGCTAAACCATAAAATAGTGAGTCCAACTTCTTGAACGGCAGAAGTTGGGCTTACTTTTTGTAT
>CANQRV010000032.1 GCA_947626355.1 uncultured Muribaculaceae bacterium
AATCCGCGCCTCCACACGGCAATCACAATCCATTTTCGGATTGTGAAAGCGGGCCTTTAACTGAATATCCCTAAGTAGCGGGGCAGCGGCATCAGTCGCCGGCCTCGAACTTATAGATGCGGTTGTCGATCCTGTCGGCTCCTCTCACCATGCCGTTGAGGTCGGGGTTGACGAGCTGGAAATACTGCTGCTCATACTGACGGTCGGTATAGGGGAACGATTCCTTGGATGTGGCGTTGACCACGAATGCATACACACCGTCGTCGCCCTTTACGAGACGCACGGTCTTGGAAGGCCTGGAGCCGGAAATCATACCGATGACCTTGGCGTCGCGCACACTGGCGCCACGGCCGAAGCGGAACTTGTCGTTGTTGCGGGGCTCGACACCCATTGCGGCGGCCACATTGCCGACCGACTGGGTCTTGCCCTTATACTGCTTGATCATGTCGTCGCCGGCCTTGGAGTTTCTGACCCTGCTGGTGAGATAGGTCTTGACGTTCTTGTTTGAGACGGGCATGAAGTCATCGTATTCGGAATTGACAGCCACAGCGTAGAGCATAGGCTGGCTGGCGTCTTTCGATTCATAGATATGGCTTACCTGACCCGGCTCGGCGTCGACCATCACCCAGCGCACCACCTGACGCGACTCGGGATAGTAGACCTGCATTCCTGCGGCGCGTGGCACGGCGGGAGCGGAGCTGCTGAGGCTGAGGTCCTCGATGGAGTAGCCTGCCTTGGCGGCATTGGCGTTGAAGGCCTTGGCCGTGTTGTTGTCGGCGAGGAATTTCTCAAGCTGGGCGCGGGCCTCGTTGACGGTCTTGGTGCTTGGCACGAGGCTGTAGTTGACCTCGTCAAACTCGTAAGCCTCCTTCATGGCTCCGAGACGGGAAACCTGTGCGAGGACGGCACCCTGCTGATTGCTCATGATCTCCACAAAGCGTCCGTTGGCATTGACGAGGGTGTCGAGCTGTGACTCCTCGATGGCGCCCGTGCGGCCATCCTTGTTGAAGAGGACGATCCACTGCTCCTTCTGGGCGAAGACGCTGTCGGGCGAGAACTTCGTATTGATGGAGTCGACGGAAAGGGAGCCGGCATTGAGGGTTGCGAGCACCTTGGAGGGGAGAGTGGCGCCCACCACCTGCACGAGATTGAGCTGGATGGAGTCGCGTGTCTGGAAACGGCGTCCCATCCTGACGGCCTGGAATCCGCGGAGGTCGTTGCGGATGAGCTTCACTGAGTCGGCGGGAGCGGAAGCCAGATAGTTCTTGAGCTCGCCGGCGGGGAGGCTTGAGGCAAGCACCTCTCGGTGGTCGAGCGAGACACCCTCGCGGCGGGCCTGGCGGCTGAGCCGGGAAGCGCTGTCGGCGAGTGTCTTCACTGTCTGGTCGGCGAGAGCCTTGGCTGCGGCGCGGTCGGTCTCGGAAGGAGTGACCCTCACGGAGATGAAGCTGACGTCTTTTGTGGGCTCAAGCACCTTGAACTGGCCCTTGCACTCGGCGTAGGCGGCGTTGAGCTCCTGCTCCGACACGGGATATTTCGACTCTGAAATCTGGCCGAAGGGCTTGTAGGCCACATCGACGTTCATTGTATTGACGTAGTCGTTGTAGATGGCACGCTTGTCGAGGTCGTTGGCTTTCACCGAATTGTAGAGCAGCTTCTGGTAGGTCTGCCTTGCCACGAGCTTCTTTGTCTCCTCCTCCATAGCGATCCAGGCCCTCTGGAATGGAGCCATCTGTGACTCGGTGACACCGTGGCGCGTGGGATTGAAGACCACCTCGTAGGCCTGCTGGGGCGTGGAGACGTTGAGGCCTGACGCGTTGAGCTGCTGCATCAGGGTGTTGAGGGTGGGATTGACGGGATTGTCGATCACGTAGTAGCGGAGCTGCGAGGGGCTCGTACGGATGCCTGCGCGCTCTACGCCGGCGTCGAGCAGCTTTTCGCTCACGAGCTCCTCAAGTGCGATCTGGGAGAGGAGCTGGGTGTCGAAATTGGCGTACTGCTGGGGGTTCTGACGCCGGGCCTGCTCGAGGCGGGTGTTGACTTCCTCACGCTTGCGCTGATATTCGGGGTAATCGATTTTCTCCTTGCCGACCTTGGCCACTACGGTGTGGTCGCCGAAAAGGTTACGGCTGTTGGTGAGGGCGTCGCCAACGATGAAGGCAAGCAGCGCCACACCGATGATGACGATGAGGAACACCGACTTGCTTCTGATTTTCTCTAAAGTTGCCATTCTTGTTATAGCTGTTTTGGTTAATTCTACAGAAAAAAGCCGCATCGCGTGGTCTCCCTGTCGGGAAATCACCGCATGATGCGCCGGAAAGAGTGCGCAAAGATAACAATTTTAGGCTAAAACGCCAACAAGGGAGGTTAATATTATGCATTTTTCACCATAAACGGTCTCTGAGCGGCGCCTCGGAAGGGTCAACGGCCGATATCGAAGGCCTTGCGGATGGCGTCGACCATATCGAGACGCTCCCACGTGAAAAGCTCCACATGACGGCTGGCGCCGGCGCCGGGGATGGAGTAAAGCTCCTTGTCGACGGCCACTGGAGTGCGGCCCATGTGGCCGTAGGCGGCGGTCTCTCTGTAGATGGGGCTGCGCAGGCCGAGACGCTTCTCTATGGCCGCGGGCCTGAGATCGAAAAGCTCCTTCACCTTCTCCGCGATCACGGCGTCGGTGAGACCCTGACGCGCCGTGCCGTAGGTGTTGACGAAGACATTGACGGGCTCTGCCACGCCGATGGCGTAGCTCACCTGCACGAGCATCTCGCGGGCAACGCCGGCGGCCACCATGTTCTTGGCTATATGACGGCATGCATAGGCAGCCGAACGGTCGACCTTGGAGGGATCCTTGCCGGAGAAGGCGCCGCCTCCGTGGGCACCGCGGCCACCGTAGGTGTCTACGATGATCTTGCGGCCGGTAAGGCCTGTGTCGGCATGCGGGCCGCCAAGCACGAACTTGCCGGTGGGGTTGACGTAAAGCCGGTAGCTGTCGCCGTCGAAAAGCTTCCGCACCTTCTCGGGAAGAGTGGCCATGACGCGGGGAATCAATATCTCCTTCACGTCTTTGCGGATGCGTGCGAGCATCTCTTCGTCGGCGGCCTTGCGGGCCTCGGGTGTGTCGGCCAGCGGCGCTATGAACTCATCGTGTTGCGTGGAGACTACAATGGTGTCGATTCTTAGAGGAGTGCCGTCGTCGGCGTATTCGACCGTGACCTGGCTCTTGGCGTCGGGACGGAGGTAGGTGACGAGCTTACCCTTGCGGTAGTAGGTCATCTCCTTCCCCTCGCGGCGGATGTCGGCGAGCTCGAGAAGGATGCGGTGGGCGAGCTCGAGAGTGAGGGGCATATACGAATCGGTCTCGTCGACGGCGTAGCCGAACATCATGCCCTGGTCGCCGGCACCCTGCTCGGCGTCTTCACGGCTCACGCCACGGTCGATGTCGCCGCTCTGCTCGTGGATGGCGGTGAGCAGCCCGCAGGAGTCGCCGTCGAAACGGTATGCGCCGCGGTTGTAGCCGATGCTCTTGATCACGGTGCGCACCACTTTGGGAATGTCGACGTAGGCATGGCTCTTCACCTCGCCGGCCACAACGACCTGGCCTGTGGTGCAGAGGGTCTCCACGGCTACATGGCTCTGAGGATCCTGGGCGAGAAACTCGTCGAGGATGGCATCGCTGATCTGGTCGGCCACCTTGTCGGGATGGCCTTCGGAAACTGACTCGGACGTAAACAGATAACTCATTTCAATATCAGAATAAAAAGATTTACAAAAAAGTGAGTGCGGGCCGGGCACAAAAAAAAAGACAAATCCATAGTGGACCTGCCTCAACGCTGGCGCCGCCGGCCCCGTGGAGGGGCATAGACGCCGGATGCAGTTTTAGCATTTTTTAGAGTGGTTGCAAGCAGCCAAATTTGTCCACCATAGGCCTGAAGACGAGGCGTCTTCCGGATTCCGCTGCAAAAGTAGCGAAAAAATCCGGAAGACGCAAATATCAGGCGCTTAAAAACGCGGGGTATCTTGAAGCCGGAGTCACCTGGCGACTATTCTGCTTGTCTTGCCGCCGGCGACGCGGATCACGATCTCGCCCTTGGCGGGATTCTGGATCTCGACGCCCTGGAGGTTGAAGTAGCGCACCTCGGCAGAGTCGACGTCAATGTCCTCGACGCCGCTTTCGGGCGACATAGCGAGGGTGACGGAGAAGGAGGTGTCGCTGCCCCACTCGATGGGATAGGTCTGAGTGACGTAGCCCTCCCTGGCGAGAGTGACCTCAAGACCGGGGATAGCCTCCTCGGCGAGCTCGATGAACGCCATGCCGTAGTCGTTGGTGGTCCATGTCCCCTCGACATTGTTACACGTCACGGTCACGCCCGGGAGTATCTCCTGCTTCTCGTTGATGACGGTGATGTCGAGCACAGGAGCCGGGAGGGCAAGCTGGATGTCGAGCTTGTTGTCGCTTGCGCCGAGCTCCACGTCAGCCGAATAATAATAGATGAAATCGGCGGAGAAGGAGTCGATGTGATATGTCTCGGTGGGAACGGCGGGAACGTCGGTCACCTCATAGTAGCCGCTGTCGTCGGCCATTGCGAAGCCATAATAATCAGCGGAGTTGGAGATTGCGACTGATGCGCCGGCAGCGGGCGAGCCGTCGGGCAGAGTGATTACACCGGAGAGGAACACCTCACCCTGGACAGCCCCGTCGATGCGGTAGTAGTAGACGAACGGGGGCAGCTGGTCGGTGACGCCTTCCCATGTGCCGAACGTCAGTCCGTTGGTCTGGAGGGCATAGCGGCCGGGAGCGAGAGCCATTGAGCCGCCCTCCAGCTCAGTGCCGTCGACGTTGAAGGGCTTGAGGTGTATGGTCTGGCCGTCGGTCTCGAACTGCACCTGATAGCGCACGAGCGGGTCGCTGAGAAGATTGTTGTCGTCACCCACGGCATATACATAGCTTGCCGACATGGTGTCGGGCATCATGATCTCATATCCGTCCGGGAGGGTGATGTCAATGTCGCCGAAAGCCTCGATGGTGCCCTCTGCGGGGTTAATGGCCGGCGCCGGCATATCGGTGACTACATACGCGTAAAGGGCCTCGAAGTTCTGACGGATCTCGCCTGTGAGCTGGTCGGGGGCGACGTAGGAAATGGCTCCGGGAGAGATGAGGAGGTTGTAGTTGCCGTTGGCGGTGATGGGGTTGCCATTTCCGTCGGACACATTGAGCACGATGACATTGTTGAGTCCGGTGACATTATCAGTCTCGACAGTGGCCGTCAGGGGGAAATCGTCGATGAGGCTGCCGAAAGAGAAGAGGGAGGGGTCGATCGACTTGATGTCGGCAGCATAGGCGACGGTGAGCACTATCTGGCTTATCTCGCCCACCACACCGGGAGCCGGATAAGATGAAATGGGACGCAGGATCTCATAGTTTAGGTCGAGGGCCGGCGATGGAGTCATGTCTTCGCCGATGAGCCATGTGCCTTCGGGGATGGTGATGCGGTAGATGCCGGCATCGCGGTAGATGTGCTTGAACTGGATTGCACCGGTGGGATAGCCCATGGCGTCGACGTATGCGGTGTTGGCGGGGAGCTCCTCGGCGGGAGTCTCGGAGCCGTCGACATAGATGCAGCAGAAGCCTTCAGCCTCAGGGTTGGCCTGCGGAGTGCTGGTGAAAGTGACGGAAATCTGGGATACGCCCTGCACGTCGGCATTGTTGGAGGTGTCGACGATGCCCTGAGCGGGACTGACCTCCACCCCTTCGGGAAGCGGATTGGGCGTTACGTCGGCAGCCGCGAAAAGCGATGAGCCGACCATAGCCAGAGAGAGTAGATAATGTTTCATGATGAAAAGAGATTATGTTGTTGATTGCCGACCGGGACGCCGGCCTGAAAATGAGAAAACAAGGTCAGAATATAAAAGCAAATGCCTGCGAGCTAAAGCCTGCAGGCATTTGTCGGGGTGAGGCGACTCGAACGCCCGACCTCTACGTCCCGAACGTAGCGCGCTAACCAACTGTGCTACACCCCGAGGATTTAATCGGCTGCAAAATTAGCAAAAAAGCGCGATATGTGCAAATAAAAATAATGATTTTAAAATTCCTTTACCTCGCGAAGCGACATAACGCCCTCATTGCGCGGGGATTGTATCGGAGAGATAGTCTCGCGAGGCAAAGGAGGCGGAGCTCTTGCGTGTGTCGCGGCTGCGCTTGCGCCGCGACGAGGAACGCTTTTTCTTCTTGTGGCTCCGCTTCCGGATGGAGTCGGATGATTCCTCAGCTATGGAATCGGGGACGAGAGAAGCGACCGACGTGTCGGGCACGGGGGCGACGGTCTGACGGCGGCAGTTGTGGAGAGAGGCCGCGCCGATCACTATGAAGACGATGGCGGCGAGCACGAGCACTCCCCTCTTCTCCGCCGCCGTGAGCTGCTTGCGGGCCATGGGTCAGAAAGGATAACCTATGGCGAGATGCAGGGCGAAGGCATCCTTGAACGCCACATTGAAATAATGGCCTGTGCCGTTGGAATACGGGGTGTGGAGCCCATAGCCGAGGTCGGCGCGAATCACCATCATCCCGACATCGACGCGGAGGCCGACACCGGTGCCGAGGGCGATGTCGCGTAAGAAGCTGCGGCCGGAAAGGGTGCCACCGGGACGGAGCGGGTCGCTCTTCAGCAGCCAGATGTTGCCGGCGTCAAGGAAAGCCGCGCCATGCAGGATGCCGACGATCGGGAAACGGTATTCGGTATTGAGCTCGAGCTTGAACGTACCGGTCTGGTCGAAATATCCGTCGCGCTCGCTCTCCGGGGCCCGGTAGCTGCCGGGGCCTATGGAGCGCACCGTGAAGGCCCTGATGGAGTTGGCACCGCCGATGTAGAACTGTTCGGAATAGGGCACTTCAGATGAGTTGCCGTAGGCATGCTCGGCGCCGACAAGCACACGCGAGACGAGCCACTGGTCGCTGCCGCGGATCAGACGCCGGGAGTAGACGAGCTGCACCTGCCCCTTGATGAACTGCGAGAATGGGGTGCCGAACATCTTCTTGGTGCCTTTCTGTCCGCATAGGCTCCAGATGCCGTCGAATACGTTGCCGGCCTCCTTCACCATCACCTGGAAGTTGATGCCGTTGATGCGCTCGCGCTCGAAGAAGCGGTCGTAGGTGTAGGTATAGCTCATCTCGGGGATAAACTGGCTCTGGAAGCTGAGGGCCACGGCGGGATTCTGCCCCATGATGGAGTCGAAGTCATGGGTGGTCTTCAGCAGCTTGGTGTAGGTGAGCTTGAAGGGGGTGAACTGGTTGAGCACGTGGCGGGAATAGTTCCATTCATATGACAAGCCGGCGTTGAACTCCACGATCTTGAAATAATGGGGTCGGTTGAGCAGGTCGGCGCCGAGCGAGAGAGTGGTCCAGCTGAGATTCCGGCGTGTCGACTTGATGAACTTCGGGGCGAGGAGCCTCGGGAAGGCGAGAGAGGCGTCGAGGCCGAACTCGTAGCTGTTGAATACGCTTCCGCGGTTTCGGCCGGTCTGCCATTCATAGTCGGCATTGAGGCGCAGCGAGAGGCGCTCGCCGCCGCCGAAGGTGTTGTGGTTGGTGAGGCCGAGTATGAGGCCTGGGCCGAGATAGCTGTTTGACTTTGACGTGGCGTTTACCTCTATGGAAGTCTCGAGGGGCCTTTCGAACTGACAGGAAATGTAGACGTCGAGGGTGGGATGTTCCTCGGAGGTATCGGATGGGACAGGCTGGATGGATATGTTGCCGAAGATGCCGAGCCGGGCCAGACGCGTCTGGGTGCGGTCCATGTCGCGGACACTGAAGACCTTGTTCTTGCGGAAGGTGATGCATGAGGGCACAAGATTGGGTCTGAGCTTAGCGGGACGCATCACGATGAGCTCGCCACGGTCGGTATGGAGAGTGTCGGGAGTGCCCGGGTTACGGGTGCTCCGGCGGAGCACGGTGGTCGTGACCTTACCGGTGCGGAAACTTTTCTTTGCCAGCGCGGGGATATTTGCGGCGAGCGAGAATCGGAGGGCGATCCTCTGCGGGGTAATCGTGGAGTCGGCGAGAAACTCGATATAGTCGGGACGGAAATAATAATACCCCATGTTGCGCAGGCGGTTGGTGATCTTGATCCTTGCCGATTCAAGGGAGTCGACGCAGAAGAGCTCACCCTTGGAGAAGTAAGGGTTGAGGGCGGCCAGCGAGTCGATGATGGTGCATAACCTCGACCTGCCGTTGCCGAGCGGAATCACGGAGTCGATGAGATACGGGCGTCCGACATCGACGCGGTAGTCTATGCGGGCCTTTTTCGGGTTCCGCTTATCGTATAGGAGGCTGTAGGATGCTTTTGAGCCGAAATATCCGTCGTTGGCCATGATCTGCTCCATGAGCTTGACGCGGAGGTCCGGCTTGACGTCGGAGACGAGCACGGGCTGGGAGACAAGCATCCGGTAGAGCCATCCCTTGAAGCCTCCGGAGGAGTCGCTCCAGTTGTTGTAGACCCAGAGGCCTACGGGGAAGGGAGTCCTGACATAAGGAGACATGAACGGCATGGGGTTGTTGGGCTTGACGTTGATGGCGCTCTTGAGATCGGTCACCATGCCGTCGGGCAGCTTCTCACCGTCGGCTGCGTTGATGGAAAACTTCTTCACACCGGTGTACAGCACCTCGCCGTCGGCGAGACGCCTGGTGGTGGAGCATCCGGCGAGGACGGCGACCATCAGGAGCATGACAAGGGGCGCGGTGAGCGCAGGCTTCATATATCTCGATCTGTTCATAGTGAGACGTTGTTGGTGGAATCAGGCTTCGCCTCTATGGAATCGGGCTTGATCGCTGCAGCGGTATTCCGGACGGAATCGGGAGCGGCGGCTTTGCGGCGGCGTCCGAAGCGGAACAGTCCGCGGAGGCTTGACAGCCGGCGTTTCATCACGAAACCGACACCGGTCTCGGTGATCTCACCCTCCAGAATGCTCTCGAATCCTGTGTGGCGGAATAGGCGCGCATACATCGTCATGTTGGCTGTCTGGCGAAGCATATACTCGAATGAAATGTCGCTGATGAGGTTTTCGGCGAAATTCTCATCGGCAGAGGCGTCGGTGGTGTAGTTGCCGCCGACATTGATGCGGAACCGGTTGTTGAAGAGGGATTTCGACATCTGGTAGCTGTAACTCATAGCCGTAGAGCTGCGTCCCTCCACGGTGCGGTCATACTGGTCGATGCCGAAGGAGAGGTCGACGCCCTTGAAAGCCTTGGCGGCCCACTGGTTGAGCTGGGATGTGAGCATGCCGTAGAGCTGGTTGGTCATATTGGTGTCGGTGTGGGTGCCTCCCACCTTATACTGGCCGGTGACGAGCATGTTGATGGCGAGCTGCGAGCGCTGGTCGGGGGTCATCGAGGAGAGCTGGTTCTGGATTGTCATGTCGTCTTCCGTCTGCAGGTCAAACCCCACTTTCGGAGCCGCGAGGCTGTTGGTGACATTGAGCTGCAGGAGGAAATTGACCAGACGGGAATTGCCTCCCTCCACCACCGTGGCCTTGACATGGTCGGTGGCGTGGATGCTGAGGGTAGGATTCATTACGTTGCCGCTCCATGCCACGTAGCTCTCGGGCAGGAAATCGAATGTCTTCTGGCCCATGACGGGGATGGTGTAGCGGGCGAAGCCCTCGCCGAGGTTCAGCTGGCCGTTGAGCCTCATGTCGCCCATGAAATTCTGGAAATAACTGAGCGTGCCGCTGGGTCTGAGCTGCACTTTGTCGGTGCCCTCGCCGAGATTGACGGTGACCTGGGCACCTGCCGTGATGCCGAGTGATGCGATGACACGCATGGCCATGGTCTGGGGCACCGAGTCTCCCTTCACCACGGAGGTGGTGTCGGCGAAATTGACAAACTTAACCACTCCTCCGGCATCGGTGACATCCAGCTGGGAAGCCATCATGTCGACCACGTAAGTAACGTCGGTGGCGGGAAGCACACTGGCATTGGCGTTGACGGTGAAGTGCTTCATGGGGCCGCGGGCCGAGGCGTCGAGGTTCATGAAGAGGTTGCCGCGGATCTGGCTGCGGGCGTTGCGCCTTGTGCCGACGAGCTGGACGTTCTGTCCGGCCATCGCCAGGTCAAACTTCACGTCGGAAAGGCTTGAGGCGTCGACGGAGCCATTGATGGTGATGGGGTTGGAGTTGACGGCCCAGATATCGTAGTCGTTGAAGGCGAGCACGTTGTTGGTGACGGTGAGGGGCTCGTGGTCGAAACGCAGGCGAGTGCCGGCCATCGGTATGAGCACTCCCACGGAGTCGCAGACGAGACTGCCGTTGAGTACGGGCTCCGTAAACGAGCCGCTGAGGTCGAGCGCGCCGGAGATGCCGCCGCTGAGGCTCGCCACGTCGCGTCCGAGGAAGGGATTGGCGATGGAGAGCGGGAAATGCGTGAGGTTGAGGTCAAACTCCTTTGGAGTGAGCTTCCGGGAAACGGAGTCTGGCACGAGGATGGTCGAGAAGAGGGCAGCCGGCTTTCCGTCGACATCCATTGCGACGCGGGCGGATGTCTCGCCGCTGTTCTCGAGTCCGGCCGTGAGGTCAAGTCCTATGTCGCCGACGCGCACCCGGTCGTAGGTGAAATCGGAGAGGCTGAGCCTGCCGCCACCCTGGAATCCGGTGGCGGTGTATCCGATGGTCAGGTCGCTGTTGACGGTTGCGGTGAGCGGCGGAGCGAAGACGGAGAGGTTGAGGAAATCCTCGATGTGGATGTTCTGGAGGGCAAGATGGAGCTGATCGTAGCCGAGCTGCGAGACACTGGTCTTCAATCCGATTGAGCTTTCATTGCTCCGGGCCTCGAGATTGGCGTCTATATGGCCGTTGAAGTCATACTGCACGTGGTTGTCGAGGTTGATGTTCCATGGCTTGTAGGCGATGATGGCCTTGAGCGGGGTGAAGTGGAGGTTGACGGCCGAATCGAGCAGGGCGGCGGTGACGCCGAGGCGGTAGCCGGTCTGGCCGGCGGCGTTCCGCTGGGTCACGGAGGCGAGCAGACGGTTGGAGCCGAAATATCCGTTGATGTCCACGCTGGCGAGCTCGGGGAGATTGCCCTTCCGGTTGCCGAGGTGGGCCCTGTAGTCGATGAGCCGGCCTCGCTCCTGAAGAGCGAGGGATAGGGTGTCGAGCATCATTGAGCCGGTGTTGAGGCGCATGGCGAGTGCTGAGCCCCGCAGCAGGGAGTCGTTGGAGAAAGAGGCGTGTATGCTGTCGACGTTCATTCCTGAGGCATGGAGAAACTGGCCGAGGATGCCCCTGCCGGAAGCCGCGAGGTCAAGGCTGAACGGGGGGAGGGCCTGCTGGAGGGCCTCGACATTGAGGTCGCGGCGGGCGATCTGCGCCGACAGGGAGTCGGCCACCAGCGGCATCAGGCCGACGATGGAGCGGAGCCCTGTGCCGGCCGAGAGGTCGAGGCGGGCGCGGTTGGCGGTGACGAAGGCTTCGACGCTCTGCTCGCGGGCGTCAAGACTGAAGGTGATGGGAGCGGCGGCGCGATAGAAGCTGTTGCCGGAGGTCCACTGTATGCTGTCGATGCGGAGGTCGGCGTCGTAGAGCCAGCGCTGCGGGGCAGCGCTTCCCTTCAGGAAGATATCGAAGCATCCGGCGTTCTGTGTCTTCGACATGCCGAGCTCGTAGAGGTTGAGCTCCCTGACCATGGTGCGGATGTCGAAAGTGTAGTAATCGGGTGCGAGCGTGCCTGAACCGTCGATGTCGATGCTGGCATACCGGTTGTGGGTGGAGGCGGAGATGTCGAAACTGCCGTCGCGCAGGGAGATATCGGCATCTATGCCGTCGATGTGACGCCTGTTGTATTCGATGGATCTTATCCGCGCCTCGATCTGCGTTTCTGCCCCCGGACGTGTCGGGTCGAATCCAGCGCCGTCGGCGCGTAACGATCCATCGATCACGCCTATGCCGAGCGAAGGCATGATCTGAGCAACGTTGAAACGCCTGACGTCGATGTCGGCGCTGTAGCCTTCCGACGAGAGGCTGACGTAGCCGGTGGCGGCGACGTCGCCCTTCGGAGTGAGCAGACGCAAGTCGGCGTCGAAAGCCCTCGACGCGACAGCCGCAGTGCCCTTGAGGGAGAAGACCGGCACCTTGAAACCGGCTTTGCCGAGGAGGGCCGACATTATGGAAGGATTGTCGAGGCGGGCGTCAAACACGACCTCGCCCTTCATCCGGTTGAAGTCGAGGGCATTGTCGGCGAAGCCTGAGGCCTGGAGACTGAAGGCGCCGGACATCGCGGCCTCGAGGCGCCTGATGGAGGCGCGGGAGAGGGTGCCTCCGGCCTCGAGGGCGAGCGCGATGGGATCGCGGCGTGGCAGCGAGGAGGTCATTGGCTTCACATCTGGCATAAACGCCTCGATGTCGGGTATGCCCAGCGAGCCGCTGATGCTTGCCGCGAGCGGCGCCTCCGGCTTCATCTCCATGAGGGCGAAGGGAATTCCGGCAGTGGCCGTGAGCGATGAGTAGGGAGTGTTGACATGAAGATTGTCGAGCGCGATTCCCGTGGAGTCGATGTCTACATTGCCCCGGGCGGAGGTCACCACGAGCCCGGAGCGCTCCTTAGCGGCGAGGCGCGTGACGGGGAGCTTCACAGTGGAAGCCTCGTTGAAGAAATTCCTCATGCCGATGCCTACATCGGAGAGGCTGATATAGGAGGGGTCGAAGCCCGGCAGAGGCCTGGCGCCCTTGATGGCGTAAAGCACGGAAAAGGAATCGAGGGATACGCTGTCGGCGGCTATCCTCATGGGCTGGGAAGCGGATGTGGAGTCGACGGGCACGGGATGTGCGGCCACATATTCGGGCGTGGGAGCGATATAGGAGAAGGCGCCGCGGGCCACTCTCAAGGAGCGGGCCCGGATGTTGCCGGAACGCAGGTCGACCACGCCCTTCGCCAGCGTAACGTCAGCGGCACGTAGGGTAAGGGTGTCGATGGTGGGAAGCATCGACATGGCAAACGAGAAGTCGTGGAGACGCAGGTCGTTGGCCTTGATGAGGAATGGAGTGGATGCAGTGTCGGTCGGCGTGGGCTTCTGCCTCCACACGTCCATATACAGTGAGAGGGAGCCGCCGTAGACATCGGCGCGGTTGAGGCTGATGTCGCTGGAGGCGATGTCGAACGAGCTTCTGTCATCGACTTCGAGGCGCCGGGCGTCGAGGGCGAGCACCATCGAGGAGTCGGGGCTCACCATGCGGTAGTAGCCTGACTCAAGCAGAAGGCGGTTGATCTTCACGTCGAGCGAGAAAAGGGGCATGAGCCTGACATCGGCCACGAGCCGCGAGGCCCTGACCATGGTGTCGGCCGAAGTGTCGAGCACATAGACGCCGTCGAGCTCCACCTTAACGGGGAAACGGAGGCGGAAGCGGTCGATGCCGACCTTCATGCCGGTGGAGGAGGCGATGTAGCGGCAGGCCACGTTCTTCACCAGCGTCTGCACCGGAGGGATGTATAGGAGCACCGGAATCATCAGTACGGCCACGACGAGCCACATCAGCGTCTTCAACGGAATCCTCACCCACGGATTGCGGATGAGATGCCGCCGGGCGGCCGCCTTCGGCTGCGGGGTCTCGACATCGTTTTTCTGCTCTTCGCTCATAACTATTCAATATGAATGTGAAACCATTATAACAGCGTCATCGCGGAATGCGGCTCCAACGTGACTGGAGGAGCCTCCACAGAAGGGCCGCAAGGAGGGCGCCGACACCGTCGGCCACCATATCGGCCACCTCGAAGCCACGGCCAGCATGCATGGCCCGCTGCATGAACTCCACGGCCACTCCCAGGGCGGTCGAGGAGATGGCGGCGATCCATATCCCGGCGGCAGGCACATGGCGCCAGCCTCCGGCACGCTGCCAGTCAAGAAGGATCATGACCGTGAGAAAGCCGAACATCAGGGCGTGGGCAATCTTGTCGGCACCCGGGAATAGGGGGATATCCTCGTCGCCCAGAGGCCTGGGGGCGAGTGTGAGCCAGAGCACCGCGCCCACCGTAACGACGGTGAACAGCCACGCGGGCACTTTCTGAAGTATGTGGCGGGTCTTCCTCATGATGCGGATTTCAACATTTCAGACAAAATTTTTAATCTTTTAACAAACGTTGCCTCTCAATGGTTCTATGCCACCGGGAGGGGAGGATACGGTGCGGGAGGAAGAGTCAGTCGAAATCGCCCCTCGTCCAGGCGTCGATCAGAGCCCTGGAGAGAGACGGGGGCGTAGGGAGCATCGGGAGGCTGTCGCGGCTGAAGAAGCCGCCGGAGGTGAGCTCTCCGTCGGCAAACGTCACTTCGCCGGCCCGGTAGCGGGCCGTGAAGCCGAGCATGAGCTGCGCCGGGAAAGGCCATGACTGGCTGCCGCGATACCGGATGTCGTCGATCTCCAGGGTGGTCTCCTCCCTGACCTCGCGGGCCACACACTGCTCGAGGGTCTCCCCCGTCTCGACGAATCCCGCGACGAGGGCATAGAAGGGGCGCCGGAAATTGGCGGCATGCACGAGCAGGGCCTCGCGGCCACGGATTACGAGCACCACCACGGCGGGGCTCAGCGAGGGGAAATGCTCGGAGCCGCATGCCGGGCATATCTTGGAGATAGGGCCACCGCGACGCAGGAGAGTCCCGCATGCCGGACAATAGCGCATGGAGGCATGCCAGTGGATGAGCTCGGCGCCTTTGGAGGCAGCGGCGTAGTCGTCGGCCGGGAGCAGCGCATGGCTCTCGCGCAGGCCGCGCAGCTCCAGACCGGCAGATATTTCGACGGAAGGAGCCTGAAACGCCACGTATTCCCCGTCGGGGCCGAACCTGAAGAGACCACTCCCATCGGAGGGCAACGCCACCGACGAGGGAAGCGAGAGGGTGTCGCCCCGGCGCTCGAGCCACAGGTCGTTGCCCGAAATCACAATCTGTCTCATTACTGTGGAATCGATTGAAAAAGCATGAAACGTCACTCGGGACACGCCTCGAGCATCTCGGCGGGTGTCAGCCCGGTGGCGGGATGCCGCCAGCCGGGGGCAAGCTCCTCCATCGGCTGGAGGAAGAAGCGGCGGCGCCCCAGATGGGGATGAGGCACCACGAGCTCAGGGGTGTCGAGCCGCAGGGTGTCGACGGCCACTATGTCGATGTCGATGATGCGGTCGGCATAACCTCCGCCGGGGCCGCGGTGGGAGTCGGGAGAGATGCTTTTCTCTATCTCCTGAAGCCTATGCAGCACCTCCACCGGCGGCAGGTCGGTGTCGAAAGCCATGCCTACGTTCAAAAAAGCATGGGTGGAATCGAACCCCCAGGGTTGCGATTCCACCACATGACTGATTTCAAAATTTCCGAACTCCGCGGCCACGGCCCTCATCGCGCGGCTCAGATTGAGCCGGCGGTTGCCGAGGTTGGAGCCGATGTTGACAAAAAACGTTGCCATATCAGCGGGACAGGGCGTTAAAGTGTTTTCTTCACCTCTACCTCCTCGAAGGCCTCGATGAGGTCGCCCTCGCGGATGTCGTTGTAGCCCTGCACGGAGAGGCCGCAGTCGTAGCCGGAGACCACTTCCTTGACGTCGTCCTTGAAGCGTTTGAGGGATCCGAGCTCTCCGGTGTAGATCACGATGCCGTCGCGGATCACGCGCACCTTGCTCGTGCGCTTGATCTTTCCGTCGCGCACGATGGCTCCGGCGATGGTGCCCACTTTCGAGATATGATAGGTCTGGAGCACTTCGGCGGTGCCGGTGATCTCCTCCTTGATCTCGGGCGAGAGAAGGCCTTCCATGGCGTCTTTCACCTCCTCGATGGCCTTGTAGATCACCGAGTAGAGACGGATCTCGACGCCTTCCTTCTCGGCCTCGCGGCGTGCGGCGCCCGAAGGACGCACCTGGAAGCCGATGATGATAGCGTCGGAGGCGGCTGCCAGCGTGACGTCGCTCTCGGAGATGGCACCCACTCCCTTGTGGAGCACATTGACCTGGATCTCAGGCGTGGAGAGCTTGATGAGGGAATCGGAGAGGGCCTCCACAGAGCCGTCGACATCGCCCTTGACCACGAGGTTGAGCTCGTGGAAATCGTTGAGGGCGCGTCGGCGGCCAAGCTCCTCGAGACCGGGACGCTTCTTGGTGCGCAGTCCGAGCTCGCGCTGGAGCTGCTCGCGCTTGCCGGCGATCTCGCGGGCCTCCTGCTCGGTGGGGAGCACATTGAAGGTGTCGCCTGCCGTCGGGGCGCCGTTGAGACCGAGCACGAGCACCGGGGTGGCCGGGCCGGCCTCGGTGACACGCTGGTTGCGCTCGTTGAACATGGCCTTGATCTTGCCGTAGTTGGTGCCTGCCAGAAGCACGTCGCCCACACGCAGGGTGCCGTTCTGCACGAGCACGGTGGCCACATATCCCCTGCCTTTGTCGAGACTCGACTCGATCACGGAGCCGATGGCGGCCCTGTCGGGGTTGGCCTTGAGGTCGAGAAGCTCGGCCTCGAGAAGCACCTTCTCCATGAGCTCCTCGACACCGATGCCTTTCTTGGCGGAGATGTCCTGGCTCTGGTATTTGCCGCCCCACTCCTCCACGAGATAGTTCATGTTGGCGAGCTCCTCCTTGATCTTGTCGGGGTTGGCCGTGGGCTTGTCGATCTTGTTGATGGCAAACACCATGGGGACCCCGGCTGCGGAGGCATGGTTGATGGCCTCGATGGTCTGGGGCATCACGTCGTCGTCGGCGGCCACGATGATGATGGCGAGGTCGGTGACCTTGGCGCCGCGGGCACGCATGGCGGTGAACGCCTCATGGCCAGGGGTGTCGAGGAACGTGATGTGGCGGCCGTCGGAGAGCTTGACGTTGTAGGCTCCGATATGCTGCGTGATGCCGCCGGCCTCGCCGGCGATCACGTTGGCCTTACGTATATAGTCGAGCAGCGATGTCTTGCCGTGGTCTACGTGTCCCATCACGGTGACAATCGGCGGACGGGGCACGAGGTTCTCCTCGGAGTCTTCCTCGGTGGCGATAGCCTCTGTGACGTCGGCGCTGACATACTCGGTGGTGAAGCCGAACTCCTCGGCCACGATGTTGATTGTCTCGGCGTCGAGGCGCTGGTTGATGGAGACCATGACTCCGAGGTTCATACAGGTGGCGATGACGTTGTTGACGGGAATCTCCATGAGGTTGGCGAGGTCGTTGGCGGTGACGAACTCGGTGATCTTGATCACCTTGCTCTCGGCCTCCTCGCGGCGTGCGTTCTCGAGCTCTCGGTTGTGGATGGCCTCACGCTTCTCCTTACGCCACTTCACTGCCTTCTTGGCAGGCTTGTTGGTGAGGCGGGCGAGTGTCTCCTTCACCTGCTTCTGCACGTCTTCGGCGTTTGGCTCCTGGCGCGGGGCCTGACGGTCCTTGCGCTCCTTGTTGCGGCCACGGTCGCGGTCGCCGCGGCGCTCCTGCCGCTGGCCTCCCTGCTGGGAGTCGGACCTGGATTTCTTGTCGGCGCCGAATCCGGGCTGGCTCACGGCCTTCTCGATGTCGACCTTCTCCTTGCCGATGCGTTTGCGGCGCTTGCGGTCGGAGGAGGCGGCGTCTCCGGCAGGCTGCTGGGCACCGCCGCCACGGTTCTTGTCGGCGCGTTCGCGGCGACGCTCCTCCTTGCCCTTCTTCTTGGGGCGTGTCGACTGGTTGATGGCGGAGAGATCGATTTTTCCGAGCACCTTGAGCTCCTGGGGAGCCGCGGGAGCGTTGAGGCGGAACACCTCGGTCTTCATGGGCTGGTCGGGGGCAGCTGCCTTGGGGGCCGGCTGCGCAGCGGGCGTCTGTGTCTGGGCCGGAGCGGGCTGCGGCTTGACAGGGGTCTCCTTAGAAGCGGCGGGGGCAGGCTTCGCGGCCTCGGGCTGCGCCTGAGGCTGCTGCTGACGCTGGGCCTTGTCGCGCTGGCGGTCCCTGTCGGGACGCTGAGCCGGCTGGTGGGGAGCTGAAGCCTGCGCCCTCCTGGTCTCGGCCTGGGCCTGGGCCCGTGGCGCCTGTGGCTCGGAAGCCTTGGGGGACGGAACCGCCTTCTCGGCCTTCGGAGCCGGCGCTGCCTTCTCGGGAGCCTGTTTCTCTACCACAACGGGCTTCTCGGGCGCCTGCGCCGGCTGCATGGGACGCTCGGGATGCTTGAGGTCGATCTTGCCGAGCACCTTAAGGCCCGGAGCGGGCGCCTGATGAGCGGCTTCCGCCTCACGGTTTTTCTCAGCACGGGCGGCCTTCTTGTCGCTCATGCGCGTGGTGGTGAATTTGTCGGACTTCTCCTTGGCGTCCTTGTCGTTGCTGAACTCACGCTTCAGCAGGGCCTCCGCGTCTTCCCCGATGCGCGCATTGGGGTTGCCCGCGTCGACCTCTATATTATGGCGCTTGAGAAATTCGGCCACGGTGTTCACACCGACATTGAGGTCTTTAGCTATCTTACTTAATTTTATGCGCATATAATGTTGTGGTAAATTATTCTTCAAATTCCGAGCGTATCACGCTCATCACATGCTCGAGCGTGGAGTCTTCGAGGTCGGCCTGCTCGAGCACCTCGGGGCTTGCGTTGAGCACTGCCTTGGCGGTGCCGAGGCCGAGGTCCTTGAGGGCCTCGATCACCCAGTCGTCGATCTCATCGCGGAACTCATCGAGATAGATGTCTTCCTCACCCTCCTCGATGTCGCGGTAGACATCGATTGAGTATCCGGTGAGCATGGTGGCGAGACGGATGTTGTGCCCCCCCTTGCCGATGGCGAGCGACACCATCTCGGGATGCAGGAACACCTCCGCCTTGCGGTCTTCCTCGTTGATGCGTATGGAGCTGATCTTGGCGGGGCTGAGAGCCCTCTGGATGAAGAGCGAGGGGTTGGAGGTATAGGATATCACATCGATGTTCTCGTTGCGGAGCTCACGCACTATGCCGTGGATGCGGCTGCCCTTGGGGCCCACGCAGGCTCCCACGGGGTCGATGCGGTCGTCGTAGCTCTCCACGGCGATTTTCGCTCTCTCGCCGGGGATGCGGGCCACGGTCTTGATCGTGATCAGGCCGTCGTGGATTTCGGGCACCTCGTTCTCGAAGAGGCGGCGCAGGAAGCGCTCGTCGGTGCGGCTTACGATGATCTTGGGGTTGTTGTTGGGGTTGTCGACCCTCTTCACCACGGCCCTCACCATGTCGCCCTTATGGAAGTTGTCGCCGGGAATCTGCTCGTCCTTAGGCATTATGAGCTCGTTCTGCTCCTCGTCGAGCAGAAGCATCTCCTTTTTCCAGATCTGATGCACCTCGCCGACGATGATCTCGCCCTCAAGCTCCCTGAACTTGGAGAAGATTGCGTCTTTCTGCAGGTCGAGGATCTTCGACTGGAGGGTCTGGCGCAGAGTCAGGATGGCGCGGCGGCCGAACTTCTCGAAGAAGATCTGCTTGGCCACATCCTCGCCGATCTCACACTCGGGGTCGATCTCGCGGGCATCGGTGAGGCCTATCTCCATATCGGGATTCTCGACAGTGCCGTCGGCCACCACCTTGAGGTTCTGATATATCTCGCAGTCACCCTTGTCGGGGTTCATGATCACGTCGAAATTCTCGTCGGAGCCAAACATCTTCGCGAGCACGTTGCGAAACGACTCTTCGAGGACGCTGATCATCGTGGTCTTGTCGATATTTTTAAGCTCCTTGAACTCCGCAAACCGGTCAACCATATTTACGGTTTCTGCTTTCTTTGCCATATTGCCTTAGAATTGTAGAATATACTTAGTAGATTTCACTTCCGAATAGGGAAGGGTGACGGGCACGGACTCCACCACGGGCCGTTTCTGCCCCTCTTTCCTCACCTTCTGCTCCACGAGCAGGGTGAAGTCATTGTCGCCGGCATCGCGGAGCGTGCCTTTGATCTTACGTCCGTCGGCGGTGAGCGTCTCGAGCTCCTTGCCGATATACTTGCGATACTGCCTGGCAGTCTTCAACGGGGAGGTGATTCCCGCGGAGCCCACCTCCAGCTCGTAGTCGTCGGTGTCGGTGGGGAATTCCTCATGGATCTGCCGCGAGAGCTCCATACAGCGGTCGATGTCGACGGCCGTGTCGGAGTCGATCTCCACCTTCACCACATTGTCGGGGCTTACCGACAGCCCGGTGAGGAAGAGGTCAGTGCCCTCGAGACACTTCTCGATGTATTGTTCAAGCGATGTCTTGTCTATCATAATCTTTAAGTCGGGTTACGCCCGCGCTGCAAGCCCCGGACATGGACACTTGCGCGACGGCTAAAAAAGAGGAGGAGACTTATTGTCCCCTCCGGAATGCTTTTGCAAAGATAATAATAAATAAGCCGCCGTCCACTATCGGCACGCCTCTATTTCACATACGTTAACATTATTTACGAATAAATAACAGCCGATGCGGCTGTTTCCGCTCCTCAGCAGAGCTCTGCGTCAAAATCGCGCAGAAAAGCTCCGAGCGCCTCGTTTTTCTCCACGACGCTCTTGAGAAACTCCCTGGCCGGAAGCTCGCGGCCGGAAGCCTCGTCGCGGGCCAGCTCGGTGTGGATGGTGAGGAAGTCGTTGTCGAGGCGCTGGCGCAGGAATCCCACGAGCCTCGACATCGAGAGCTCGAAGGCCTGCTGCTGGGCGGGATGGGCCACGACGATGCCGAAGCTCTCCTCCGACTCCCTGACGGGACGCGAGGTGCGCATGGCGTTGACAAGGATATGGAGCGATGGATTGGAGGCCACGAACTCATTCCAGGCAGACATGAAGGCATCGTCGGAGAAAGGGGAGCGCCGCCGCTCGAGCGAGGAGGCACGCGAGGCATCGCCGGCATCCTGCGCAAGCTTCACGGTGTGGACCTTGAGACGCATGCCGCGGTGCTGCCCGTCGGCCTGAGCGGCAGAGACGGGAGCCGCCACGGGAGCTGACGGAGCCTGCGGCCCGCGGATATATGCCGGCGAGGACTCGGTGGCTACCGGAGGCAGGGCATCGGATGTCGGCTGAGGCTGTGTGGCAACGTGCGCCGCGGCAGTGGGTTGCGCGGCAGTCGGCGCCGCCTGCCGGGAAGCGGGTCGCGTGGAGCCCTCGGAGGGCAGACAGGAGCGCTGGCCGACGGCCGGATCGCGGAGCTCCACCTTCCTGTCTGCCATGTCAAAAGGGGGCGTGGCCGGCTTGAGCAGCTGGCACAGGCGTATCAGGCCGAGCTCCACGAGGAGGCGTTTGCCGGAGGTGGTGCGGTATTGCACGTCGCAGTCGTTGAGAATCTTCAGGGCCGTGTAATACCATTCCACGGGGAGTGTGGCAGCCTGCTCCACATATCTCTTCTCGATCTCCCTCGAGGTCTCGAGCAGACCGACCGAGCGCGGGTCGGCGGCCACCATCAGGTCGCGAACGTGTGAGGCGAGGCCATTGACGAAGAAGAGAGAGTCGAAGCCTTTCTCGCGGATCTCATTATATATAAGGAGGGCGGCGGGCACGTCGCCCTGACGGGCGGCGTCGATGATGCGGAAGTAGTAGTCGTAGTCGAGCACATTGAGTGAGTCGAGGGCCGCGCGGTAGGTGATGTTGCCGTCAGAGGAGGCGGCCACCTGATCGAAGATGGAGAGGGCGTCGCGCATTGCGCCGTCGGCCTTGAGGGCGATGACGGCGAGGGCCTCGCGCTCTGCGGAGATACCCTCCTGGGAGGCCACATACTCGAGATGGTCGACCATATCGTCGATGGTGATGCGCTTGAAGTCGTAGATCTGGCAACGGCTCAGGATTGTCGGGATCACCTTCTGCTTCTCGGTGGTGGCCAGGATGAAGATCACGTACGAGGGGGGCTCCTCGAGGGTCTTGAGGAAGGCGTTGAAGGCGGCGGCCGAGAGCATGTGGACCTCATCGATGATGAAGACCCTGTAGGCGCCCACCTGCGGAGCGATCTTCACCTGCTCGGTGAGGCTGCGGATGTTGTCGACCGAATTGTTGGATGCGGCGTCGAGCTCTATGATGTTGAAGGAGTTGCCCTCATCGACGGCCCGACACGACTCGCACTTGCCGCAGGCCTCGCCGTCGGAAGTCGGATTGAGGCAATTGATGGTCTTGGCGAAAATACGGGCGCAGGAGGTCTTGCCGACGCCACGCGGGCCGGTGAAGAGGTATGCCTGGGCCAGACGGCGGGAACCGATGGCGTTTTTCAGCGTCTGGGTCAAGGCCTTCTGCCCCACTACTGAGGCGAACGTGGCGGGACGGTATTTGCGCGCCGACACTATATATTGCTGGGATTCTGCCATAAGAGGAATCTGATGAAGAGCGGCGCGAGGCCGCGGGAATGCAAAGCTACAAAAAAAAAGCCAAACAACCGGCAGCGGATATAGAAATATTTGCATACGGCCGCAACAATATGTGATTAGCCGCGTTGAAAATAAAAAAAAGCTGAATTATGGCCAAAAGCAACTTATATACACGCACAGGCGATACCGGCACGACGTCGCTTGTGGGAGGCACGAGGGTGAAGAAAAACAGTGTGAGGCTCGAAGCCTACGGCACACTCGACGAGTTCTCATCCACGCTTGGGTGCATACTGTCGGATCCCGACTGCAACGCGGAGGTGAAAGGGCAACTCCTGGAGATCCAGTCGATGCTCTTCAACCTCGGCTCCTATCTGGCCACCGAGGTGCCGGAAGGGACAGAGCCGGAAGTCAACGGTCTCGCCGCCGCAGACCTTGAGCGCCTCGAGGGATGGATCGACACTCTCGACGAGCAGACGCCGAAGCTGAAGCTGTTCGTGCTTCCCGGCGGATGTATGCTTGCGGCTCGCGCCCATGTGTCGCGCACGGTATGCCGCCGCGCCGAGCGCCGCGTCCTCGATCTGGCGGAGCAGGCGTATGTCTCCCCCATGCTGATCAGATATATCAACCGGCTGTCTGACTACCTCTTCGCAGCCGCCCGCTATTTCAATTTCCTGGCGGGTGTGGAAGAGATAGTGTGGCAGAGAAAAAAATAAACATAAAAACACACAACTATAGATATGTACTGGACACTTGAACTGGCGTCGAAGCTTGAAGACGCGCCGTGGCCCGCCACGAAAGAAGAGCTGATCGACTACGCCCTGCGCAGCGGGGCGCCCATGGAGGTGATCGAGAACCTTCAGGAGATGGAAGACGAGGGTGACACCTACGAGAGCATAGAAGAGATCTGGCCCGACTACCCCTCGAAAGAAGACTTCTTCTTCAACGAGGACGAGTATTAAGCCGCAAAATTTTCATAAACACCTGATAATCAATGGTCAAGCAAAATATAATTTGTTTGACCATTGGTATTTTATAGCCTCAAATGGCGTGGTTTGTTTGGCTAAAATCCGCATTTTTGGAGGAAATATTGAGTTTGTTTGGCTAAAATTCATTACCTTTGCAGAGGTTTGTGAGTATTGCATAAACCGGGATTTTTAACCTCAAAAACACTCTCCGCTATGGGAAGACCAAAAAGACTATACCCTTTGGGGAAATACAGACTCCGCATCCGTGGAGCCGTGGACAACAATAAGCCTTATCTTGTCGAGCTGGAATACACTTGGAATCGCCAGATTGTAAGAAAAGGTATGAACATATTTGTCAAGGTTGGGGATTGGAACGAAAAGCTCAATAAAGGACGTGGTGGAGTAAAATCATCTTACGGCCCGGAGGCTAATCGTATAAATGGCGTTCTACTTAACCGTGTCGATAAGATTGATGGACTGTTAGCTGAATACTCCCAAAAGTATCCGGGGCAGATTACCGCTCAACTAATAAATGACTTTCTTGCTGACAAGCCTGTCATCCGCGAGGATAAAGGTAAGGATTTCGTCGAGTTTGCCATTGAAAGGCTAAATTCCGATTATTCCCGCAACAGAATCGGACGCAGCCGATATATGAATGGCAAAAGCGGAATGAATATGTTTCAGGAATTTCTACGCTCTACTAAGCGTGGCACCTACAAGCCTGACAGCATATATGTAGGGGAAATTTCTGTTGAACTCGTGGACGAGTATATTACTTGGCGCAGAGAAATTAAGAAAAATAGCGACGCAACAATCAATCACTCCCTAACTCCTATTCTCAAAGCCTGTGCGTATGCAACCGAGCTACGAATGATTGACGTAGCTATCAATGCTCGAATACAGGATATGAGAATAGCACCTAAAGTATCCTTGTCTATTGACGAGAATGAGTTTGATGGCAAGAGCCTGACTCAAGATGAATTCTTAAAGCTCTTGGAATTTTATAAAAAAGATACTGAGCCACGTCGCAAAGAGTTTATCGAAATGTTCTTATTCGCATTTCACGCCTGTGGACTGCGTGTTGTTGATGTAATGACACTTCAATGGGGACATTTGGACTTTGAGAAGAAGGAACTTCGCAAAGTAATGGTAAAGACAAACAAACGTCACGTGATTCCTCTTTCTGATTCAGCCATAGAGATACTGAGAAAGTGGAAGGAGAAACGTCCGGATTCCAAATATGTATTTGATTTAGTCAAAGATGATTTGGACATAGATGATGAGGAAGAACTCTATCGTGCCAGAAATAGTGCTACAAAGTGCATCAATCAATCTCTTAATGTTGTAGGAGAGAAACTTGAATTAAAATTCAGCCTGACGATGCACGTTGCGCGCCACACCTTTTATGAGCTAAATTTACCCAAGGTAGCGAGTTGATTTACTGATTATTACAAAATATGATACTTTTGCGACTAACACGTCGGTAACATAACAGGTATTTATTGGAGCGATTTTATAGGGTTAAAAGTGAGGTGATGTTACTCGGCATCGCTTTTTTTGTTTTCATCCGGGAGGATGATTTTACCTTCAAAAAAAGAAAAATCGGTGGGAATTTACCCCGACTCCGAACAAACTTTTGTCGCTCTGTTATTCTCTCTTTCTGCAAAGTTAAGCATTTTTATCAAAATTCATGTGCTCAGATGCACGAATCTTCACATAGGTCTATAAAAAGGTCAGTAGTCGCGTGTATATATAATACACGACCGCTGACCAAATTCGTTTTTGACCGTCTGTTTAAGCGGACCTCTTATATCCGGTTATATTCAAAATTAAGTCAGAGTTCAGCGTGTATATATAGTACACGACCTCTGACCAAACCTATTTTTTGTCTGATCCTTTTTCTTTTTTGAAGGCTTTCCTATTTTACTCAGACCTTACTCTGTGCCGTTGGTTTCCGGAGACGGTGTATATTCCATGTGCAAAGTTAGATGCCTCGGACAAGAGCGTCAAGGCCGTGGCCCTGTGGGTTGTTCGTTGCAGGATGGTGACAATGCACTATCCTTCGCTCTCAAGCCTTGCCTATCCTTGTCCCGGGGTCGGCATCTCCTGAAGCACTGTAATATTCACTTCTTCTCCCGGAGCCAAAGGCGAAAGAGAGGGAAACATGACAAACTGATATGAAAAGGATATACAAATTTGTAAAGTGGGATGTCCCGAGCATAGAGGAACTCAAGGACGAAAAGGCAGTAAGGCTGAGAACCCATATTGACAACGGAGGTCGGCTAACACGGCAAGACAAGAACTGGATAACGGAAGCAGTTAACCATAATCCCTATTTCAAGAGAGCCGTGCCTGTTCGGGGCTGGTGTATATCTTTCGCAGACGTGCTTCGCCGCTTTGTCGTAAAGCAATATGGTCATTGGTGGGAGATGTATGCCATTGACAAGACCGCCATTCGTAAAACCACATATGGCAAAATCGAAGAAATTTTTGAACTCGCAAAAGCATAAGACCATGGACTACGAGGAAATGACCGAGATTATAGGGTGCAGTTGCACGTTGCTCGATGAATCTGACAACGCAATATGCGGTAAAGTTGTGGGCGACTACGGCAATGACATAGCCGTGGAAAGTTATGACGGCAAAGTATCCATCTATGATAGAAACGAACTACTGATATTCGACTGAAAAAAATTGCCGGAGACGACAGTTGGTGTCGCCTCCGGATTTGCAGCAATCTGCACAAGACCTTTCAAATTCCGTCAAATCGATTCGATACCCATTTTTATTGGGAGGGGATATTCTTTCTCGCTCCAACCTACCGTTTTTATTTTTGAAGGTTTCCCATTTTTCCTTTCATAAGTAACCTCTTGTAAATCTTGCCCGGCTCACCGATTCAGCGGAATACACCGCATTGTCCGGTGATCCTGCCGGCTTCAGCAACAGCGCCATTGGCTTTCGGCACACTCTGCTCCTTCGACCTGCACTGCTTGGCGACGGAAGTACGGCCAAAGCGATCCCCTCCCATAACCCATATCCACGTCCATGCTTCATTTATCTCACCCTTGACATCATCTGTTTCCTTGGTGAAACAGGATGCAGAGTGTCTATGCGCGGCTTCCATATCCATACCGACAGCGATGATGGCACTGTCAGTCCCTCTGGCTTTTCTTGAATCGTTAAATCTTACGGGGAGAAGTGTATTCCGGCAGTGGCGGACGATTTCAGAAGGGTCCATGCCTGAACCGTATTGCGGTGTTTTCCATAACTCACTCCATCGACCTCGTTTTCGGGCGAAGTCACAACATGTCGTTTTTCCTGATGCGAAGTTATGAACATGGCGTCACCTTGATGGTTCCTCCGGGACGGTCTCCGGACCTGTGACCAACGGCTTTCACACAATCTTCCTTTTTCACGGTCTGAAGACTGAGAAAAAGAGTATTGTGCGAACCTTCCGTTGGTGCTCCCCTATGCCCATGTCCACTTGGTTGCATCGTAAAAACAAAATGTATAACTTCTATAAACTCACAGTCATGAAGAAAGTAGAAAACAACTTCGCAGTAACAGGTTTCATCGGCAAGGACGCCGAAATCCGTCAGTTCACCACCGCCAGCGTAGCACGCTTCTCACTCGCCGTAAGCCGTACCGATAAAGGCGAAGATGGCCAGGAGGGCACCCGCAAGTCCGCTTTCATGAATATGGAGGCCTGGCGCAAGAACGACAGCGCATCCTTCGAGCTTCTCAAGAAAGGTCAGATGATCACCGTCGAGGGCTACATGAAGCCCGAAGAGTGGACAGGGCCGGACGGCATCAAACGCAACCGTATCATCTTCGTCGCCACCAAGTTCTACGAGCCGGTCGAAAAACCGGAGCAGAAGGATAAGCCGAAAGGCAAATCCAAGTCGAAAAAGGCTGCCTAAGGTCAGCAACCTCCGACGGCGAAAGCGGCTCAGGCCGCTTTTGTTTTGTTCGCCGGACTTATATAAATCTCGATTGCATATGGATTATCCCCGGTTATAGATTTACACCCGCCCCTCGGCCGCAAAAGAACGCCATAGCGAGAGAGAAGGCACAGGGCTGAAGCCTTGCCCCTTCTCACACGCTTCCGGCTCGGTCATTACCGACACCGGCTGCAATGTCAGGCTTGTGAGGCAGCAGGTCAAGCCTTGCAGCCCATCCCAAACTCTGCCGTGAAGCCCGTGTCATTATGGCATGACCGCCTTATGCGACCCCGACCCATCCAATACTTTTTTTATCCTATTTTATCTTTTGAAGGCTTTCCCCTTTATGCCTCGTTGTCTTCCGATTTTAGAGGAATAATTTATTCACAACCGTGTGCGGAGCACCCATTTTCTCCGGCGAAATTGGGAGGCGCCCGGCAAACGTCAAGCCACGCTGCGCTCTCCGGGCCTGTCTCATTGCCTTTCGTACCGCCTCCCCTGTGATGCCGATGAAAATCCGGATCGCTCCGCCAAAACGGTTGACGAAAGGGATATTAACAAAAATATCAAAAATCTCACTTATGGATTACAAAGAAGCCTACAACAACATCTTCAACAGTAAATCAGGCAGTTATTCAGTTACCACCGCAGACGGCATCAAGTCTATGAGACTTTTCATATCGACAGGGGGAGACATATGCCAGTTCGCCCCACGCTCACGCAGACGCGGATACAGTGTGCCACTCTCAGAAATCGAGTCATGACTTGACCTCAAAAAGCAGCCCAGAGAAAAATCACGCACCAACATCGTCGAAAAATTTAAGAAATACGCATCACGGGCAAGTTTCACGTCACCATTTATACGCAAATGCCTTTCGGCTGACCCCGAAAAGTGTTGCTATGAAAACGGACTGACCACAGGAACACGCATAGACGGAGAAATTATCTCGCTCAAAGCGGTAGAACGCTATGCTCCTTATAGCGTGGCAGAGTTCCGAAAGGCTCTTGCCGAAAGACGCAGTTACCGTTCCGGGACATTCAGTTTCCGTGGGTATGACGGCTCGCTGTGGATAGAGGTTGCAGATAAAGACACTTCGTATCTTAAAAAAGGTGATGTATCTGCAGGATTGAGTAAAGAATATCGGGGCTGCGGCAACGGCTACTACTATATGCTAATTGACGATGAGCATTTTATCGGAACTGATATAGACTGAACCAGACCACATACTTGACAATCCTATATTGATACTATCACCCTGTACTTGAAGCATCAGGTATTGGGTGACAGCTTGTGCAGGTATCCCATTTATATACGACGGTATTATTGAGATATGATAATCATATTATTTCCCTGTTATAGCTTTCACCCACCCATCGGCCGCAAAAGAACGCCATAGCGAGTGAGGCGGCACAGGGCTGAAGCCTTGCACCTTCTCACACGCTTCCGGCTCGGTCATTGCCGACACCGGCATGCACGTCACGCTTGGTCTATGTCTCAGGCCGAAGGCTTGTGACATACGCAAACTATGCCGTAAAGCCCGTGTTCCTACGGCATGACCGCCTTATGCGACCCCGACCCTTCCAATCCTTTTTACCCCTTTTTATTTATTGAAGGCTTCCCGTTCTTGCTTCGTTATCATCCTTTTTTACATGAATATTCTATCACAAGCCGTGTCCGGAGCATCCGTTTTCTTCGGCAAAGTTTGGATGCGGCAGTCAAACGCCAAGCCACGCGCCGCTCTCCGGGCTTGTCTAATTGCCTTTCGTACCGCCTCCATTATAAAGCCTTGAAAAACAGGATTGCACCGTACAAAGCGGCCCGAAGAAAGGGGAAAGATGCAATTCATTCAACGTAAACAATATGTACGACAACGAGACACAAGACACAGACTTCATCGAGTATGGCCGACAGTGCGAACTTCTGACACCTTGGCGAGGCTACCGCCGAGGAACAATCGTAGGGCGCAACGGCTACCGCTTCATCATAGAATTTAGCAGCGGAGCGAGAATAGAACTCTATGACGATGAAATAGAATTTGACTGAACAAAAATAAATCACCTTCAAAAATAAAAGTTATGACAAAGACAGACAAAACCAACATGAACGTGAAATCGGTAGAGCGCATCCCCACCTATGCACTCCCTTACCTTGTCAACGGAGACGCCACCGGCCTCACCACGGAGGACAAAAAAATCATCGACGAGGCTTCCTGCAGACACGGCATCGAGGTTGTAGTGCCAATCACTGACAGCGTAGAGGGTAGCCCACAGCCTTATTTCAGCAGTTCCCCGATGTTCGGGAAACCGACCGAGGTAGAGGATTGCATCGTAATCATGTCACAAACGGAATAGCATCATAAACAGACAATAACGGTTAAATATATGGCTTACAACAAATCAAATGCCCTGTCTGCCAATATAAAGGCAATAGAGACAGCAATGCGGCTGCATATCAGTGGTGAGAAACCCAGTCAGGAAGAAAAAGACCTTATATCGGGTTTTTCCGGCTTCGGTGGTATCAAGGACGTGCTTGACATCGGCACTGACAAACCAATGTCCGATGAAATGTCTGAACAGTTGCAGAAACTTCAGCAGATAATAGCGGAATATCCCGGCTTTTCCGATGACACTATGCGTAGCAACGCCATAGACAGCATAAAATCTTCGGTATTGACCGCCTTCTACACCCCAAAATTCATAATAGAGGCAATCGCAAAGGAGATACAGAGTCTGTTCCGCAAACATTCCCTCACCATGCGGTCATTCCTTGAGCCGAGCGCAGGTACAGGCGGTTTTCTGCCTGTGGCGATGGACGGCACCGCCGCCTATGCAATAGAGAAAGACCCCGTGACGGGACTTGTGCTGTCAATGCTCCATGATGATACCAATGTGACGATAGACGGCTACGAGACAATCAGCGGACAGGACTTGCCGCACAAGTCGTTTGATGTGATTGCGTCCAACATACCTTTCGGCAATTTCAGCGTCTTTGATGCGGATTTGTGGAAACGTGGCGGAATATACGATAAAGCAACCAAGACAATACACAATTACTTTTTCGTAAAGTCAATGGAACTGCTTAACGAGGGCGGACTGCTTGTGTTCATTACCTCAAGAGGCGTGTCTGACTCACCGGGCAACAAGTTCGTGCGTGAGTATCTTGTAAGTCATGCAGACCTTGTCACAGCTTTGCGGCTGCCCGACAACCTTTTCATGGAGACAGGAGGCATCGAGGTAGGCAGTGACCTGTTGATATTCCAGAAGCATACAGGAAAGGTTCTGCAGTCTCACCGTGAGAAACTTTTTATCCAGTCCTCAAAAGAGTCTTTTAATAACGGAGAGACCACCGAGCCTATCAACAGACTATTCACCATGCCTAACACTGCCCTCGCCACAGGCAGCAGTATCGGCATGAACCAGTACGGAAAATATGTGCGCAAGTACCGCTGGAACAACGGCACTGAAAGCATGGGTCAATATCTTTCCGCTATCCTCAAAGCAGACTTTGACCGATATTTCCGTAAATCTCTTTATTTAGAGGGCAAGACCTCTGAACCCTTTGCCGCCTCATTGTTCGGTGATGCGGAAGAGGCACAGGCTGACCGTGGGCGACGGGCCTACACCGGCAAGATGACGGAATGGCTCAAGGAGGGGGCGCTTGTCCTTATGGACGGACAGACAGGCACGTTAAAAATGCGCAAGTCCAGGCATTATGATGATGTTGCTGTGGATTTCGACCCAATGCCGGAGGACGGGGTGAACACGGAAAGAGCCAAAGACTATATGCCTTTGAGGGAAACATATTTTGAACTTTCCACCAAGGAGAGGGAGGAAATGAAAGAGCAGACAGAGTTGAGGGAACGGCTTAATTCGCTGTATGATGATTTTGTATCAAAATGGGGATATTTCCACAACAACGACAACAGGGAGTTTTTCATGCTTGACAGCCTCGGTGTGGAGGTGTTCACTATCGAGACGCAGAACGGCACGGAAATCTCAAAGTCCGACATCATGCGGGAGCCTGTGGCTTTCAAAAAGATAGAAACAGACACCGTTATGACACCGACCGAAGCACTTGCAAGTAGCCTTAACTTTTACGGTGGTGTGAATATATCCTATATCATCAAGTCCACGCAACAAAGTGTTGAAGATGTCATTGCTGGTCTCAAAGGCGAGATTTTCTTTAATCCCATGATACATGACTGGGAAGCCAAAGGCAAGTTTATTGCCGGGAATGTCGTTGCCAAGCAAAAGGACATCCAGTCCTGCATGGAAGAACTGCCGGATGATGTAAAGGAATATGCGGCACTGTCATTAAAGGCTCTTGAGGATGCCACTCCCGAACCGATACCCTATGAGGAACTTGACATAAACATGGGGGAGCGTTGGATAGATCCGCAGCTTTACGCCATGTTTGCCACAGAACTTTT
Organism: uncultured Muribaculaceae bacterium; assembly: GCA_947626355.1. Lineage (GTDB taxonomy): Bacteria > Bacteroidota > Bacteroidia > Bacteroidales > Muribaculaceae > Lepagella. The sequence continues at coordinate 31,560 of CANQRV010000032.1, forward strand.
CGGAACTGAAACACAGGTAATGTATTTCGACGTGAACGATACCTATGTCGTGTCACTCCGTGGCTATTCCCCTGTCGCATACAATACCTATTCAGTCCGCAACTACAATGGAGAGGACTTGTTCGTTCACGCCCTGCATGACACTGTGCCTGAAATCACAAAAGAGATTTATTGTGACGGAGAGAAAAAGCGTGTTCCCGACGAGGAAGCGATACAGGAAGCCGGAGCAAAGATACAGGAAATCAGGAACCTTTTCAATGAATGGCTTGACCGTCAGCTCCTTTTTGTGCGTGATGAGATTGTCACCACCTACAACGAGCGTTTCAACTGCTATGTCCGACCGAGCTATGACGGCTCATGTCAGACATTTCCCGGTCTTTCGTTTAACCAGTTTGGATATGATGCGCTTTACCCCTCACAGAAAGACGCCATTCAGATGATTAAGCAGAACGGTGGCGGCATCTGCTGGCACGCCGTAGGAACAGGCAAGACCATGATAATGTGTGTAGCGGCATACGAGATGAAGCGTCTCGGGCTATGCAACAAGCCTATGATTATCGGTCTTAAGGCAAATGTGCATGAGATAGCCGACACATTCAGAAAGGCATACCCATCGGCAAGGATATTATATCCGGGCAAAGAGGACTTCACCCCTGCCAACCGCAAAGAGGTTTTCGCAAAAATCAAGAACAACAACTGGGACTGCATCATTCTCACTCACGACCAGTTTGTGAAGATACCGCAGTCGGAGGAAACGATGATTGACATTTTCTCGGAAGAACTCGCAGACGTGGAACGCTCCCTTGAGGTGCTTGAACAATCGACCATGCGTTACCGTTCAGGAAAGTTGCAAAAGGGACTTGAGACACGGAAACAGAACCTTACCGCCTCACTCGCACAGTTGCGGCATCAGATTGAGACAAGAAAGGACAATGCCGTGGATTTCCGCTCAATGGGAATAGATCACATTTTTGTAGACGAGTGCCATGCGTTCAAAAATCTGATGTTCCAGACACGGCATACAAGGGTTGCCGGCATTGGTAATACCAAAGGCTCACAAAGAGCGATGAACCTGCTTTTTGCCATAAGGGATATTCAGAAACGCACAGGAAGAGACCTCGGAGCAACATTCCTTTCGGGTACTGTTGTGGTAAACGCCCTCACAGAGCTTTATGTAGGGATATTCAGTTAATTGCTAACTGATTATTTGCCAATGTCATAGATATTTCGTAACTTTACAAAGACCCC
>CANQRV010000033.1 GCA_947626355.1 uncultured Muribaculaceae bacterium
CATTGCCGCAGGACTTCACAACTGGCGTATGTCCGCTCGGGCTTAGCATATACTTTTAATTGATGTAAACTCTAATGAGGAGAAGTATGTTGATAATGTGAACTTCAAAGGTTGGATTTTCACGATAATGCGCAATATCTTCATCAACAACTACCGGCAGACGGTGCGCAAGGCTACAGTGATCGACCAGACGGAAGACCTGTATCACCTCAACATCTCGCAGGAGTCGGGACTGTCGACCCCGGAGGGCTCGTATGCCGTGAAGGAGATCTCGAGCGTGCTCGATGAATTTACAGACGACTACCGCATACCGTTCAACATGTATGTGGCCGGCTACAAATACAACGAGATCGCCGAGAAGATGAACCTTCCGCTCGGCACGATCAAGAGCCGCATCTTCTTCGCCCGCAAGCGTCTGCGCAAGCGTCTTCAGGACTATAGATGAAAATCATGTTCCCCTTCAATATAATCTCCCCTCCCACCCCAAAAAGCAAGTTATTCCTTAAGGTAAAAATGTTAGGATAGGAAAAGACTGCGTGAGGCAGTGATTTATTTTATGTGTCAGGTTTACAAAATCGCTTTAGTTTATTAGCCGCGACAAGAGTCGCGGAACAAGTAAGACGCCGACTCAAGCCGGTGTTTTATTTTATATACCAGCCGCAACGGGAGGAGATCGGAGGAAGGAGTGGGATCAGAAGGAGAAATGGAGTGAGACGCGGAGGCCGCTGCGGTCGATGCCGGGCCTGTCGCGGTATGTGAGGCGCCACACGTAGTCGATGCGGAGGAAGGTGAGGATGTTGTCGAGGCCGCATCCGATCTCCATATATGGAGTCGACTTCATCACCGATGCCTCGGCGGCTTCAGGAAAAGTGTAGATCCGCGAATTAAGGGCCGGATTGTTGCGGTGGCTGAGGCCGCCCATCAGCCCGTTGAAAGTGACCACCTCGCGCATCTTCAGCTTCCTGATGCCGGGGATGCGGTTGAAGAGAATGCCGTTGCCGAAATAGGTGAAGTCCCATGAAAGATACCTGTCGTTGGCAAACTCCATGGCGTTCATGAGCGAGAAGCTCTCGGGCTGGATGGTGTAGGAGAGGTTGGCGTTGGGCCAGAGGAGGGCCGGAAACGGGACCGCGTTCCATATCATTCCGCCCTTGAGCATGATGTCGGTGTAGCCGAAAGCGGAAAACCACAGTCGCTTTCTCACGGAGACTTCCGTGCGGTTGATGGCGAAGTCGGAGCCGGCGAAGCCCGAAGGCCCGATCTCGTGGGAGAGCTGGAATACCCAGCTGTCGAGGTTGAGGGGAGCACGGTTGGTGCGTCCCTGGATGAATTTCTCGCCGGGCGCGTATCGGAGGTCGAGCTTGAGGTATGCCTGGGAGTAGCGGCTGTCGCTGCGTCCGTCGGGATAGACGAACTGTATCCATGGAGTGGCCTCCTGGGTGACATGGCGCAGGGCGCAACCGACTGAGAAATTGTTGGGGAGCTCGAGGAGGTATGACAGCTCGGCGAGACGCCGGTAGGTTACGAGGATGCTCTCCTTGCGCTTCAGGGAGAGGAAGATGTTGTCGGCGTTGGTGAAAAGATAGTGCTGGCCGAGCATGTCGAGGTCGTAGCTGTAGGTTGCGGCGATGCCGTGGCGGCAGAACTCCCGGGAGTGGTAACGCTTTTTCGGAAAGCTGTATTCGAGCTCCGTCTCGTATTTCAGCTTGCGGTCTTTCGTGCCGTATGCGATATATCCCCTGGCGAAGAGATGGGGATTGAGGTTGGCGGTGGTGAGACCGCCGATCCTGAACCGCGTGCCTTCAACATCGTTGAAGCTGACGAGGGTGTTGACTGGCCCGAAGTCGAAGCGGCTGCGGCGCGAGGTCTTCACGTATCCCCCTTCGAGTATCTCGAGGGCCTTGCGGGTGTAATAGAGCCAGGGGAGCTCGCGCAGACGGGCATCCATGCCCGAGAGGTTGCGCTCGGCGCGACTCAGCGGCACCATGCGGTTGGCGGCCCAGAAATCGCCGGGACGCGAATAGGCGCTGTCGAGTTCTATGCGCTCTCCGAGCCTCGTGTACATATCCTCGAAATCATGGCGCGGAGTGTACTGGAAATTGTCGTAGACCACCACACGGTGTGTGAAGAACTTCGGCGTGCCGGGCATCACCTGCATCTCGAGACACATGTCGTCGAGCGTCTTGTGGGTCTTTCCGAGGGAGTCGGTCCTGAAGTTCTGGCTGATGAAGATGTTGTCGACGTAATTGAGGTTGATGGCCTTGGGAATCCTCATGGTGACGCGGCGCAGCGAGCGGGCGGAGTCGCCGACGGTGACGTAGATCTTTCCGTTGAAGCCCATAGACTCGGGATTGTGTGGGGCGAAGCTGAGCTCGGCACAGAGGTCACCGCCTACCATCACGGTGTCGGTGATATGGTATTTGTAGAAGTCGGGGCCGATTTTCGAGAGTGGGCTCACGAAGCGGTTCTGGAGCAGTATGATGTCGTTGTCGTAGAGGTTTACGTCGCGGAGCACGTCCTCGAATACGGCTGTGATGTTCTGCTGGTTGAATGCCTGGTCGATCCCGCGGCCCGCCACTCCCCTCACTATCTCCTTGTCGGCATCGGGGTCGCGGCTCATGATGCGCGTAGACAGCTTCTCGCGCAGCATCACGTCGAGAATGGTGCTTCCGGTCCAGGCGGCGGTGTCGACATACTCGCGGAAAAACTTCCGGGTCTTACCCGCCTTCAAGCTGTCGGGCACGTCCTGATAGTCGTTGAGGGCCACGAGGAGCTTCTCGTAGCGGTCGTAGCTGTAGTAAGGCTCGAGGGCCGGATTGCCCTCGTCGCGGGCGGCACGTATGGTCTGCATGAGGTCGACGGCGGGATTGTTGCGTTTGGAATACTTCTCCTTCTTCGGTCGCACCACAAACTCATCGAGCTCCACGGGAGCCTCGGTCAATATGATACGCAAAGTGTCGGCGCCCTTATGCACGTCGACCTCCTCCTGGAGGAAGCCGAGTGCGTTTACCCGCAGTCGCTTGCTGCCGGAGGGAATGCTGATCGTGAAGACACCGCCGTCGTCGGTGAGCGCTCTGCGCTTACCCTTCCTGGAATAGACCTGCACACCGGAGACGGGGTTGCCGGTGAGAGAGTCAGTCACCTTCCCGACCACCGTGCGGTCGGGGGCCGACGGCGCCGAGGCCCTGAGACACAGAGCGGGCCACAGCAGGAGGGCTGCGGCTATGATCTTTACCTGAACAGTGAAGATCGACAGTGGCTTATGTCTCGATGATAAGTTTCTGGCCATCAAAGCGCGGTATAAATATAAACGTCGGAGCGGGTGTGATTATTATCAAGGCGCCCTTGTCTGTGGACATTGACGGGCGGATAAAAGTATATTCAATAGAGAGCTAATGCTTCCGCACAATCAAAACCAGGCATTATCAATCACTAAACATTCTCTGTCGTTGGTTATACCGAATGACTTGCCCGGTGAAGTCGGGCAATGAAACAGACGGCTTCCTTGTTGGGGCAGCCGTCTGTTTATCCCGATGCGGATATACTCCGTGGAGCCGAACCTTGCGGCTAATGGCTATATCATGAGTTGCCAGAAACAGCACTCTAAATACCTGAGGGGTGTGTTTGACTTATTTGTCTGGTTTGTAATCCTTGCCTAACTGAAATATGTTAAAATAACACTCTCCATCTACATCTTGCCACTTTTCTGTTGGCAGTCTGACTATTCTTATAAATAAAGACATTCCATGTATGCTGTCGTTTTCATGCAAAGCCACCGTCAAGGTGCCGTCAGCCGGGTCGATATCCAGTCGTCTTACCCATTTCGTAGGTTCTTCAGTTATATTTTCTATTTCACCGAAATAATTTTCCGTTCCCTCCGGATTCCAATAATCCCGATCACTATAGTATAACCATGCTTCATATATATGATATTCCCCTCCTTTACGGTCTGTGACTTTGAAAACGGCGGTGCCACCTTCTGCCGGGAAGACATAGGCTGAATGATCATAATATATAGAATCTGCTTCCGGTCCGGGATACGGCTTGTCATCGCACCCCATCAAGGATGCGCTGATGACAGCCAGTATCATGACCGATACACATTTCTGTATGATTTCAGATATTCTCATGTCTCTTATCAGTTTAGATATATATGTTTGAGATTGCTTTTATATTTGACATGACCCTCTGGCGTGGGAGCAGTCCAATAGTTGCCGTGTACCCATCCATTGCTGGTATTCCAACCCCAGTTGCAGAAATACATGACTTCACCCTTTTCATACTTTATACCGGTAATCAGCCACATATGCCCCGCTTTTAATGCGGATTTCTTCCCACCTACGGGGTGTGGGAAATTGGCTCTCAGACCGGATGCAAGCCTCGACATTGAAATCTCCTTTCCCTCGTCATAACTCACATTATAGCCTATATCTCGGAGATACTGGTAACCTGCTTTAGGGTCGGAGGCACCACCGCTGCAACCGAATCTTATCTGGCATCCCAGTGCTACCTCATGACAGAACGCGGCTATTTGTTCAGGAGATCCGCCTCCAGTCCTAAGTATATCAAACGAGAGATTCCTGTTGCCATAGTATGTACCGGTGAACTTGCCATATTTTGCAATGGCCTGAGCTATCGCTATCGTGACGCATCCAATCGGGTTATGTCCTAAAATTTTTGCACATTCAGAGCAAGTACATTCAGGGGCATACAAATTATATGGCCAACCCTGATGCCATTCTGTTTCGAGAATGTTCTCTATATGATAAGGCGATGCCGGTGAGCCTCCCGGATATGAGATGCCATCGCAGGCTTGAAGATTCGAGAGTCCCCAGTCATTGGGGCTTATGGTGATCCGGATCTGGGTCGGTATCGTAGTGACGTATTCTTTCAGGGGCTCGATATATGCGGTATCGGATACAAGGCCCTTCTCCGTGTAGAAGAAGACCCTTTTCATGGTGCTTGTCGTGCCGACTATGGAGTATCCCTTATGCCCATTGACAGTGAATGTCGTCGTGGACACGCTGAAGTCGGGAGATGTGCTTCTTGTGGCTTCTTCGTCGGGAAACACCTCCATGACGGTGTCTCCCACGACGGTATAGTGGCGATAGGTCGTTCCCTCGATCACCGGCTCCTCATCATTGGAGCGGCTGTTCCGGTGGATTGACCTGTGGAAGTCGATGACGGCCCTCTCGACGGTGCCCTCCGGGTAATCCTCATGGCTCTGGATATCATCGACAACATAATCCTGTTTATCGCAAGCGGTGACGCCGGCCAGAATCAGAGCCAGAATAAACAATATCTGTTTCATATAAGTCTTGTAAGTCTTGGTTATCAATAGTTTTTCCACTGGGAGTCGACATATCCGAAATGGAATGACAATGACGAGATTCTGTCGTTCCAGGAATTTGAGCTCCCTATGCATTTGATTTTCTTAAGGTCGGGATACATCACCTTCCTCTGGTCATATGTGGCGATGACGCTGATCCTGTGCTTGGTCCTGTCATTGTCGCCATTGTTGTAGTCGCTGTCTTCCCAGATGGTCAGCACCGCGCACACATCCTTGTTAGTTCCGTTATAGGATACCGCAAGCGAGCTGACCTTGTCGTTGAGGTTCTTGTTCGACATCTTGTTACAGTCCTCAAACTTATTCAGGCCAAGCAGGTTGTAATACATGTAAGTGTCTGTATAGTTGGAATCGTCGAACAGCGCGCAATACCCGAGGGCATTTGAGGACTGCCACTGGAACGGGTCTCCGGCCCTCGTCGCTTCCACCGGATATCGAGGCGAGCAAGCCATACCCCTCACGTTCTCATTACCCAGATAGACTGTCCCGATTCCGGGTATGCACGGATTGTCGCCTACATAATAGTCCACTATGTCAGACTCGGCCAATACGGCATTGACGCCGTCTATCTCTGCCAGACTGTCAACCAGATACTGGTAGAGCGGACTCTCATACCGTATCGTGGAGTCGCTTGTGGGTATCACGGGGGAGGAATACATCCTGCCGTTGTAGCGGCATCTGATGGATCCTATTGTATCGAATCTCCTGCCGCGCTGCCAGATGATGAACGACTCCTGACGTGGGTTCACGCTACCAGAGGCGATGACCACCTCCACACCGCGCATGCGGTCTGAAGTGTTTTCATCCATGTCAACCCTCAGGACTCCGGAGGCATCGAGATCCAGAGACCGTACACATCCCGAGGTGTATTCCGACCAGTTCTCGCGGTAGGAGTTGCGTGGGTTCTCCGTCCATTCGTTTGCAATGAAGGCAGTGGCATCTTCCGGAAGATTGCCGATGATGGGAATCCTGAATTCGGACCGCTCCCGCGACACTATAGTGTCGGGCATCAGGAAGTGGCATCCCGGACTTTCATCGGCGACGGGTCCGACGTCGTCCGAGCAGGACGGAAGCGACAGCAGTGACAGGGCTGTCAGCGCCGCGATGCAGATTTTGGATTGGTCGCTCATAATGGTTGAGTTTTTATGGTTGATATTAAAAGTTGGGCTCATTCTGGCCATTCCGTTTATTGTGTATAGCGGGTGTCATCAGCAAGTAACACATGATGACGGTGGCAAAGATAAGGCAAATATCCGGCTTTTGCAAATATCCGGAAAGAAATATTTGTTTTTTGTTCCAATATTTTACGCAAACGATTTCCTAACCTGTCAAAATGCCGCTGCAATCGCTGACACGTCTTCTCCTGCTTCGGGCGCGACATAGATTCATCGAGCGCCATGGGGTCTCTGTCAGCATGATTCGCAGCGTGTCGGCGCCCTTAGGCACGTCGACATACTCCGGAAGGAAGCCGGGCGGCGCTATTGAAGCGGCCGCCCGGCCCGTCGCTTAGTACGACTGGAAGAAGATGAGGGGAGAGAGGAATGCAAAAAGCATCAGAAACACTAATAATCCTATGATGATACGGGTTGTCTTTTTCATTTCGCGGGAGTTTGATGGTTGTCGATATATGATTGATAAGCCTCGGCGAGCGCCTGCGGCGAGATGCCGAGATGCATCATGAGGTCGAAAAGCGATGGCATGCGTGTGTTGATGAGCTCGTCAGTGCGCCGGCGTATGATCTTAAGGCGTGCCTCGGGAGCCACAAAGAAGCCGATGCCCCGCTTGTTGTAGATCAGACCGTCGGCGGCGAGCCTGTCGTAGCTCCGCATCACGGTGTTGGCGTTGACCTCGGCCTCGGCGGCATAGTCCCTCACCGACGGGAGACGTCCGTCGGCATCGTAGTCGCCGCGCATGATGGCATCGCATATCCGGTCGGAGATCTGGATATAGATGGCGCGTCTGCTGTCGTCGAAATCCATATTGCTGTGGTCTTGTTGAAATATTCAGATGTGAAGCGCGGGCCTCACCAGCGCTTGATGATCTCCCACTCCTTGAAACGGAAATATGCAAGCGCCCATACCCCGATCACGACAATGAGGCCGATGATGTCGAGCCACACAAGACGCGTCATCGAGAGCACCTCTCTGGAGAACCATGAGCGCTCCATGTAATGGCCGTCGGAGAAGAAGAGATGGGTGCCCCAGTGGAAAAGGATGACGTAGACAATCCAGAACACTATGTAGCAGCATATGGTCTTGAGGAATGCGTTTTTGGGCCATACGGCGCTGCCGAGGGCGTTGACGGCCTGCCCGACAAGGACATTGAGAATCACGACGGAAAGCACGAGCCTCAGGAACATGCGCATCTCTTCAGGCATGAGGCTTGAGAACGACCCGTCGGGCACGAAGCCGAAAGTGAGGATGTAGTCGATGGAGATGGTCTGGCAAGGCACTCCGGAAGCGGCGGCGTCGGAGCTGAACGCGAGCACCCTCACCCAGTCGGCGAAGAAGGTGGCGCCGATGTAAAGCAGCGAGCCGGCCACGATGTAAAGCACGAAGAAGACGGAGAACTTCTCAAGCGAGGAAGCAGGGGTGAGGAGCAGCTGGCCGCGACTGGTCTTGTTGCCCAGCGGGAAATAGAAGAGGGAGGCGTAATAGGCGGTCATGAACACGAAAAGGAAGGTAAACGACCTCATCTCGGCGCTCCAGGCGGGGTCGATCGGGGAATCGGTCGGAGAGTCGTAGTAGTCGGAAAACCAGGGCACCCCGAGACTCACCACAAGGGGAATCAGGATTGTGATGGCTGCGAGCATCAGCAGCCTGTTGCGGTTTTCGGTCACGAATTTCACCATGAATGCGCAGAAGCGCGCCGGGGAGAATATCTGGCTGCAGGCAGGAAGAGCGGTTGTCATTTGAAGATGGATTTGAGGGTTACGGGATCGGTGTGTGCGAAGTTAAAGAGGAGCTCGAGGTTGAGTCGCGACTCCTCGTCGCCGTCGGCGGGAATGATGACGGATGCTCCCCCGAGGGCCTTCTCCGAATAGAGTGCGCGGGCTATGAGCTCCTTGTCGAAGGTGTCGACAAACTGGAGACGGCGCTCGATCTCAGCCACCGGCTGGTCGAGGATGACCTCGTGGTTGTCGACTATGAGCACATGGTCGAGGATCTGGCCGACGTCGCGCACCTGATGGGTGGAGATGATGAAGATGCGGTTGTCGGTCATGGCTTTTGAGATAAAGCGCCTGAAAGCGGACTTGCCGGGGATGTCGAGACCGTTGGTGGGCTCGTCGAGGAGCACGAGCTTTGTGTTGCAGGCCATGGCGAACGAGAGGAACACCTTCTTCTTCTGCCCCATGGATAGGGCACCGAGGTTTTGATCGGGCGTCATGGAGAAAGTCTCGAGGTTGGAGATGAAATCCTCGTGTGAGAAACGGGGATAGAGGGCACCGTTGACCCTCGCGAAGGTCTCGAGCGGCATGGATGGGAGGTCGAACTCCTCGGGGACGAGGAATATCTCGGAGAGTGTGGCGGGAAGACGGCGGCGGGTGTTGATTCCGTCGAGAGTCACATCGCCGGAGCCGGGGGTGAGAAGACCGGCGATGAGGTTGAGGAGAGTGGACTTGCCGGCTCCGTTGGAGCCGAGCAGACCGTAGACGCCCCCTTCGGAGAGGGAGAGGGAGAAACGGTCGATCACGGGTGGCTTTCGCTTGCTGTAGCGGAAAGTGCAGTCGTTGATGGTGAGCATGTTTTTTAAGAGTTAAGAGTAAAAAGTCAAGAGTCAAGAGTCAAGAGTCATTCCAGGGGAGATGTCCGAAGGAATTAGTGTATTAGTATATTAATACACTGCAAAGGTAAGCATTCTTTTTGAAACAGCAAAAAAAATTTTGGGAAAATATTCTTGCCGGTGGGGAAACATGCCGGAGGCATGGCGCTACAAGCCGGGTAGTGAACCAGTTACAATAGAGGATTATGCAAACAGGGAGGGCTGCCTGCGAAGGCAGCCCTCCCGGGGTTTATATTAGTTTACTTATGCTGAAGTGTCAGCGGAGCTGGAGCTTGCGGCTCATGGCGCCGCTCGGGGTGTCGACCACAAGCATGTAGACGCCATTCTCAAGACCGGAAAGGTCGTGGAAGCCTCTGCCCTCCTCATCAAGCACTACCCTGCCGTCGACTGTGTAGAGCGCTACGGAGGTGTAGTCGCCGGTTACCGTCAGCGTCCTGCCGTCGAGGATGTAGGTCACATCGGCGGCTTCGACTGTGTTGACGCCGGAGCTTGTCACTTCGATGTCGAGGGTAGCCAGCGGCGAATAGCCAGAAGTGTAGACGGAGCGAACACCAACGGTGTGGCGGCCGAGCGTCATGTCGCGGAGCTGCCAGGAGGTCTCGGAGGTCTCCCCTATCTTCACGCCGTCGAGATAAACCTCGTAGGCACCCTCGGCCCTCGGCATACGCCTGGGAGCGTAATACGGATTGTCGAAGAGAGAGGCGTGACCGAGGCGGACATTGTCGATCATCAGGATACTTCTCTGGGCGGATGTGCAGTGAATGGCCACATACTTGGCCGAAGAGGGTATATCATAGCAGAGTTCATTCCACCATGCATCAACAGTTCGGTTCTCCTCAACCCAGATGAAGTCAACGGGCTCACAGCCGGTCTCGGAATAGCCAACCTGGATTGTCTCCGGATTCATGCCGTTGAGACTCATTGCATAGAAGCTGAATCTCACAGGCTCGGTGAAGAACAGACGCGGGGAGATGAACCAGTCGTCGTTGGCATCACCGTAAGAAGCGAAGTCAGCGAGCATCTTCTGGCCCTCATAAGGATAGATGCCCATCACGTCGCAGGCAGGCTCTGTAGCGTATGGATTGAATACCATGAACGCCATCGGCTCGAATACACCGGGCCACTCATAGCCTACGAAAGCACCGGTCTCACCGCCGTCGCCGTCGATATACTGCCAGCCGAACTTGCCCGGGGAGTTGATCTCGAAGTCGGGATGCTCCTCGAATCCGTCCTCGATCATGTCGGGGAAGTTCCATACAAGGAGCTGGTCGGAATCATATTCACCCTCGGCCACAGCCTGGAGGTTCTGCGGAGCCTGACGTTCTTCGGTGAGGTTGAGAGTGAGTGCATACTCATTTTCGGAAGAAAGGTCGAGCTCCTGCTGGATCAGGCCGAAGCCTTCCTTGCCGACCGAGAGGACATAACGGCCTTTCCATATGGGCGACACCTCGAGGATGCCCGTGGCGTCAAAAGCTCCTGTGTAATTGTGACTGCCATCCGCGTTGGCGAGGTTGTAGTATGCACCCTCGGCCTCGTTTTGCGGAGTGTCGGTGATCACGGTGAGCTTGAGAGTGGTCTCCATGTTGCGGCCGATGCTGTCGGCATAGCATATCGGAGACTCCTCGCCGCCGGCATAGACGGCCTTCACGCCATAGCGGTAGACACCCTGCGGAAGGGCATTCCATTCCAGATCGGCATATTCCCTCTCCTTGAGGCCGGAAGCGATCTGCGACCATTCGGTCTGCTCGGGATCAAGGGTGTTGACGCCACGGTAGACGTTGTAGCGGATACGGTCTTCGACGGCCTTCCTGGGACCATTGTCAACATTCGACACATAGTCATCGGGGAATGTGTAGAGCTGCGGAGCGGCGATATCGGAAGACTTTGGAGCTTTTGCAGGCATCCATACGGGCTGGCCGTCGCCGCCGTAAGGAGCGGCCACGCTACGGAAGGCGAAGTTGGCCTTGAAATCGGTGTTATCGAGATATGCCCACTGACCGGAAGTATAGTCGGAGCAATAGCAGTTGACACCGGGCACGAAATCCTCGCCGTTGTCGATAGAGAGGCTGACGAAGCCGCTGTAGGCCACGCCCATCATATAGCCGTTGGGGCAATCGACAGGAGCCGGCAGGGTGAACTCCGACCATGTATCGTCGGTCATCGGCACATAGGTATTGCTGTAGAGCACACGGTCGGTAGGATTACCTTCCGCGTCAAGGTCGATGATGTAGACGTATACACTGTAATGGTTGGTGACGGATACCCTAGAGGCTATGTGGAACGAGCAACCATACACCACAGATGGAGTGCGGTTGACATGGCCGAAGATGGAATAACTGTTGCCGGATTCCATACCGAGCGAGCGCTCGAGGATTCCATTGTCATACCTCACTTCCCGGGGGTCGCCGAGGGGAGCCATCCATCTCACGGTCGAGACTTCGTCGGTCTGCGAGGCCACTACCTTATGGGGCGCCTTGAGGTTGTCGGCGAGGGTAATGTCGCCGAAGTCCATGTCGGCGTCAAGGTCGAATGTCGTGCTGTAGCTCATCAGGTTGTCGCGCTCCACCACAAGGCTGTAGCCGGCGTGGGCGAACACTGCGGGAATATCGAATGAGCCATCGGCGGCGGTAGTAGCGGTATATGCGTTGTAGCCGCCAAGCGATACTTTGGCATCGACGACAGCATCACCGACTGCATCGATTACGCGTCCTTTGACAGAATATTCCGGGAGAGCCCTCAGGGAGAAGTCGGCAGAACCGGTCTCGAGCTCCCTGATCTCGATTGTAGATGTCTCGTCCTCAAAGCCGAGAGCGGAGATTATGATGTCGTAGGTGCCGGCGGGGAGATACTCAAGGATGTACTCGCCATTGGTGTCGGAAACAGAGGTGTAGAGGCCGTCGGAGGTAGCCACGGTAGCACCCGCCACGGGGGCGCCATTGCTTGTCAGCACACCCTTCATGCATCCGTCATGGTCTTCCTCGATGCGGATATTGCCGACGGTAAGACCAAAGTCAGGCTCTACAGAGCGATGGACGAAGCCGAAGTTGTAGTCGCCATCCTTATCCACAACGGGGAGGGATGCGCGGAAAGTCCTTACACGGTCGCTGCGGAACTCATACTGCGTCACGCTGTCCTGCGCCATGGGAGTTGGCTCCGGGCCGAAGCTGACAGCAAGAATCTCAGTCACGTTCTTGTTGCCCGGGAGGGCATCAAACGTCACCTTATAATGCTGACCTTCCTTCATGGTCACCTTCGGAGAGATAAGATAGTCATGGGCCGGCATCTGATAGAAATAGCTATATGTAGACTGGGCGCCTGTCATCGGCCAGCCGGTATAAGTCCATCTGTTCTCGTCGCCATTGCCGTCGATTACTTCCCATGTGTCGAATTCCTCCTGAGTGGCGAATCCGAATGTGTGGGGGACACTGACGGCAGGGCCGCAGACAACACGGTCGGACACCACCTCCACCGACTCGCCGCCGATGTTCTTCGCCTTCACGCGATAGGAATAGCGGGCGAGATCGGTGATGGTGTTGTCGATAAACTCAGACTCGCGGCAGTCGGTGGCCACCGTCACGCCGTCGGAGCGCGTAATCTCGAACACAAGCGAAGAGAGGTCAAGATAAGCGTCAAACTTTCCATGGTCGGGAGCCGTCCATGTCAGCTTCGCCCCATATCCCTCGGGAGCAAGGATGAGGTCGCTCACAGGCATCGGGATGCCCTGGCCTACGAAGATGGTCTTCACGTATCGGTCGCCGCGGCCGGCCTCGTTGTGGCAGACCACCTTATATGAATAGAGGTCGTTGGCGGCCACATCATCGTGATATGTCATGGCCTCTCCCACCGCGGGAGACTCGAACGTCTTTATGAGCTCGTCGTCGCGGTAGACCTCCACCTTTGTGATTGACTCGAGCGTGCCGCCGCGGCCATATGTCCTGGTGGGATTGGTCCAGCTGAGAGTGATTCCGAGTGCACCTTCAGGATCGGGAGTCACCTCATAGTCGGAGACCTTGGCGGGAGCTCCGGCGGAAGCGACGGTGAACGGGATATGGAAATCGCCCATCAGACGGTCGTCGCCGAAGATGCCCACCTGCTCCGTGTTTGCGTTCCTGATATTGATCCTGCGCACCTCTTTATAGAGGTTGACCCATGTATAGACATGCCAGTATAGCTCGTTTGTATCGTTGTCGAAAGCGAGCGAAGTAGAATACATAATAGCCTTCTCAGGGTTGAAATCGAGATCACCCACGAGCGTACACTCGCCGCTGACCTTGTTGACCTTATAAAGCCGGCCCCAGTAGGAGACGCCATACATCTCGCCGTCGTAGTTGACAGCGATGGCTTTGAGAGAGTCTTCGCTGTCATATTCCTCGTTTTTAAGGAGACCTGTGAACGACAGCAGCTTGGTGACATTTCCGGTCTCAAGGTCAACGCTCACGAGGTCTCCTCCACCCATCAGGCCGGAGAGTGCGTAGACGGTCTGTGTCTGATAGTCGTAGGTAGGAGATGAGAAGCAGATGCCCTGTTTCTGTCCGCCATAACTCTTAACGAGGCTGACAGAACCATCCTCGGTGTCATAGACATAGAGCGCATCGGAGTCATAGCCATAGTCCTGCTGCACATATTCAAACCAGTAGTATTTGCCGTCGACCATCACACCTGCACCAAGTGAGTTGCCGCTGGATATAGGATGAACCATAGTAAAGGTCTCGGGAGATGACAGGTCATAGTTGACTATACCTATCTCGGGCGACTGGTTGTCGAGCTGGCCGGTCAATAGCGACCAGACAGTCTTGGACTCCGCATGCACGCCAAAGGCTGTCGCCGAAGCGATGCACAGGGCTGACGCAAGGGTAGTCCATTTTTTCGTTCTGTTCATATAGTTGGGAGTTGGTTAGTTTATTAGTTGATCAGAGGATTGTCTTGATGGTCTTGCGGGAGCCGTCGGCGGCTACCGCCATGATGATGTGGGGACCGTGGATACCGTTGACGTCAAGCTGCGCCGTATCGGCATTGCCATCATATGAAGCCACGCATCTACCGTCGGCGGAGAAGACTTTCAGCATGACTATCGAAGAAGCGGAAGCAGCCACGATGCGGCCATCTCTTGCCGAGATAGAGATTCCGCAGGCATCTGCCTGCATGGTATCCACTCCATCGGGAACGAAGAAGTCACGGAGCGAAAACTTCTCGGCATTGACGATCTCTCCGTTCCTGGAGTTGATGAGGAGCACGGCCAGCTCCGTGTTGGCATCCACCCGTATAGTCTCGGGCATCGCTATGGTCTCCTCGTGGATGACTTCCTCACCCTCCCTGATCTGGGCGGGAAGGCTCCCATCTATGCCATCGAAACCGTCGGAAATGTAGCGGGCCACGTCATGATACCACATATCGGCGCCGGGAATGGTGCCGGGAAGGTCCTCGAAGCCACCCATCTCGCCCATGCCGCCTCCGGCGTAATAATTGTTCTGCTCCCAGCCGTTGTATTTCAGGGGATTTCCCTGCTCATCATAGGCCACGTCATCGCAATGCACATCGTTCTCGATGATTACATAGCAGAGTCGAAGATTGGCCTCCTCGATATCGCGGGCGCTGAATAGTGAGGTGTGTGCCGTGAGGGTCCTTGACTCCGCATCTACCTCAGCGGTGAGTCCGAGGCCGATGTAATGGTCACGTTGCATCACCTGGTTGTAGTAGTAGTAGAGATTGCCGGGGTCACCTGTATTGGTGAGCTGGCGGTTGACTGCGCAGTGCGGATAGCCGCCCATGTTGAACTTGTCGAAGAGCCAGTCGGTATATTCGGGATATGCCATAGGATCTTCCCAGCCCTCGATACCGTTGTGGACAGCGATGCCGAGGAATGAGTCGGCATATTCATCGTTCATGGCCTCCATGTTGGCTATGCCTCTGACGCAGTAGCCACACCAGGTGCCGGTGACCTCCTCGGCCACTACCCTGCGGGCGTAGGCGGAGACCTTGCCTTCCGTGGATGAAGTCTCACCATTTGCTTCCACAGTGAGCTGATAGGAGAGGGTCTCGTTTTTACCGATGCTGACCTCACCGTCGAAGGAGAAGGAGTTGGTGGCTCCGGCTTTCACTTTCTTATCGATTGTTTTGGTGTATGTCTCGCCGTCGCCGAAACGGTAGCTGACGGTAAAACCGTCGATGTCGGAGATGGATATATTGCTGACATGGCCGGAAACAGTGATGACGCCGGCCTTCTCCACGACTCTCGGAATCATGGAAGTCACTTCCAGACAAGCGGGCACACCAGCCATGATGTCGTCGATCCAGAGTGTCGAACAGTCCTTGGTGTCATTTACGAAAGCGATAAAGACAGTCTTGCCGCTGTAGTCGGCGAGACTCACCTCATGGTCGGTCCAGTCGGCCTTCTCGGAAGCTATCGAGAAAACGGGAGCCGAGCGGTCGAAATCATCGGGAGTGTCGCCCTTTTCCGAGATATACACAGAATAGCCGTCGCGGTAGTCGCGGTCGCCGGCCTTAGCCTTCCATCTCAAGACGGCCTGAGGGGAGGAGACGGTGGTAGCCGGGAGCACCATCCAGTCGTCGGAAGTGCCGGGGACGCGATACCAGGAAGTGCTGACCGCCGCCATGTTGCCGTCTTTATCGGCAGCCACAATCCAGGGGATGTCAATGTCGAAGCCCAGGTTCTTCATGTCGACCGATGGCTCGCATCTGTCGAGGTCGTATAGTCCGACCCCGTCGGGGAAACCGTTGCTGAAGTCGCAACTGAAATTGGTGTGCTGTGCCATAGCCGGCAGGAAGGCCGCGGCTGCAAGCGAAAATAGTAGATTATGTCTCATATAATAATGAATGAGGTTTAAGAATTCCGACGGCAAATTAAATAAATCAAGATGGAAAAATAATCAAAAAAAGGCTTGAAAATCAAGCCTGTTAGATTTTGTCTATATGGTTCTAACAAGAGTCAAGCGCTTCGCGCAAGAGTCAAGAGTGAATTGACTCTTATATAGATCAGATGGAGCGGATGTAGTCGTCGAGTGAATCCTCTTTTGTGAGTCCGAGCTTCTTGCGGATACGGTAGCGGTTGGTGTTGACGCTCGCCGGGGAGACGGAGAGCATCGAGGCGATGTCTTTTGCACGCATGCCGATGCGGAGATAGGCGCATAGGCGGAGGTCGTTCTCTGTGAGCTCTTCGGATGCGGCCTTAAGCTTGGTGAAGAAATTAGGATGTACGGAGTCGAAATGCACCTTGAAGCGCGACCACTCGTCATCGCCCCTCAGGCTGTCGCTTATCATGGAGTTGACCTGCCGCACATATTCATCCGGAATCCGACGGTCGTCCGAATATTGCCGTGTCAGCTCCCCTATCTGTTGCAGCACATCGTTCTTGTTTGACAGAAGCAGCACCGAGGAGCTGATCTCGCAATCCTTCTGCTTGATGTCCCTTTCGAAATTCTCCAGATTGAGGCGCTTTATAATCATCTCCTGCTCGAGATTGGAGCGCAACTCGCGGTTCTCGATTTTCCGGAGCTTACTCCGCTGGAGAATGTAGATCACCACGCCGCCGGCAGCGAGGAGCACGACAACAAGGACAAGCAGAATAATGAAAAAGTGGCTTTTGGCGTTTCTGGCATCCTGCTCCATGCGGGCGATCTGCGTTTTCTGACGGTTGATTGCCTCACGGGCCCTTGCCTTTGGAATCTCGGCGGCGCGGAGAGTAGCTATGTCGCGCTCGGTGGCCTTGAGATGCTTTTTCAGATAAAGGAAGGCGAGAATGCTGTTGCCCTTTGCCTCATAGGCGGCAGAAAGAAGCTTATAGAGGTCGGTCTCCCAGTATTCGTTTCTGAAGCGTTCACTGTTTCCCTCCGCTTTCTTGAGAAGCGCAAGTGAAGCATCCACCTCCCCCTTGATGAGCATGGTCTGGGCCTCCTTCAGGTCGAGGATGATCTTAAGCAGGAAATTGTCGGGGAGCATATCGGCAATCATCTTCTTGCCGGCTGATACATACCGGAGAGCGCTGTCGGGAAGATTCATTGAGTTGAATATGGTGGCCATTTTGTCGTAAGCCTGCACAGTCATTCCGGGATCATCCGCACCTTCGGCAATCGATTTCCGGAACAGGCGAAGCTGAGCCTCCTCATCCTTGGCGAATGTCGCCTCGAAATAGTGGATGCGGTTGGAGGGATATCCGGCTTTGCGGTAATGTGAGTCGGCAAGACGTATCTCCTCTATGGCGAGGTCTGGCTCGCTGATGTTGAAATAGTTGAGGCCCATCAGCAGGTGTGCGTTGCCGAGGAAGTAATCGTCGCCGTATTTCTCGAACACAGGGATTGCCTCCTGAAGTAGCTGATAGGTGACGAAATAGTTGCCTATCCGGTCATGGTTTCCTGCAAGCTGATACGTGAGGCAGGCGCGGTCGTAGTCATACTCGGAAGGGATAGAAGTCCGGAGCCTCTCAAGGATTGTGATGCAGCTGTCGGGAGCGGCGTTGATCTGGTTGGCCCTTATCTTCCAGAGCGAGGCCCGGGCCTTGAGCACCGGGTCACCGCTTCGGGACGCGATACGGGAGAGTTGAACAATGTTCTCCACGTTTCGCGCCGCGGGGACGCGGTTGAACTCGTTGGTGAGCACCTGGCGGGCGATGGAGTCGAACACGGCATCCACCTGAGTAAACAGGTAAGGAGTCGGCTTTGCCTTGGCAGCCGGGGAAGCGACCGGCATAAGGAGCGAGATGATCGCGACAACCGCAACCAGCAGGGATTCAATATATGATGTAAGACCGTTTTGTGGCATTTTCGTGTGTCAGGATTATTCAGCCCGTGTTTTATTGCGTAAAATTATAAGAATTTATTCAATAAACCAAATTTATTTTAAGCCATAACGGCTGTTTTTGGAGCATAATGCGTTTTTTAACGCCTGATTGTCCACAAAGGCATAATATAACGGCGTTCCATTCTTTATATATATGCTCAAGACACGGACCCGGAAAAAGCATCACACATGGCCACCACACTCACCGACATCTCCATCGAAAGGCTTCTGCACATGAAGGCTTCGGTCAGACTCACATCCTATAATGACGCTATCGTGATAATCGACGACATCAGCCAGCTGAGTCTCTTCAGGGAGCCGACGCGCATCAATGCCATATGCATGTTCGTGTGTCTGGAAGGAGAGGTCGAGAGCCGGGCGAATCTCGAGAGCATCACCCTTCACGCCAACAGCATGAGCCTTCATCTGCCGGGCGACATAATACAGGTTACTGCGAGCCGGGGCATGAAGGGATTCGCCATACTCATCTCCAATGAATACCAGCGTCAGCTCAAGATAGATTTCAGGCTCCGGACGCAGGCATACATCAACCTGCGCGGCAACACCATAATCCAGATGCCGGAAGAAGAGACCCGACTGCTCGAGCCATATCTCGTGTTGCTGCGCAAGAATATCAAGGAAGGAAACGGAGAAGTGATACGGAGTCTGAGCGAGGCCCTCTCCCACACAGTGCTCCTCGCCATGAGCAAAGCCCAGGCGGAAAGGGCTCCGGAGAAGACATCGACGACACGCGGCCAGCAGATCTTCAGCCGGTTTATGGAGCTTCTCACAGACTACCATACCAGTGAGCGCAGCCTGTCGTTTTACGCGGAAAAGCTGTGCCTGACACCCAAATACATGTCGGCCATGGTGAAGGGGTACACAGGGAAAGGGGCGCTCGACTGGATCAATGAATATGTGGTGCTGGAAGCCAAGATCCTGCTGGGCAACACCGACCTTAACGTGCAGCAGATCGCCTACCGGCTCAACTTCCCCACCCAGTCGGCGTTCGGCAAATATTTCAGGCAGCAGACCGGCATGAGCCCCAGGAATTACCGACAGAGACATGGAGATTGATGGAGCAGGATGTTTGGAATCTCAGGATTTTGAACTAATTTTGCGTACATGAACAGACCGGCATCGATACTTCTCCTCATAATTTCCATCATCACCATCATATCAACCCCTGGCTGCGGCAGCGGCCAGGCCGGCAAAGACACCGACAGAAGCCTTGAGATCATGAAGCGCTTCTGGCACGACAAGCTGAGCGCCGGAGAGATGGACTCCGTGGTATACGTCACGCGGAAATACTACAACAATATAAAAGGAAGCGGGAGCGACGCCGAGGCGCTGGCCGGGCTTCAGCTCTCACAGGCATTCACCATCCTGGAGAACAAAGACTCAGCCGAAAAATACCTTTCGGAAATAGCGCCTCTGGCAAAGGATGCCCCCGACCCTATGGCCAGACTGCTCTACCACCATATCAAAGGCTCGCTCGCCCTGAAATACAGACTGAGCTATCCGGAAGCCCTGAGCTCATTCCACGAGGGATACCGGGAGGCGAGAAAGGCGGGAAACCAGATGGCGATGGTCACGATGCTCGCCAATATAGGCTACATATATTACATACTCGACGACCCCAACGGCATGGACTACGCCCGGGAGGCAGTGTCGATACTGTCGACCGCCGACGCCGACATAGTGTCGCGGTCGCAGGCGTATATGGGGCTCGCCCTCATGCAGGTGACCAACAACCTGTATCCCGAAGCGCTCGCCACCCTCGACCATATCGACAGCCTCATACTGGAGCACGACCTCCGGCAGCTCGCCCCCCTGTCGTTTACCACACGCGGCGACATCCTCTCGCGCCAGGGCAGACTCCGGGAAGCTGAAAAGGAATACAGAAAGGCAATCGAGCTGCGGGAATATGCCGAACCGAGTTTCGGAGTGCTGGCGCTGATGCGCTACGGGCGCCTAAAAGAGAGGCAGAAAGACCTGAGAGAAGCCGAGCGGCTCTACAGCAACGCGCTCGCCATCTCGATGTCATTCCGGAATCTCGAGTTTCGCGCCGACATAATACTCGCCCTCGCGAAACTCCACTCGCGTCTCGGCAATAAGGAAGAAGCCCTGTCTTTCTTCCATCAATACCACAACCTGAACGACAGCCTTCAGAAAAACCGGATGGTGCAGGATTTCAACAGCCTCGTGACAACCAACCTCCGTCTGGAGAAGGAAAATGAAGTGCATAAATACAAGATCAGGAATCTCCGCACCCAACGCATCGCCACGATATGCATATCGCTGCTGACAGTGCTCACCGTAGTCCTCATCTCGATGGCCGTCACCCACAGAAGACAAAGAAAGCTCCACGAGGCGACAGTGAGACGCCTGCTCGACAACCGCCCCGTTGTCATGACCGGGCTGCCCGAGGGCGCCAAAGAAGAAACGAAAGCGGCAGCCGACGACTCCCTGAGAGACGTGTTCCAGAACATCGAATGCAAAATGAGGACGGAAAAGGCATACCGCGACAGCAACATATCGCTGGAATCTCTCGCGGCATCGCTCGGCAGCAACCGCACCTATGTCTCCAAAGCCGTCAATGCCTGCGCGGGCGTATCGTTCAGCAGATATATCAACGCCTTCAGGATATCTGACGCAATGGCCATACTATCCGACCACACTAGGGACGTGAGGGTGAAGGAGCTTGCCGCCGAACTGGGGTTCAGCTCCGACTCCGTATTCTCGAAAACCTTCAAAAAAGATGTGGGGATGTCGCCCATGGAATTCCGCAAATCAGCCCTGTCGATAGCAAAAAACGACGGAATCTCATGACAAATCATATATTTTACGAATTAACATGACAATTATTTTCCGTTTATGGCATCTATAAGTAATTTTGGCTACCGGAAATTCCACCCGGAACCATAGTTACAACAAACCTGACGGGCTGCTTCAATCCGGTTCAAGCGTCTGTCACGGCAATACCAACATCAGAACCGGCCAACGACAATATATGAGGAAATATACAAATCTCTATGTCGCCACTCTTCTGGGCAGCGGAGCCGCTTTATGCATAGGCGCCGCATCGGGGATATCAGCTCCGTTGAAACCCATAAAGCACGTCGCGGTGGAGCAAGGATTCACCACACGCATGGCGAGCCGCGATGACAACACACCATGGCGGGTGACTTCAGGAGGGTCGAGCCTGTTCGGCTTCATGTCGTCGTCAGACGTAAGCTCGATGAATCCGCCCAGGGGCGTGTATGAAATAGGCCAGTATGGCGAGACCACCATGGTCTACACCGATCCGGCGGCGCAGTATTACGATAAATTCAGCTGCGCGTTCCTTCTGGACGGCTGTCTCTACGGCTACGCGGAGGCATATTTCAGCGATGATTTCTCCAACTTCGGCTCGCCCGCATTCCTGAAAGTGGATTTCGCGACCGGCGAGGTGCTGGAGAAAGTGGATATCGACTCCACCATCAGCTGGGTATCCCCTCCCGCCTACAACCCCGAAGACGGATACTTCTATTTCTTCACCAGAAACTACGAGCTCGCGAGGGCCACTACCGCCAATCCCACGGAAATGGAGATAGTGAAGCAATATGACGATTTCATGGACAACGTGATCTCACTCGCCTACTGCCCCAAAGACAAGGCTCTCTACGGAGTAAACCTCAACCAACGGTTTGTGAGGATAGACTTCGACGGCACGCAGAGCGTGATAAGCGACATCCCCGACAAGAACGCCCACGGCACGTTCCAGGCCGCCATGGCATACGCACCGGCCGAAGACATCTTCTACTGGACCTATCAGAGCAACGACGGCACGACGAGTCTGTATACCGTAACCACCGACGGACTCTTCAACTTCGAGTGCTCGCTCGATGAGAACGCCTTTTTCGACTGGTTTGTATGTCCCGACACGAAAATAATACCCGGCGCTCCGGAAAGCCCCGTAATCCGCGGAATAGAATTCCCCGAAGGCTCACTGTCGGGAAGCGTATCGTTCACTATGCCGGAGCAGACACAGGACGGCAATCCGCTGCCTGACAGCGTCGACTGGGAAGTGAGCGTCGACGGCATGGCGGCGGCGCAGGGCCAGGCGGCCCCCGGCAGCGATGTATCAGCCGAGATCACCGGACTCGAGACGGGCAACCACGAGTTTGGCGTGACAGTCTCCGCCAACGGGAAATCGAGCGAGACCCAGACCCGCAGGATGTGGATAGGCCCCGACATCCCGATGGCTCCGAAATCAGTGACGCTCACGCAGGAAGAGATCAGCTGGGAGGCCACCTCCGCCGGCGTTCACGGCGGCTATGTGGATCTCGAAGGCCTGGTCTATAACGTGCGTATCGAGAATCTGGACGGCGACACCGTGTTCGCGACAACCACCACAGCCACGACCACAACCTATCGGCTTGATAATCCGGCAGACCTCTCCCTATATACCGCATATGTGTCGGCGACGAGCAACGGAATAGAGAGCGCGGAATCAAGCTCCGACGGCCTCCAGATGGGCGAGGCCATGACTCTCCCCGTGCATTTTACCCCTACAAAGGCCGAATTCGGAATGATGACAGTCTTCGACAGGAACGATGACTATAACGGATGGACATGGAACGACGAGAGAAGCGCCATCTACTCCGGCTATTCCTTCGACGCCGATATGGACGACTATCTGTTTCTGCCGGCCATAAGCTTCGACAGCACCGACAGGATATACGAGGTGTCGCTCGATGCCTCGGCATGGTCGCCCAACTTCACCGGGGAATACCTCGACGTGGTGCTTGCCATAGAGCCGAATTACGACGGAGTGATCGAAAGTCTGGTGGAACGCACGGAAATACCATGCGCCTACGACCAGCAGGGGCAGCAGGTGTCGCCGTGGAAAAGGCTTCAGGGATATTTCAAGGTCTACGAGCCCGGAACCTATTACATCGGAATCCACTGCTCGTCGGCAGCCGAGATGGCCGGCGTGCTCATCCGCGATATCAATGTGGAAGACGGCGCCGTGACCGATTCCAGTCCCACCACTGCGGAAGACATCATCCTGACAGCGGCACCGGAAGGCAAGCTCTCAACGACAGTGGAGTTCAGATTCCCGACAACCACCAATGCGGGCTCTCCGATTCCCGAAGGTGAAGAACTGACAGCGACTATCGACAGTCCGGTCGAGACAGTGACCGTGACAGGCATCGCAGGCGCCACCGCCGAAGCCACACTGGCCACCAACCAGGGAGAGAACGAAATCGGAATCATCGTATCCAACAGCAACGGAGAGAACAGCTTCAGAGCCACCGCCAAGGTATTCACAGGCCAGACAGTGCCCTCCAACGTCACCAACGTAAGCGGAACGGTGTCTGACGACATGCTTCACCTCACATTGACCTGGAAGGCTCCGGCCACCGGCGAAAACGGAGGATATATCGATCCGTCGCAGCTCACATACAACATCTACAGGTATGACCCCACGGGAATACCGTCGAACTGGATACCGATCGAGAAAGGACTGACCGAATGCACATACACCTTCACCCCGGAGACACAGGACTATTACCATATCGCTATAGAGCCAGTGAATATCGCCGGAGCGGGCCCGATGATGTCGGGATCGGCATGGGTAGGTCCGGCATACACGCTGCCCTACTCCGATGATTTCTCGGATCCCTACAACATCTACCAGACGAAGCCCTGGAGGATCTTCACCAACGGATATTACGCCGAATGGACGTTCATATACCTCAAGGACATCGATGCCACCCTGTATGGCGACGACAACGACAAGGTGGCGATGTACTGCAGCGGAGTGGAGGGCACGGCAGGACGCGTCTCCATGCCGAGATTCACTACGCTCAACACAGATGTCGCGAGCCTCACGCTCAACACCTATACCGGCAGCCGCGCGGCCAAGGTGACGCTCTACGGATATTCGACCCACCATTCAGACCAGCTGCTGCCGATCGGAACGCTGCCCGTGAACGACGGTGAGGAGATCAGGGCGGTGACATTCGACCTTCCCGAGACCCTGCTTGGAGAGGAATGGGTGCAGATAATCATCGATACCGAGATAGAAGACGAGGGCGACTATTTCGCCATGACCTCCGCAGCGGTGTCTCCTACAAGCGGAATCGCCGCCAATCATGTAGCCACCGGCTCGATCCTGGCTGGCCACAACAGCATCAGGCTGATCAATCTCAAAGACGCCGAATACTCGGTGTCGACCGCCGACGGACGGGTCGTGGACTCCGGACGTGTAGCCGGCGACGACATGAGGCTGACAGTGCCGGCAGGCGTCTACGTGGTGAAAGCGGGCGCCAAGACACTCAAGACTATAGTGAGATGACAATCTCCGGATGACCAACCATCGGGAAGGGGTGTCGTATCCACCCCTTCCCTATCAATATCAGACAACATGACAAGAAAACAGATCCATTTCTATCTGACCCTCCTCCTGCTGTCGCTGTCGCTCGCAGCCTACCCGGCCACCGACTACCGTCTGGGATACTGCTCGGGCAAAGTCGACACATCGGAAGGAGCGTTTTCCGTGGAGGGAAACGTCACTGTGGAGGCCGCTATTTATCTGCCGGCCGAAACGCTCGCGCGCTTCAGGGGAGACGCCTTCAGTGGCGTGAACGCCGGGCTGGCCTCGAAACTCAACGTCCACGAAATGACGGTATGGGTGCGCGAGGGGCTTGAGCAGGCCAATCTCGCGGAGACCACCATCGACATCCGCTCGGCCCAGAAGCCACGCGACGGATGGAACAACATCGCGTTCGAGACCCCGGTGGATATCCGGGAAAATACCGGATACTACGTCGGCTACACCTTTACCCAGACAAAGACCTCCTCGGCAGTATCGGCGGTGGATGGCGAGGAGCCTGACGCGTGCTGGATAAAGACCGGAGAGGAAGGATGGAGACAACGCCCCGAAACCGGCATACTCTGCATAGAGGCCCTGATCAGCGGCGACAATCTCCCCACCGATGACCTGCGTCTCATATCCGCGTCCCTCTCCCGGGCATACTGTGTGGCGGGAGAGCCGGCGAGGGTAATCTACGAAATCCGCAACGAGGGAATCAACACAGTGGACTCCTACGTGCTCGAGATCACGGCCTCCGGCACTGATTTCCATGCGGAGAAGCAGGTGAGCCAGACCCTCAATTACGGAGTGTCGAGAAACTATACGGAAGAGATCTCCCTCGACGGTCTTGAACCGGGCAGGGAATATGACCTCGAGATATCAGTGGCAGCTCCCAACGGCAATGCAGACACCATGCCCGACGACAACAGCGTTGTCATCAAAAGCGTCCCGGTGATATCGGCGGTGTTTCCGAGAACGGTGCTGCTCGAGGAGTTCACCACTGAGCGATGCTCCAACTGTCCTGCCGCCGCACAGACAATCCAGGACATGATATCGATGATGACCGATGAGCAGAAGGCCAGGTTTGTGATGGTATGCCATCATTCAGGATATTATGAGGATCCCTTCACACTGGAATGCGACCGGGAATATGAATGGTTTTACAACGACAACGGCTCCACCTATGCACCGGCGTTCATGCTCGACAGGGAGGAGGAAAGCGGAAGCCGGATCAAGACCCCCGTGTTTATGAATCTTCCGGCCAATGACTTCCTGTATAAGGTGTCGTCGGCACAGGATGTTCCGGCCCTCTACAGCATCGGGCTCGACGGCATCCATGACCCAGAGCTTCGCACAGTGACGTTGGAAATCAAGGGAGAGACGGTGCTGAGGATGTTTTCTGACCCGCGTATCACAGTGTATCTGACCGAGAATAACGTGGGGGCGAGCGAAAGAGGACAGGCCGGCGCCGGCACCGGCTACATACACAATCATGTGGAAAGAGCCTACAACGCCACGTGGGGAGAGTCGCCCGAATGGGACGGAGACAGCTACTCCTACAGCTGCACCCTCACCTATCCGGAAGGATGCAGCCCGGAGGAGATGCATGTGGTGGCCTTCATATCCAATTACGATCCGCAGAGCCCGGTGGCATGCGGGATAGGCAATGTAGCCTCATCAAGCCTCACGGATCTCAAGCCCTCGGCCGTGGCGGATATGAATGACGACATGCCCCTGACTATAGAACTGCGAGACATGCAGGGAACGCTGATCAACAAAACCGGAGAGACCTCCGGCCTTCAGCATGGTGTGTATTTAATCATCAAAAGAGGACAGGAAAAGACCACTGTCTCGAAAGTAATGGTGAAATAAGGACGCGGCTATTATCCATAACCCACACCATGCAGAGTGCGGAGGGCCGGGGGAATTCCCCCGGCCCTCTTTTCGTCAGCCGTCAGTCAATGGCTTACCGCCATTCCGACTGTGCCGGAGTCGTGGCGTCATAGCGCCAGCTTGATGCCGCGGCCGTCTATGTTGATGATATACAGTCCGTGGCCGAGCGAGGAGATGTCGGCGGTCGGGGTTGTGATGTCCATAACCTTCACTCCTCCTGCCGTATAGATGGCGCCGGAGGCGATAGCGTAAGTATCCTCTATACGCCATGTCAGGTCGTCGGGGAACTGACCGTCTTCGAAATCATAAATGAGTGCCGGGGCCTGCTCCACTACAAAGAATTCTTTCTCAACGGTGTTGTTGTCGAAGTTATTGTCGCTGGGATGCGACACCTCTGCCTTCATGATGTGCCTGCCATCGCCCAGGCCGGCGAGGGCGTTCTCGAATGTCACGTCCTTCTTCGAGAGGATGTTGACCGTCACCTCCTGAGAAGCAACCTCTTTGCCGTCGACAGAGAGCTTGACGCCGACTCCATGAAAGTGTCGTTTGAGATATTGTCGAGGTCTACGAGGACATTGGTCATGGCTTCCGGAACGGGAGCGTCGCCCCAGCAGACTCTCCCCCACGTGCTCGGTCACAGGCTCGCCGCCGTTGACGGTGTAGCAGACATCGAAGCCGTCGACGGGGATGTCGGCATAGTTTTTAATCCTCACCGTGATGCTTTCCTGGCCGAGACCTTCGGCAGAGACAGGCGAGATGATCTGGGCCACGCCTATATCGCGTGGGTTCTCCACGGCCACGAGCTACACTGAGTTCATATGAAGGCGCCATTTGTCGGCTGTATCACGGTGACGTTATCGGGACTGTAACCCTGGTAGCCGGTATCCTGCTGAAGAATGCATTCATAGGGAAAGGAATACATCTCATCGGCGATACGCTTGTCGTGCATCTTTCCCTCCACAGTGAGGCTGGCAAAGAGGATAAATCCTGCCATACAGGTGATTACCGCGTTCTTGACGGTATGCTTCTTCTTTTGCCGCTGTAGTGCTCCTTCTGAAGATCAGGGTCGGAGGGTCTCGGAATCTCGCGTTCTGTCCCATCATGAATGAGTTCATGCACGACAGCATCGCCCCCTCGCTCATCGAGAAGTCGCTTGAATGCCTCGACATCGGAAGCCGGAAGCATCCCCGCATCCCCGGTCGCATTGCGGAGTATCTCCGTCAGGGTGTGAATCCATTGCCCGCACTGCTGCTGGCTCATATCGAAACATGCCGCATGATAGCTCTGAAGAGGGTTGTTCTTCAAATAGACAAGTATGAAAAACAGCCGTTCCTCAACCGTGGGAAGCGGACTGTTGGACTGAATTGTATGGGAACGCTTTCTTGCAACCTTTTTGCCTTTGACATCATGCCATCGGAAGTATTCGTCATGGGATTCAGTGAAGTTGCGCGCGTATGTGCGTAAATATAACAATTTAAGAATGTTTAATGTCTAGTTTATAGATTGACGGATGCAACTGTAAGCAATTAATCAATGCAATCCAAACAATATTTCTGAAAAGAATCAGTTGAGGAGGGTGACGGAGCCGCCGTTGGGGACTATCTTCAATTTCAGCTTGCCGCCTTTTACCTTCACGACTTTCTTCTCGAGCTTCTGAAGGTCAGAGGTGTCGGTGTAGAGCACTGCCCTATCGGCGGAGGTGCCGAGAGCGGCAAGGTCGACCATCACTTCCACAGGCTCCGACATGGCGTTGACGGCAGCCACATACCAGCGGGAGCCGTGACGACGGGCCATCACGACATAGCGGCCGGGATAGCCGTCGATAAATCGGATGTCGTCCCATGTCGTGGGCACTTCCTTCATGAATTCGATAGCCTCGACGGGCGCATCGGTAAGATTGTTGGGCGCGAGGGCGAAGTTCTGCACGGGATTCTGATAAAGCACTGCGGTGGCGAGCTGGAAGGCATCGCCCGTGCGACGCAGGGAGCCTCCGTCGTTTCCCTTGTTGAGGCGACGGTTGAGCACCGTGCCCCCGAACTCCAGCGAAGCCACGGCATTGCGCATGAAGGGATAGAGAGTGGCCTGATTGGCCTCGAGGTCGCAGAAGTCCTGGGAGAAGACAAGATTTTCCGAAGCGAGAGCAGCCTCGGCACCCACGAAATTGGGATACATGCGCTCCCAGCCGCGAGGCAGCGTGCAGCCGTGGAAGATGACGTCGATGCCGTAGTCGGCGGCATCGCTGAGGATATCCTCATAGAGGCGCATCGTCTCCTGCTTGTCGCCGCCGAAGAAATCCACCTTTATGTTGCGCACTCCGTTGTCGCGGAGCCATTTCATCTCCTTCTTGCGCACGACGGGGCGGTCCATGTGGTTGACGGGGCTCTGCTCGATATCATTCCAATGGCCCGAAGAGGAGTACCAGAGAATCACATTGACACCCTTCGAGCGGGCATACTTTATAAGGTCGGCCATGCGGTCGCGCCCTATGTTGCGGTCCCACCAGTTGTCGACGAGCACATTGTCGTAGCCCATCTCGGCGGCGAGGTCGATAAACTTCACCTGGTCGTCGTAGTTGATGCTGCCGTCCTGCCAGAGAAGCCAGCTCCAGGTGCCCTTGCCTGGACGCGCCGGTTCGGCCACCTCATAGCGGGGCTCTACCACACTCCAGGGCACCACAGTCTCCACCACCGGGGCGAGAGTCTCCCCTACCGTTATGGTTCGCCACGGGGTCTTGCCCGGAAGCGCGATGCCAGGGGCGGCCGTGCCGTTACCGTTGTTCTCCTCCGGCATCGGATACTCTATCGAGAATAAAGAGCCATCGAAGTCTCCGAGCCGCGAGCCGCAATAGTAGCCGTCGACTCCGGTCTCGTTGAGGAGCACCCAGGCATCGCCCTCCCCACCAACATTAAAGAGCACGGGAAACGTGAAACCGTGGCCATACTGCGACTTCTGATCCAAAGGAGCCTCCACGATATGGAATTCCTCATAGCTGGGCTTCGTGCGCTTCCATCCAATCATGGGATCGCTCTGCGGAGTGGCCGTGATCTTCGAGCCCTCAGGGAAACAGAAAGCGGTGTTCTCGCGCTCAATGACAGCGGCTCGCTTCTCCCCCTGTGCAGGTATGATGTAACGGAAAGCGATATCATTGTCGGCCACCTCCCATTCCACGCCCATCTCTCGTCCATCGGCGCCTTTGAAAGTCGTGGTCTGATGAGTGGCGTGCCAGTCGACGCGGCTGCGCTTGATCCTGTCCTGGCCGAAGCTGCGGCGCACGGTGTCGGCCACCGAAGACTCGAGACCGAGACCGTAAGTGAAGTCCATGCCGTCGGCCATTCGGAAACCGAGGGGCGACCGGCCGAGAATCTCACGTCCGCGATAATCCACAGTATAATAAGGAGTGCCATCGGCATCAGCATCAACAGTCACCACGAGAGAGCCGGAGGGGCTTGAGATGCGGGTAGACGCCAGGAGGGCCGGAGCAGCCAGCGTCATCACGAGAATGGAAGTTATCTTTTTCATGTGTTTCACTATCAGTTGTCAGGTTTTATAGGGCAAAGATACTCAAAAACCGTTAAAAATTGATAACTTTGCAAAACAAAAACCTTAATCGAACACGGATATGAGACTATCGAGAAACGTAATCGCAGCGGCCACGATAGCTATGGCCTGTCAGGGAGCAGTCTGGGCGCTGGGCAACGGAGGCTCCGATGCCCAGCAGAAGAGGCTTGAGTCACACCTGCGCATAGCGCGCGACTTCGCGACCAACAGCGACTATGCCGGCAAAGAGACCTTCAGGAAGGCCATCACACTCGCCGAGCAGGTGAACGCCAACCCGGCGTCAGGCGACAAAGAGAGGCAACAGGCCCTCGAGGCGCTAAAGAAGGCGTCGAAGGAATATCTCGCCAACCGCCCCGGCGAATGGGTGAGGATCAAGAACGGAAAGATGTGGACCGACGACCGCGGGCGCGAGGTGCAGGCCCACGGTGCCGGCTTCATACTGCTCAACGACACCTACTACATGATCGGCGAAGACCGCTCCGACAAGTGGCGTCCCGACGTGAACATGTATTCATCGAAAGACCTGAAGAACTGGAAATTCGAGAACAAAATCATCGCCAACGAGAAGACACACCCGGAGCTGGGCTCGACACGCATGATCGAGAGGCCGAAGCTCTTCTTCAACGACTCCACAGGACAGTTCGTGGTGTGGTGTCACTGGGAGGCGCGCGACTACAGCGCCTCGGAAGCCGGAGTCTTCGTGAGCGACTCCGTGGCCGGCGACTACACCTTCCACAGCGGGGGACGTCCCCTCGGCATCAAGAGCCGCGACTGCAACATCTTCCTCGACGACGACGGCACCGCCTATTTCATCTCGACCATCGAGGAGAACACCGACCTCGGTCTCTTCCGCCTCTCCGACGACTATCTTGAGCCGGTAGACTACACAGTGCTCTTCCCCGGCGACCGCCGCGAGGCACCGGCCATCGCGCGCAAAGGCGACCGCTATTATATGCTATCCTCGGCATGCACAGGATGGGACCCGAATCCCGCCAACCTCTCCTACACAGATACCCTGACCAAGGGATGGAGCCCGCTCCACAAAGTGGGCAATCCGATAGCCTTCGACACCCAGGCCGCCTCCATCATCAAAGTGGAGGGATCGAAAGACACCACTTATCTATATATAGGCGACCGCTGGCAGGATCCCAACCTTCCGGAGTCGAAGACCATCATCTTCCCGATATCCTTCACCGATACCGACTGCGCGTTCAACTACGTGCCGGAGTTCGACATCAACTTCGCCACCGGCGAATGGCGCCCTGTAGACCTGCGCGAGGGGATGGCCGACCGCAGCGGCTGGAAGGTCATAGAGTCAAGTGGCGAGAAAGCCGGCAATCCAGTCGGCAACATATTCGACGGCGACCTCACGACTATCTGGATCGACGAAGCCGCCACACCGACCGCGGAAGGAGAGGATGCCATACAGTATTTCGTGATAGACGCCGGGAAACCTGTGGCCTACAAAGGATTCAGGGCAACGCCGCGCAGCGACGCCGGCAGTTCGGAAGGACTTGTAAGAAAATATCGTCTGGAAACAAGCGCCGACGGGAAGAAATGGGCAACGGTGTCGGAGGGCGACTGGCTCCCCTATTGGACGTACGTAGACACAGATCCGGAATCGGCGAGATATTTCAGATTCTCATCGCTCGGCAACCACTCCACCTCGCTTGCCGAATTCGACCTGATAGCACAATAACTAAACCGCTTGATGAAAGCCAGAGCCTCCGGATGCAGCTGCATCCGGAGGCTCGGCTTTTTAGATCATAGTGCTGTTCCAATAAACAAAAACAATCATGACTTGCAAACAGAGCAGGCTATAAATCTGTAAGGTCCAATAAATATTTGCGTTTCTCAATATTTGGTTTCTCTATATTTATATGCCTATACTGATTGGTCCTATATAATATATGCGTGGTATGTCGCCATCATTCGATGATGCGTCGGGCGCCGAGATAGCGGCCTTCATAATAACCCTTGCAGTCGTCGACCTTGATGCCGGTGCGGGCTGCATGGATAAACTTGAAATCGCCGGTCTGGGGGTCAGCGCTGACCACGATTCCCACATGGCCTACGCTGCTTCCGCTACGACGGCTCGTAAAGAAGACGAGGTCGCCGGTCTGAAGCTTCTTACGCTCCACGGGGCGACCCTGGGTGTACTGGGCCTTGGAGGATGAGCTGAGCGAATATCCGAACTGACGATAGACGTAGCTCGAGAATCCGGAGCAGTCGAAAGTCGAGGGGCCCTTGGAGCCGGCGCGGTATCGCTTGCCGAGATGAGTACGGGCCTCCTTGATGAGGTCGTTGGCAAGGGTAAGACCCTCAGCGGAGAGCGAGCCCTCGCTGGCGACGGCCGCCTCCCGGCGTGCCACGTCTTCCTTGAGACGGTCGGAAATCACCGTCATGTCGAGACGCGACTTCACATTGGCGAGCTGGTCCTTATGTGCTTTGGAATGGAGCGACCTCATCGACGGCGACTGCGCGGCGGCGCCGAAAGAGGCGGCGACTATCATCATTATAGGGAGAATATGTCGGAAAATCATTATTCTGGTGGTTGGGTTGTCGGGGTATATACATTGCCGGAGCCCCCTGG
This sequence comes from uncultured Muribaculaceae bacterium, assembly GCA_947626355.1. Lineage (GTDB taxonomy): Bacteria > Bacteroidota > Bacteroidia > Bacteroidales > Muribaculaceae > Lepagella. Next base: position 32,332 of record CANQRV010000033.1, read on the forward strand.
TGAAAACCGGCGAAACAAAATTAATAAAAAAAGTCGAGGGCAACAATCGGCAACGCCCGAAAGATGAGGCTTTTAAGATAATTTATTATTTGGCACACAGACCGGAAATCTGTGCACAAAGCGCCATATCAGCCAAATTATCAAGGGTATAAGCCACAAGCGCAGCCGCGATGCGCCAAAATGGCCAAAGAGGGATATGCCGATTTATAAAAATGTCTAGTCCTGAAAAATCTTGACTAAAAAGTTAAAGATTTTAACGGACAATGAGTGAAGAAATCAAAAAAATCT
>CANQRV010000034.1 GCA_947626355.1 uncultured Muribaculaceae bacterium
CACCACGGGCTTGAGCCCCATCTGGATGGCCTTCTGGAGCACGAAGCGCGTCTGGGGCATCGGGCCCTCGAAGGCGTCGACGAGCAGCAGGCAGCCGTCGGCCATGTTGAGCACACGCTCCACCTCGCCGCCGAAGTCGGCATGTCCCGGGGTGTCGATGATGTTGATCTTGGTGCCTTTGTAGTTGATCGATACGTTTTTGGAGAGTATCGTTATGCCACGCTCGCGCTCAAGGTCGTTGTTGTCGAGGATGAGCTCGCCGGTGGTCTGGTTGTCGCGGAAGAGGTGGCCGGCAAGGAGCATTTTGTCGACCAATGTCGTTTTCCCATGGTCCACATGGGCTATAATTGCTATGTTTCTAATATCTTGCATCTGTGGTGCATCAGTTTTAAGCCGCAAAATTACAAAAAATCCATAAAATAATGAAATTTAACGTGCCGCAATCGTCTCCATGCCCCTAAACACTTGCAGAAAAAGCTAAGAATCACTATATTTGCACTATCATTTAGACTAAATAATCCTTACATGAAGATTTCGACACCCGGCTGCCTCGTGGCAGCCTCCCTGATGGCGCTGAGCGCCGTGGCCCTTCCCGCCACCGTCTCCGCCCAGAGCGCCTACGACGCCCGATTCAACGACTACCCCACCTACAGCGGCGATGACCTCGAGCTCACCGTCGACAACAGCGGCACGCATTTCCGCCTCTGGAGCCCCAAGGCATCGGCCGCGAGGGTCAACCTCTACGACAACGGCCGCTTCGGCGCCCCCTTCAAGGTGCTCCCCATGAAGTTTGACGCCTCCAACGGCACATGGACTGCCTCCGTGCCCGAGAAGCTCTACGGAAAGTTCTACACTTTCCAGATCGAGTATGACGGCAAATGGAAAGACGAGACGCCCGGCGTCTGGGCAAAGGCCGTGGGAGTCAACGGCGCCCGCGCCGCCATCATCGATTTCGCCGCCACCGACCCCGAGGGCTGGAACGAGGACAAGGGCCCCAAGGTCGACAATTTTTCCGATGTGGTAGTCTATGAGATGCACCACCGCGACATGTCGGAGCATCCCTCCTCAGGCATCGCCAACAAAGGGAAATTCCTGGCCCTCACCGAGCACGGCACCACCAATCCCGACGGCCTCGCCACTGGCATCGACCACCTCAAGGAGCTCGGAGTGACCCACGTGCACATCCTCCCCTCCTACGACTACAACTCCGTCGACGAGCTCAATCTCCAGGAGAACACCTACAACTGGGGCTACGACCCCCTCAACTACAATGCTCCGGAAGGCTCCTACAGCACCAATCCCTCCGACCCCGCGACCCGCGTGCGCGAGATGAAGGAGATGGTGAAGGCCCTCCATGATGCCGGCATCGGCGTGATCATGGACGTGGTCTACAACCACACGGCCTCCAACGATGACTCCAATTTCGAGCTCACGGCGCCCGGATACTACCACCGCCACTGGGACGACGGCTCCTATTCCGATGCCTCCGGATGCGGCAACGAGACGGCCTCCGACCGCCAGCAGATGCGCGACTACATCATCAACTCCACGAAATACTGGGCCGACGAGTATCACATCGACGGTTTCCGCTTCGACCTCATGGCCATCCACGACACCGAGACGATGAATCAGGTAGCTGCCGAGCTCAAGAAGATCGACCCATCCATCTTCGTCTACGGCGAGGGATGGACTGCCGGCGACTCGCCGCTCGCCAAGGAGCGCCGCGCCCTCAAGGAGAACGTCAGCAAGATGACTGACATCGCGGTATTCTCCGACGACCTCCGCGATGCCGTGAAGGGACACTACACCGATGCCGCCGACCGCGGATTCGCCACCGGCAAGCCCGGTCTCGAGGAGACGGTGAAGATCGGCATCGTGGCCGCCACTCCCCATCCGCAGGTCGACTACTCGAAGGGCGCCAACTCCAAGTTTCCCTACGCCAAGTCGCCCGAGATGATCGTCAACTACGTCTCCTGCCACGACGACCTCACGCTCACCGACAAGCTCCGCAAGTCGATGGCCGGCTCACCCGAGAAGGATATGCTCGACGCCGCAAAGCTCGCACAGACCATCGTCTTCACATCGCAGGGCACTCCTTTCATGTTTGCCGGCGAGGAGATCTTCCGCGACAAGAAGGGCGTACACAATTCCTACAAGAGCCCCGACTCGATCAATGCCATCGACTGGAGCAACAAGACGAAATACCGCGACCAGTTTGACTACTACAAGGGGCTCATCGAGCTGCGCAAGTCGCATCCGGCCTTCCGCATGACCACCGCCGACCAGATCGCGCGTCATCTGAGGTTTGACAGGATTGACTCGAAGAAGACGCCCAACCTCATCTCCTACTCTCTTCTCGACAACGCCAACGGCGACGCCTGGAAGGAGATCAAGGTAGTCTTCAACGGCGCCTCCCATCCGCAGGAGGTGAACATCAAGAAGGGCGACTGGAAGATCGTAGCCGCCGACGGACTGATCTCTCCGAAGGGAGGTCTCGGAAAGAGCCAGGGCGGTCGCATGACGGTAGCCCCTTACTCGGCCCTAATCCTTGCAAGGGAATGACCTCTCCCATTCCCTCACAATCTCCGGATTCACAATGCATGGAAAGCCCGGGCTGCGCGATGCAGTCCGGGCTTTCCACGCTCTATGTTGATATATTACCTCACGATGACCTTATACATGTATATATGTCATACTTACATGTATATATGTCGATTATATGCATATATGCTGATGCTTTTGGAATTAAGCTTGCGTTTTCTTTGGTAATGACGGAGATTTTGCTTACCTTTGCCGTGCATTTGTTCCCATAGTTCAATGGATAGAATTTCGGATTCCGGTTCCGACGATTGGGGTTCGACTCCCCATGGGAATACAATCAAGAGCCAGCCTGTTGATAATCAGCAGGCTGGCTCTTTATCGTATTTCACAATCGCACCACATTTGCACCACAGAAGCCCTCTGTGGTGCAATTGCCGCGCAAAAAACCCGGGGTGTCTCACGACAGCCCGGGACCATGATAAAACTTGAAAATTACTTTTAACTTACAATCATTTTTATTTCTTTATCTCACGACGACCTTGAAGGTGTCGGAGCCTGCATTTACCAGGTAGATGCCTGGAGCCACGCTCAGCTGGCCGTTGGCGGCGATACGTCCTGCAACGCGGCCGTCGGCAGTATAGACTGTAGCGCCTTCCTCACCTGCGAGCGTGATCACGCCCTTGCCGGCAATCACCCTGGCTGAGGATGCCTGCTCCACGTCGTTGACCTTCACGCCGGCAAGCGGAAGCTGAGCGGCGTTGACGATGTAGCCTGTGTTGGTGTCGAGAAGCATGGCCACCACATACGAGTTCTCGCGGTCTACCACCTTATACTGGGCAGTGTCATCGGTGCTGTAGGCCAGAGGTATGTCATACTCAAACTCATAAGGCACTCCCGTCTCCATGTTGTCGGGAAGCGAACCCTCGATGCCGAAGGGATTATAGATCGAGCGCGCTACCTCGTTAAACATCAGCTCAACCATCTCACCCTCGTTCTCGAAGCCGCCCATCTCGCCATATGCGCCGCCGGCATAGTAGTTGTGCTGCTTGTAGGGACCGACTCCGTCTTCCTTGAGCGCGAATGCCACGGCATAATTGCCGGGAATCACTACTTCCGAGGTGGTGACCAGACTCAGCATGTCGCTGTCAGAGATGCCCTTGATGCTCATGTCGATCTTACCGTAGGAAGGCATGGCCACCGACTTTAGATAAGCGGCCTCCAGATCCTCGGCGGAGGGATTCTCCTCGTCCATGCGGTTGACCATGGCCGACGGGAAGCCGTCGAAGTAACGCTCCACGACCTTAGCGTAGGTCGGCGACTCCATGGGGTCGCCGGAGTGGGCCGCGATGCCGATATACGAGCCGTCGGTATATTTAGCGGCCATGTACTCCATGCCGACATATCCTCTCACGCAGAAGCCACACCAGAGGCCGGTGCCCTCCTCCACCACTACGGTGCGCGGATAGCCGGTGCCTTCCGGAAGCACGAGGAGGCTCTGCTCCTGAGGTGCGTTGCCCCATGCGTTGGCTTTGCCGTTGATCTCGCTCAGGCTGCAGCTGAGGGGAAGCACCCCGGAGACGGTCACCGGGAAGCCTGTGATTTCTGCCATGCCGAAGTCACGGCTGAGTATGATTCCCGGCTCGTATTCGTATGTAGTATAGTTGAAGCCGAGAAGATGGCCGTTGTCGGGGGTGCAGACGATATTGACCGACGGCTCTGTGCCGAGCTGCATCGTGAAGGCGGCCGACGAAAGGTCGTTGCCTCCGATATTGTAGACCTCGAAATCACCGCTGAGCTCGTCTCCCACATTCGCCTGCTTCTGGAAACTCCCGGAGAGGATACGCGCCATATCCACAGGCATCTCGTCCAGGCCGAGATAGAGGCACAGGGAGCCGAGATATTCCGTCTCGTTTTCCCAGGCTTTGCCTCCTGTGCTCGTGAGGAGACCCTCCCCGTCAAACGGTAGACCGTCAAACGGAACGGGATAATTGTTTTTAGCGACCTCAGGCGATTTCACTCCGACATAGAGTGGTTTGCTGCCGTCAATCACGATTGGCTCGGGAAGCTCTATCACGTCATACTGGTCGATGATATATCCGTCTTCATCAAACGGACATCCCGTCGTGGTGTAGGGCACTTCCACAATGGGGGTACCGTCAAGGTCGTTGGTCACGAAGAGCGTCATCTCCATGCTCTGCACCTTGCTGTTGGTGAGCGCGGGAGCCACGATGGCCACTTCGCTCAGGGTCTTTCCGGATATGCTCTCGAGCACATCCCCGGTGAAGCCTGTGGCCATCTTGAAGTCGGAGACCTGGTTCTGATACCCGTTCCAGTTGTAGATGCCGCAGTTGTAGCCCCAGCCGTTTTCCGGCAGCGATGAGGAAGTGGAGGAGGCGCGTGTCGACATGCCTCTGGCCACAGCCGTGCGGTCTCTGAAGCTCTTGCGCGCCAGCGGGAGCGACGCGTCGTAGGTCACCACCTCGCCGGCCACTGCGCCGGTCGCAAGCAGCGACATTGTAATCATAGAGTAGATTTTCTTCATAAAATTTGCATTTTTCAATAAAACGTTCGGCAAACTTAACACTTTTTTTCATCACCCACAAATTTTGCCGCAATTTTTATCATTTTTATTCCTCATTCCTCCACTTTCCCATCTCCGGCTAAGCTGAGCGTTTGTCTTTATCAGCTTTTTTTATTAACTTAGGGCGCCCAACTGCATTTCAACAGCAATATTATGGATGTGAAAATTGAAGAGGGATGGAAGAAGGCGCTTGCCGATGAGTTCGACAAGCCCTATTTCAAGACCCTTACCGACATGGTGAGGGCCGAGTATGCCGATCCGGCCGTCAGGGTCTATCCTCCGGCCGGCAGGATCTTCGAGGCGTTCAACGAGTCGCCTTTCGCCGACACCAAGGTAGTGATCATCGGTCAGGACCCATACCACGGCCCCGGTCAGGCCAACGGCCTCGCCTTCTCCGTGGGCGACGGCGTGATGATGCCCCCATCGCTCCGCAATATATTCAAGGAGGTCGCAGCCGACACCGGCGCAACCCTCCCCTACAACGGCGACCTCTCGCGCTGGGCCCGTCAGGGTGTGCTCCTGCTCAACTCCACGCTCACGGTGAGGGAGCATCAGCCGCGCTCACACGCCGGACGGGGCTGGGAGACCTTCACCGACGCCGCCGTCAAGGCCCTCAACGACGGGCGCGACAATCTCGTGTTCCTCCTCTGGGGCTCCGATGCCATCAGGAAAGGCGCGATCATCGACCGGGGGCGACACCTCGTGCTCACTTCCCCACACCCTTCTCCCCTTTCCGCCTCACGCGGATTCTTCGGAAACCATCATTTCACCCAGGCCAACCGGTATCTACAGCAACACGGCAAGACGCCCGTGGAATGGTAGACGGTCAGCCTGACTACAAACAAGGCATCCATGCAGGAAGGGATTTCCGTCATAATCGTCAACTGGCTGCTGATAGTGCTCGTGCTGCTCTATCTCGCGATGGTGGTGGCCGCCGTGGTGATGGTGGTGAAAGACAACCGCAACCCCATCCGCGCCCTCGCCTGGGTCATAGCGCTGATATTCCTGCCCGGCGTGGGGGTGATATTCTATCTCTTCTTCGGCCGCAGCCTCAAGGGGATGCACATGATCTCGCAGCATCAGAAGAGAAGGCTGCTCCACGACCACAAGGTGGTGCGCGTTGACCTCGACACCCTCCACGTCTCGCGCGACACCCGCAATCTCATCAAGCTCGCCCACAATATCTGCCGCTCTCCGCTCACCATCGACAACAGGATCGACATCTTCACCGACGGGCTCTCGAAATTCAACGCCCTCAAGGAAGACATGCTCCACGCCGAGAAGTCGATCTACCTGCAATACTACATCTTTCTCGACGACGGCATAGGTCAGGAGATCGCAGACATCCTCATCGAGAAGGCCGCGCAGGGACTGGAAGTGAAGGTGATCTACGACAATGTGGGCTCCTTCAAGGCCTCCAACAGCTTCTTCCGGCGCCTCAATGCCGCCGGCGTCGACACCCATCCCTTCTTCCGCGTCACCTTCCCGGAGCTCGCCAACCGAATCAACTGGCGCAACCACCGCAAGATAGTGGTGATCGACGAGGCCATAGCCTACGTCGGCGGCATGAACATCGCCGACCGTTACGTGCGCTCCGTCGACGGCAGGCCGGAATGGCGCGACACCCATTTCCGACTTCAGGGCAACATCGTGGAGTCGTGTATCTACAGCTTCGCCGTCGACTGGAATTTCATGAAGAAGGCGCCCCAGCTCTCCCCCATCGAATGCCGCCCGGCCGATTTCCACAATGAGCTCGGCATGCAGCTCATCACCTCCGGGCCCGTCGATACCTGGGACAATATCGCCCTCTGCTTCCTCAAATGCATCGCCATGGCAAAACGGTCGATCTATATCCAGACCCCCTATTTCCTGCCTACAGACGCCCTGCTCCGCGCTCTCGAGGCCGCGGCCCTCTCCAAAATCGACGTCCGCATCATGATTCCGGAGCATAGCGACTCCAGAATGCTCCAGTATGCATCGTTCTCCTATGTGACGCGCTGCCTCAACGCAGGAATCAAAGTGTATCTTTACTCCCGCAGCATGCTCCACGCAAAGTGCATGATCATCGACGACGATGTGGTGACGGCGGGCTCCACCAATTTCGACTTCCGCAGCTTCGAGAATAATTTCGAGTGCAACCTGCTCATCTACGACCGCGATTTCAACGCCCGCATGCGCGACATCTTCTTCAACGACATAAAACAGAGCCGCAAGCTCACCTACGCCAAATGGCACGCGCGACCGAAGCTCCAGCGACTCACGGAGTCGGTGGTCAGGCTTTTCGCCCCTATCCTGTAGGCGCCACTCCCTGATTGTAAGGGCGAAAAAAAGCGCCCCGATTCTCATCGCGGCGTTTCGTTTGGCTTAACTAAATAAATTCTTACATGTTAGGGTAGATGCAAAATCATTTTGCAACTGCAAAATTAATAAATATATTTCTCTTTGAATTCTCAATTTACTAAAAAAAGATTAAAATGTTTTTAACATTTACGATTATAACCTATTAAAACGTTATAATTCCCCAACCTTCTGCCGCTTGCCGGCACCTCTCCCTCATGTTTCTCCTTTCTGACGCAGATATTCCCGGGCCGTCAGGTCAAGCTCGGCATACCACTCATCTCCGAAACGCCTTACGAGGGGCTCCTTGAGAAACTGCCATGCCCGTATCCCCTTCGCCCTGCCGGAGGCTTCGGCCGGACGGCATACCTTCCATTTATGGCAGTTGACGGCCGTGAGGTCGCCGCAGCGCCCGAGACGCACGGGATAGAGATGACACGAGATCGGCTTCAACGGCGGAAGCACTCCCTCCCTGCTCGCCTTCTCCAGGGCGCAGAGACACACTCCCCCCGGGCCATAGGTGGTGAACACGCAGTCGCGTCCCTCCACGATCTGCGTCACGAGGTCGCCCTCCGAATCTATATATGAGGTGCCCTCCTCCTCCGCCACCCGGCGCCCGGCCGGCGTCAGCAGCGGAAGGATCTGCGGAAGGTAATGCCTGATGCGCTCGTCTTCCTCCTTGAGGAGCGGAGCGCCGGCATCGCCGTCGATGCAACACTGGCCCAGACATTTCGTCAGGTCGCAGGCGAAGAATCTCTCTATAAGGTCAAGGCTGACCAATGTGTCTTGTATCTGAAGCATATACTTGTTGCGGATTGTCATTGATGTCTGATTCAGTGGCTCGCCACTGTGGCGAATCCCACGAGCCTGTCGCCACGGCTACCCGGCGGCCGGTGGTAGACCTTCACCAGGTATTCGTTTACTGTCTCGTATTTGTCTCCCTCGATGGGCGACGTCGTGGCCGGTGTCCTGCCGTCGCGCGCCTTCACCACATACTGATAGTTGTAGCTTCCCTGCTTGAGCGGAAGCTGGAGACGGTAGAGACGGTCGTTGACGTCATACGTCATCTTATAACGGTCGTCGCGGCTATGGAGCGTGAAGTCGCCGTCGACATAGACGTCGCCGCCTATCACCTCCGGTGCGTCAAGGGTGAAATGCACCGTCACATAGTCGGCTCCGAGCGCGGGATCGGTGGAATTGTATTCATCTATCATGAATCGTCCCCGCTGGGTGGAGTCGTAGACGTAATCGGCATCCTTGCGGCTCCCGTCGGTCATGAGATACGCGTGATAGTTTGATCCTCCCCATTCCATCGACTCCGTATGCATGCCGGCATAGTCGACCCTCACGGTCTCGAAACGCCTGAACTCGTTGGACGCCTTGAAGACGAGGTTCGGGTCGTGGGCATACACTATCCTGTTGCCCTCCACGCGCAGCGGAGGAGCAGCAGTGCGCCTTGTGTCTGGAGAGTTGTTCTGCTCCACGGTCACCACAAGGTCCTGATAGGGGTTGCCTACCGGAAACGCCGAGCGGTCTACGGCAAGCTCGAGCTGCTGGAACTCCGTGTTGAAACCCATATCGGTCCGGCTGGTGACGCCGGCCGCCACCGGCATCATGGTCTCGGCCAGCGATAACCGTGCCTGAAGGATCGTTTCCGAAGGGTCGTCCTGCGGATAGACCTGGAGCAGGTAGTTGCCGGAGACGAGCGGCTGCATGTCGTCCGACGGGATGGCGATACGGTAGTTCACGTAGTGTATGTAGGTGTTTGAGGAAAAGGCGTAGTCGTCGACAGGGGCCTCGTTGAAGCCCTCGAGATATTCCGACTCCATGAGGCGCGAGGGCTGCCAGTCGGCGTTGCAGTGCGTCAGGCGGTAACGAAGCTCCGAATAGTCGTCGGCTATCTCGTCGAAGGATATGATGATTCTGTCGGATGTGCCGAGCCTTGCCACGGGAGGGAGCATGAAGGCCCCTTCGAGCTGCACCTGGAGGGTCTGGAAACGCGGATTGAAGATGGCGGGCGAAGTGTAGGCCGCTGCCGCCGACAGCAACGTGCCCGCGAGCACGAGCGCGACGGAGGCGAGATGTCTTGTCATAAGGAAGAGGTAATGGCTTGGTTAATGAAAAGGCGACCGTATCGGTGAAGACACGGTCGCCCGAAGCAATTATAGATATATGGCTAATTTCATTCAGCTTTTGCCTCCTCGGCGGCGGGAGCTGCGGGAGCCTCGGCGGCGGGAGCTGCCTCGGCCTTCGGAGCCTCGGCTACGGGAGCCGCCTCCTGGCTCTTCTTTCCGCCGCGGCGTGAACGGCGCGTGGCCTTGGGCTTCTTGGCGCCCTCGGCGAGCATGTTCTCATTGAAGTCGACGAGCTCGATCATTGCCATCTCGGCGTTGTCGCCCAGACGGTGACCGGTCTTGAGGATACGGGTGTATCCGCCGGGACGCTCGGCGACCTTCTCGGCCACTACGCCGAAAAGCTCCTTGACGGCGCCCTTGTCCTGAAGATAGCTGAAGACGAGGCGGCGGTTGGCCATGTCGTCCTTTTTCGATCTTGTGATCAGAGGCTCGGCGAAGACGCGGAGGGCCTTGGCCTTAGCCAGAGTCGTAAAGATTCTCTTATGCATGATAAGAGAGATGGCCTGATTGCTCAGAAGAGCGTCTCTGTGGGCCTTCTTACGGCTGAGGTGATTGAATTTCTTATTGTGTCTCATCGTTGTTTATTCTTTGTCTAATTTATATTTTGAAATGTCCATCCCGAAAGTTAGGTTGTGCTTCGAGAGGAGGTCGTCGAGCTCCGTGAGCGACTTTCTGCCGAAATTGCGGAATTTAAGCAGGTCGTTTTTGTTGAAGACCACGAGCTCGCCGAGAGTCTCGACCTCGGCGCTTTTGAGGCAGTTGAGGGCTCTGACGGAGAGATCCATGTCAACGAGCTTCGTCTTGAGGAGCTGGCGCATGTGGAGCACTTCCTCGTCGAATTCCTCACCCGGATCCTCTTTTGGGGTCTCGAGTGTGATCTTCTCGTCTGAGAAGAACATGAAATGATGGATCAGTATCTTGGCAGCCTCCTTGAGGGCGTCTTTGGGAAGGATAGAGCCGTCAGTGGTGACTTCGATAATGAGCTTTTCGTAGTCGGTCTTCTGCTCGACACGGAAATTCTCAACCGCGTATTTCACATTCTTGATCGGGGTGTAGATCGAGTCGATGGCGATCACGTCGGCGCTCGCGTCTGTCAGCATCTCGCGGTTCTCATCGGCGGGAACCCAGCCGCGGCCCTTGTTGATCGTGAACTCCAGCTGGAAGCTGGCCGCCTCGTCGAGTCGGCAGATCACCAGCTCGGGATTCAATACCTCGAAGCCCGACAACACCTTACCCAAGTCGCCTGCCTTGAACACATCTGTGCCCGACACGTTCACCACGCCCTTCTCGCCTTCGAGCTCTTCGGTAAGCTGCTTGAATCTGACCTGCTTCAGGTTGAGGATGATGTTGGTCACATCCTCCTTCACTCCGGGTATCGTGTCTAACTCGTGGGCTACGCCGTTGATGCGGATGGAGCAGATGGCGAAGCCCCCCAGGCTCGACAGGAGGATACGGCGCAGCGCATTGCCTATCGTCTGGCCGTAGCCCGGCTCGAGAGGCCGGAATTCAAACTTGCCGAAATTTTGCTCGGACTCGAGCATGATGACCTTATCGGGTTTCTGAAATGCTAAAATTGGCATGGGTCTCTATTTATTTATTATTTAGAATACAACTCAACGATGAGCTGCTCCTTGATTGTCTCCGGGATGTCTTCGCGCTGCGGCATGTGGAGATACTTGCCGCCCTTGATGCTCTCATCCCATTCAATCCAGGGATATTTGCTGTGGTTGAAGCCGGCGAGGCTGTCGGCGATCACCTCAAGCGATTTCGATTTTTCTCTCACAGCCACTACGTCGCCGGGGCGTACGTGATACGACGGGATGTTGACCACCTTGCCGTTGACTGTGACATGCTTGTGGAGCACAATCTGGCGCGCTGCCGGGCGTGTCGGGGCGATCCCCAGACGATACACCACGTTGTCGAGACGGCTCTCCAGAAGCTGCAGAAGCACCTCGCCCGTGATGCCCTTTGTGCGGGCGGCCTTGTCGAAGAGGTTGCGGAACTGACGCTCCAGCACTCCGTAGGTGTATTTGGCCTTCTGCTTCTCGCGCAGCTGCGTGCCGTATTCTGATGTCTTGCGACGGCGGTTCGCGCCGTGCTGTCCCGGCGGATAGTTCTTCTTTGCCAGAACTTTATCCTCGCCGTAAATGGCCTCGCCGAATTTGCGGGCTATTTTTGTTTTTGGACCTGTATATCTTGCCATTGTTTTGAAGTTTGTAGTCGGGGTCTCGCGTCTTTTAGCGCAGCCGCGACCGTCGAGAGAAAGTTGTTGACATCAATGTTTGGTATGCCGACGGTCTATTCGCATTCAAGCTCGCTCTTCCCCATTGATAAGAAATTGGTTTCCTTTTTCAGCCGGCGTCTTCACGTCTCTGCGGAGCGGGCGTCGGCTATACCGGGATGTTATACTCTTCTTCTTTTCGGAGGGCGACATCCATTGTGGGGCAGCGGGGTCACGTCGATGATCTCCACCACCTCGATGCCGGCTCCGTGGATCGTGCGGATTGCGGACTCACGGCCGTTGCCGGGACCCTTCACATAGGCTTTCACCTTGCGGAGGCCGAGGTCGTAGGCCACTTTGGCGCAATCCTGTGCTGCCATCTGGGCTGCATACGGTGTGTTCTTCTTCGAGCCACGGAAGCCCATCTTGCCGGCCGACGACCAGGATATGACCTGTCCTTCGCTGTTGGCCAGACACACAATGATGTTGTTGAAGGAGCTATGCACATGAAGCTGACCCATTGCGTCAACCTTGACATTTCTCTTCTTCGCTGCGACTGTCTTTTTTGCCATACTTTAATTTTATTTAGTAGCTTTCTTCTTGTTGGCGACTGTTTTCTTACGGCCCTTGCGGGTGCGGGCGTTGTTCTTGGTGCTCTGGCCTCTCACGGGCAGGCCGATACGGTGACGGATGCCGCGGTAGCAGCCGATGTCCATGAGGCGCTTGATGTTGAGCTGCACCTCTGTGCGGAGGTCACCCTCCACCTTGTATCCGCTCTGGATCACCTCACGCACGGCGGCTGCCTGTGCGTCTGTCCAGTCCTGCACTTTGATGTCGCGGTCTACGCCCGCCTTGGCGAGGATCGAGTTGGCCGCGCTGCGGCCGATGCCGTAGATGTAGGTCAAGGCAATCTCTCCTCTTTTGTTTTGCGGCAAATCTACGCCGACTATTCTTACTGCCATATTTGCTTATGAAATTTTTTGCAAAGGTAATAAATTATCCTTGACGCTGTTTGAGTTTCGGGTTCTTCTTGTTGATCACGTACAGACGGCCTTTGCGGCGCACGATCTTGCTGTCGGCCGTACGTTTCTTGATTGATGCTCTAACTTTCATATCTTGTGTCTGTGACTCTTGTTATTTGTATCTGAATGCGATACGTCCCTTGCTCAGGTCGTAGGGGCTCATTTCCACCCTCACCTTGTCGCCGGGAAGGATCTTGATATAGTGCATTCTCATCTTCCCCGAGATATGGGCCGTGATCTCATGCCCGTTCTCAAGCTCGACTTTAAACATTGCGTTCGACAATGCCTCGAGAATCACTCCGTCCTGTTCGATTGCAGCTTGCTTTGCCATTTATTCTGTTGTGTTGGTGTCGGCCTCCTGGCCTGGCCGGGAGCCAAGCGCCTCCTCTATATATTTGAATGTGGTGAGAATCTCGGCCTGCCCGTCGGTGATCAGCACGGTGTGCTCGTAATGGGCCGACGGCTTGCGGTCGCGTGTGTGACACTGCCAGCCGTCGCGCTCTATCACGATGTTCTTGCTGCCGAGATTGATCATCGGCTCGATGGCGATACACATGCCGGGCTTCATCATCGGCCCTATGCCCTTGCGCCCGAAGTTGGGCACCTCGGGCTCCTCGTGCATGCTGCGCCCGATGCCGTGGCCACACATCTCCCTCACCACACTGTAACCCCGGTGTTCGCAATATGTCTGTATGGCGTTCGAGATATCGCCGATGCGGTGGCCCGCGCGGGCGGCCTCGATGCCGACATAGAGCGACTCCTTCGTGGTCTTCAGCAGGCCGGCGGTCTTCTCGTCGACCTCCCCGATGACAAACGTATAGCAGCTGTCGCCGTGATAGCCGTTGAGCGTCACGACGCAGTCGGTGCCCACGATGTCACCGTCGCGCAATACGTATCCGGAGGGAAAACCGTGCACCACGGTCTCGTTGACCTCGATGCATAGTGTGCCGGGAAAACCCTGATAGCCCAGACAGGTGGGAAGGCCGCCGTTGTCGAGTATATACTCGCGGGCGACGGTGTCGAGGCGAAGAGTGGTCACCCCGGGCTTCGCCCAGCGTGCCACTTCTCCGAGCGTGCGGCTCACCAGGTCGCAGGCGGCACGCATCTTCTCGATTTCCTCGGCTGTCTTTATATAGATTGGTTTAGCCATTTCTTCCGACTGTCAAAACAAATCCTTAGAAAGCTCCACTGCCTGTGGTGCGTCCTTTGATACGGCCTCCACCTTTCATGAGGCCGTCGTAGTGGCGCATCAGCAGATGACCCTCGATGATCCTCAGGGTGTCGAGGATCACGCCTACCATGATGAGCAGCGATGTGCCGCCGAAGAAAGCCGCGAAGCTCCTGTTGAGCCCGCAGATGTGGGCTATGGCAGGAAGGATGGCCACGATGCCGAGGAAAATCGAACCCGGGAGGGTGATCCTCGACATGATCGAGTCAAGATAGTCTACGGTGGGCTTTCCGGGCTTCACTCCGGGTATGAACCCGTTGTTGCGCTTCATGTCCTCGGCCATCTGGGCCGGGCGCACGGTGATTGCCGTGTAGAAGTAGGTGAAGGCCACAATCATTACGAAGTAAATCAGATTATACCAGAAGCCGTACATGTCGGTCAGGGCTCCGAAGAAGCCGGTCTGCTGTGTGGAGAATCCCACCAGCGTCACGGGGATGAACATGATGGCCTGGGCGAAGATGATAGGCATCACGCCGGCAGCATTCACCTTGAGGGGGATATACTGGCGGGCGCCGCCATACTGCTTGTTGCCGACGATGCGCTTCGCATACTGCACGGGCACCTTGCGTGTGCCCTGCACGAGCAGCACGGCGCCGGCGATCACGGCGAGCAGGATCACGATCTCCAGAAGGAAGATCACGAGGCCACCGCCGGCACTGTTGAGCAGACGGCTGGTGAATTCCTGGATGAAGGCTTCCGGAAGACGGGCGATGATACCTATGAGGATTATGAACGAGATGCCGTTGCCGACACCCTTCTGGTCGATGCGCTCACCGAGCCACATGATGAACATGGAGCCGGCTGCCAGCACGATGGTCATGAACACTACCGTCCAGAACCCCATGTTGACATAGCCTCCGGCTGCCTGCACCTGATACTGGAGGTTCATCAGGTAGGCTGGGCCTTGGAGCACCAGAATCAGCACAGTCAGATAACGTGTATACTGATTGAGCTTCATCCGGCCGCTCTCTCCTTCCCTCTGCATCTTCTGAAACGAAGGAAGCACCATGCCCAGAAGCTGGATCACGATCGACGCCGTGATGTAGGGCATGATACCGAGCGCGAATATCGACGCCTGTGAGAACGCGCCGCCCGAGAACATGTCGAGCAGCTGCATGAGGCCGTCGGAAGTGAAATTCTTCAGCGCCAGCAGAGAGTCGGGGTCTATACCCGGCAACACCACATAACAGCCGAAGCGATAGATGATGACCAGCAGCACCGTGATGCCGATGCGCTTGCGGAGATCCTCTATGCTCCAGATGTTCTTGATTGTTTGAGTAAATGCCATTTTATTTATTTTTTAATTACGGATCCGCCGGCCGCGGCAATGGCTTCTTCAGCTTTCTTGGAGAAGGCGTCGGCCTGCACTTCAAGCGCGCGGGTCAGCGCGCCGTTGCCCAGAATCTTCACGAGACCCTTTTTGGGCACCAGGCCTGCATTGCGGAGGTCGTCGACCGTGATTTTGGAGAGATTGGAGGCGGCTGCCAGAGCTTCGAGAGCATCAAGGTTGATCGCTTTGTATTCGACACGGTTGATGTTCTTGAAGCCGAACTTCGGCACTCGTCTCTGGAGCGGCATCTGGCCACCCTCGAAGCCGATCTTGCGCTTGTAGCCCGAGCGCGACTTGGCGCCCTTGTGGCCGCGGGTTGATGTGCCGCCGTAGCCCGAGCCCGGGCCGCGTCCTATTCTCTTGCGTTCCTTGTTGCTGCCGGGTGCCGGCTGCATGTTATGTAGTTCCATCTTTGTCTGTTGGTTTTAGAGTTTTGTCACTTCCACAAGATGACGCACGGCATTGACCATGCCCATGATCGAAGGATTGTCTTCTTTCACCACGGTGTGGTTCATTTTCCTAAGTCCAAGAGCGTCGAGCGTGCGCTTCTGCACGGCCGGGCAATTGATGCGGCTCTTGATCTGCTTGATTGCTATCTGTGCCATTTTCTTGTTTATTTGCCGTTAAACACTTTTTCTACAGTCACGCCGCGGTTCTGGGCCACCTGCTGGGGCGAGCGCATCTCGTCGAGCGCCGCGATAGTGGCCTTCACGAGGTTGTGGGGGTTCGACGAGCCCTTGCTCTTGGCGAGCACGTCGGTGATGCCCACGCTCTCGAGCACTGCACGCATGGCGCCGCCGGCCTTCACTCCGGTACCCTCGGAGGCAGGCTTCAGGAAGATGCGCGAGCCGCCGAAATTGGCGCTCTGCTCGTGGGGGATGGTTCCCTTGTGCACCGGCACGCGGATGAGGTTCTTCTTCGCTGTCTCAACGCCCTTGGCGATGGCGGCTGTCACCTCGTTGGCTTTGCCCAGGCCCCAGCCGATGATGCCGTCCTCGTTGCCTACCACTACGATAGCCGCGAAGCTGAACGCACGGCCACCCTTGGTGACTTTTGTGACACGGTTGATGGCCACAAGACGGTCTTTCAGATCAAGATCATTAGTAGATTTTACTCTATTGTTTCTCTTTGCCATGATGCTACTTAGAATTTAAGACCGGCCTTGCGGGCTGCATCGGCCAATGATTTCACTCTGCCGTGGAAAAGGTAGCCGTTGCGGTCGAACACCACCTCGGTGATACCGGCTTCCACAGCCTTCTTTGCTATATTCTCTCCGACCTTGGCGGCCTGTTCGGTCTTTGTGCCGCCCTCGATGCCCTTCGACGAGGCGGCTGCCAGTGTGTGGCCGGCCAGGTCGTCGATCACCTGGGCATAGATCGCTTTGTTGCTGCGGAACACGCTAAGCCGCGGACGGGCAGCGGTGCCGGAGATTTTCCCGCGGATGCGGGCCTTTATCTTGTTTCTTCTTGCTATCTTGGATATCATAACTTCCTGGATTTATTATTTTGCATTGGCCGACTTGCCAGACTTGCGGCGGATTATCTCGCCCACAAACTTGATACCTTTTCCCTTGTAGGGCTCCGGCTTGCGCAGCGAACGGATCTTGGCGCACACCTGGCCGAGAAGCTGCTTGTCGCTGCTCTCGAGGGTGATGAGCGGGTTCTTGTTGCGCTCTGTCTTGGCCTCCACCTTGATTTCCTTCGGAAGCTTGATGTAGATGGCGTGCGAGTAGCCCAGCGCGAGCTCCAGCACCTGGCCGGTGGCTGTGGCCCTGTAGCCGACGCCCACGAGCTCCATCTCCTTCTTATAGCCTTCGCTGACACCTACCACCATGTTGTGCACGAGCGCGCGGTAAAGGCCGTGCATCGCCCTGTGCTCCTTGTCGTCGGTCGGACGCGTCAGCTCTATCTTGTTGTCTTCAATCTTCACCTGGATGTCAGGATTGATTTCCTGCGAGAGTTCCCCCTTGGGGCCCTTTACGGTGACTACGTTGTCTTTCACCTGCACGGTGACGCCGGCAGGAATGGCGATGGGTGATTTACCTATTCTTGACATGTTGCTTCCTCCTGCTTAATAAACGTAACACAATACCTCGCCGCCGATCTTCATGTCCTTGGCCTCCTTGTTGGTCATCACGCCGTGGGATGTCGACAGGATGGCGATGCCAAGCCCGTTGAGCACACGCGGCATGTCCTTATACCCCGTATATTGACGAAGACCCGGACGCGACACTCTGTGCAGGTTCTTGATGGCGCACACCTTGTCGACCGGATCATACTTCAGGGCTATCTTGATGGTGCCCGACGGTGTCGGACCCTCCTCAAACTTGTAGTTGAGGATGTAACCCTGCTCGAAAAGGATTTTTGTGATCTCCTTTTTCATTTTTGACGCGGGAATCTCCACCACGCGGTGTCCCGCATGGATGGCGTTTCTCAATCTCGTCAGATAATCTGCGATTGGATCAGTCATTGTTTTAATTGTTAAATTGATTCAGATTAGCTCCGAACAATATTTAAAAATCTCTGTATGTCTGTCTATTACGAGACCCCGACGCGCAGCGCCTTCCGCTTATGGAAGACGCTGCGGCCGCGGTTTCTCCTTTAGTAACGCACGGGCACTCCGTTTATTGTGCTCCGATGCCTCACCAGCTTGCTTTTTTCACACCCGGTATCAGACCTGCCGATGCCATCTCGCGGAACTGGATACGCGAGATGCCGAACTGGCGCATGTAGCCTTTCGGACGCCCCGTGATCTCGCAACGGTTGTGGAGACGCACCTTCGAGGCGTTTTTCGGGAGCTTCTGAAGCTTGGTCAGCGCCTCGTAGTCGATGTTGCCGTCGGCGTCGGCCAGTGCTGCCTTCTTGAGGGCGGCCTTCTTCTCGGCGTATTTCTCGACGAGCCTGCGGCGCTTCACCTCACGGGCCTTCATTGATTCTTTTGCCATATGTGAATCTTATTTTTCTTTTTTGAACGGAAGGCCGAATTTCTTCAGCAGCGCGAAGCCCTCCTCATCGGTCTTGGCCGATGTCACGAAGGTGATGTTCATGCCCTGCAGTTTCGGCACATTGTCGATATTGATCTCGGGGAAAATGATCTGCTCTGTGATGCCGAGCGTGTAGTTGCCGCGCCCGTCGAGCTTGGAGTTGATGCCCTTGAAGTCGCGGATTCGCGGAAGGGCCACCCTTACCAGACGCTCCAGGAACTCATACATCTTCTCACGGCGCAGTGTCACCATAGCGCCGATCGGCATCTTCTTACGAAGCTTGAAGTTGGAGATGTCCTTGCGGGAGAGCGTGGGCACCGCCTTCTGGCCGGTGATCGCTGTCAGCTCGTTGATCGCTGTCTCGATGAGCTTCTTGTCCTGTGTGGCAGCGCCGAGGCCCTGGTTGATCACAATCTTCTCCAGGCGGGGCACCTGCATCACCGTCGAATAGTTGAACTCCTTGGTGAGTTCGGGCACTATCCTTTCCTTGTAGTCTTTGCTGAGTGTCGTGCTGCTCATTACTTAATCTCCTCTCCTGACTTTTTAGAATAACGTACGAGTTTGCCGGCCTCGTTGAGCCTGCGGCCCACACGGGTAGGCTTGCCGGATTTGGGATCCACCACGTTCAGGTTGCTAATGTGGATGGGAGCCTCGATCTTCACGATACCGCCCTGCGGATATTTGGCGTTGGGCTTCATGCTCTTCGACACCATGTTGATGCCTTCTACAAGAGCCGTGAGCTTGGCGGGATGCATCTCGAGCACCCTGCCGGTCTTGCCTTTGTCCTTGCCGGTATTGACATAGACCGTGTCGCCCTTCTTTATATGGAATTTTGCCATTGCTTTTTTGATTTTGAGACGTTAAAGTACTTCAGGCGCCAGCGACACGATCTTCATGTTGGTGGCACGGAGTTCACGGGCCACGGGGCCGAAGATACGGGTGCCGCGGAGTTCCCCGGCGTTGTTGAGCAATACGCAGGCGTTGTCGTCGAAGCGGATGTAGCTGCCGTCGGGACGGCGGATCTCCTTCTTGGTGCGTACTACGACTGCCTTGGAGACGGTGCCTTTCTTTACATCTGACGACGGGATTGTGCTCTTCACGGTGACGACGATGATATCGCCGACACTGGCATAACGACGTCCCGTGCCGCCAAGCACGTGGATACACAGCGCCTCTTTTGCGCCGCTGTTGTCTGCTACGGTCAAACGTGATTCAGTCTGTATCATGATTACTTGACTTTTTCAATGATTTCTACCAGTCTCCATCTCTTGGTCTTGCTCAGCGGGCGTGTCTCCATCAGGCGTACGGTGTCGCCTACAGAGCACTCGTTGTTCTCGTCGTGAGCGTGATACTTCTTTGTCTTGTTGACAAATTTGCCATAGATAGGGTGTTTCTCTTTCCACTTGATCTCGACCGTGATGGTCTTGTCGCATTTGTTGCTCGAAACAACCCCTATCCTCTCTTTTCTCAAATGTCTTTTCTCTTCCATTTCTTTCAGATCTTTTCGGGGGTTTTCACTCTGCGGAAGCAGCCGCTGCAGCGGCTATTTCCTTCTGGCGCAACACAGTCTTCAAGCGGGCAATATGCCGACGGTCTTTGGTGATCTTCGACGGATTGTCTACGGGAGATATCGCGTGCGCTACTTTCAATTCACGATAAGCCTTCTCGGCGGCCTCTATCTGGGCCTGCAGCTCCTGAATGCTTAATTCCTTGATTTCTTCCTTTTTCATTGTTTATATATCTTGGCGGATGCCGTTATACATTCTGCGTGGGGTCGTAGTCGCGGCGCACCACGAACTTCGTGATGACCGGAAGCTTCTGGGCTGCCAGACGCAGGGCCTCCTTGGCGATGTCGAAGGGCACGCCCTCCACCTCGATCAGGATGCGCCCCGGAGTCACGGGCGCTACGAATCCCTCGGGATTACCTTTACCTTTACCCATTCGCACTTCGGCCGGCTTCTTGGTGATAGGCTTGTCGGGGAATATTCTGATCCAGATCTGGCCCTGACGCTGCATGTGGCGTGTCACGGCCACACGGGCAGCCTCGATCTGACGGCCGGTGATCCATTTCGACTCAAGAGTCTTGATGCCGAATGAGCCGAAGGCAAGCTGGTTGCCGCGCTGGGCCTCACCTTTCATGCGGCCCTTTTGCGAACGGCGGAATTTGGTTTTTTTCGGTTGTAACATTTCGGATTGCTCTTATTAACGATTGTTGTTTTTCTTGTTGCGGAAGCCGCCCTTGCGGTTGCCGCCTCCCTGAGGACGTCCGGGCTCCTTGGCCACTGTGGCATAGGCGGGAGCAAGCTCCTTGCGGCCATAGACCTCACCGCGGCAGATCCATACCTTCACGCCCACGATGCCCACTTTCGTGAGGGCCTCGGCGAGAGCGTAGTCGATGTCGGCACGCAGGGTGTGGAGCGGCGTGCGGCCCTCCTTGAACATCTCGCTGCGGGCCATCTCGGCGCCGTTGAGACGGCCGCTGACCTGCACCTTGATCCCCTCGGCGCCCATTCGCATCGTCGATGCGACAGCCATCTTCACGGCACGGCGGTAAGCCACCTTGCCCTCGATCTGGCGCGCGATGTTGTTGGCCACGATCTCGGCATCCAGCTCCGGACGCTTGATCTCATGGATGTTGATCTGCACTTCCTTGTCGGTGAGCTTCTTCAGCTCGTCTTTCAGCTCGTCGACATCCTTGCCGCCTTTGCCGATCACCATGCCCGGACGGGAGGTGCAGATTGTCACTGTCACCATCTTGAGCGTGCGCTCGATGATGATGCGTGAGACACTTGCTTTTGCAAGACGAGTGCGGAGATACTTACGGATGATGGAGTCCTCGAGAAGAGTCTCGCCGTATTTCTTTCCGCCATACCAGTTGGAGTCCCAGCCGCGGATCACACCCAAGCGGTTGCTGATTGGATTAACTTTCTGTCCCATCTTGTAGTTAAGCTTTATCGTTGTTATAAGAGTCGACAAATATTGTCACGTGGTTGGAGCGCTTGCGGATGCGGTAGCCGCGTCCCCGCGAAGCCGGACGCAGACGCTTGAGCATCGGGGCGCAGTCTACGAAGACCGTCTTCACGTAGAGCTCGCCGGCCTCGGCCTTGCGCTCGTTTTTCTGCTCCCAGTTGGCGATGGCCGAAC
Source organism: uncultured Muribaculaceae bacterium (assembly GCA_947626355.1). Classification (GTDB taxonomy): domain Bacteria; phylum Bacteroidota; class Bacteroidia; order Bacteroidales; family Muribaculaceae; genus Lepagella. The sequence continues at coordinate 21,523 of CANQRV010000034.1, forward strand.
GGAGGAGCTTCTCCACCTTGCGTGAAGCCTCCTTGTTGGAGAATTTAAGGATACCCAGCGCCTTGAAAGCCTCCTGGCCGCGGATCATGTCCACCACCAGACGCATCTTGCGGGGTGAGGAAGGCACATTGTGAAGCTTCGCGAAGTATTCGCCCTTGCGCGCTTCCTTGATGGCCTCAGCTGATTTTCTTTTTCTTAAACCCATTGTATTTCGTTGTTCTTTTTATCTTTATGGATATTTGGGGCCATTATTTTTTCTTGTTGCCTGCATGGCCGCGGAAGGTGCGTGTGGGGGCGAACTCGCCGAGCTTGTGGCCTACCATGTTTTCTGTGACATACACGGGAATAAACTTATTGCCGTTGTGCACAGCGAATGTGTGGCCCACAAAGTCGGGGGAGATCATGGAAGCACGGCTCCAGGTCTTGATGACCGACTTCTTGCCGCTTTCTTCCATGGCAGCCACCTTCTTCTCCAGCTTCACGCTGATGAATGGTCCTTTTTTAAGCGAACGACTCATAGTTGTCTTCTTTTTGTCAAATTATTTTTTCCTTCTTTCAATAATATACTTCGAAGAGTGCTTCTTCGGCGAGCGTGTCTTCAGGCCCTTTGCATAGAGGCCTGTGCGGCTCCTCGGGTGTCCACCGCTCTGACGGCCCTCGCCACCACCCATCGGGTGGTCTACAGGGTTCATCACGACGCCACGGTTGTGGGGGCGGCGTCCCAGCCAGCGCGAGCGTCCGGCCTTGCCGCTGCTCTCCAGTGCGTGGTCGCTGTTGCCTACCACGCCCACTGTGGCGCGGCATGAGAGAAGCACCTTCCTTGTCTCTCCGGAAGGCAATTTGATGATCGCGTAGTCTCCTTCGCGCGAAGTCAACTGAGCGAACGTGCCTGCAGAGCGTGCCATGACGGCGCCCTGGCCAGGCTTCAGTTCGATACAATGGATTAGTGTTCCGACAGGTATCTTCGAGAGGGGCAGCGTGTTGCCGACCTCGGGGGCGGCATCCTCGCCGCTCATCACTGTCTGGCCTACAGTGAGTCCGTTGGGAGCCACCATGTAGGCCTTCGAGCCGTCTTTGTAGTAGAGAAGCGCGATGCGGGCCGAGCGGTTGGGATCATACTCGATGGTCATCACCGTTGCGGGCACTCCGTCGTTGTTTCTCTTGAAGTCGATGAGACGCAATTTTCTCTTATGGCCCCCGCCGCGGTAGCGCGTCGTCAGGTGGCCCTCGGTGTTGCGGCCGCCTGTCGACCGCTTACCGACTGTAAGAGACTTTTCTGGTGCTATTTTGGAAATCTGCTTCACGAGCTTCTCCCCGTTGGCGCCCTTAGCGAGCACCTCGTTGCGGAACACACCAATAATCTTGTGTCTTTGCCCAGGGGTTGTGGGCTTGAATTTTCTTACTGCCATCAGTGTTAAATGTTGCTATAATAGTCGATCTTCTGTCCTTTGGCCACTGTGACGTAGGCCTTCTTGAATGCAGGCTTGCGGCCACGTACGAGACCGCCCTTCGTGTAGCGCTGCTTGCGCTTGCCTGCATAGCAGGCCACGTTCACCTTTTCAACTCTCACATTGTAGAGCTTCTCCACAATGTCCTTGATCTGAAACTTGTTGGCCTCCGGAGACACTGCAAACGTGTAGCAGTTGAGCTTCTCGCTGTATGCCGTGGCCTTTTCAGTCACTATCGGTCTGATCTGGATGTCCATGTTGTCTTATCTCCTTCGGTTTAGAATTCATTGATCACTGCGAGGCTGTCTTCTGTCACGAGGATAGCGTCGGTATTGAGCACGGTGTAGGCGTTGAGGTCCTTGGCCTGTGTCATCAGCGCGTTGGGGATGTTGCGCACCGACAGAAGCACGTTGCGGTCGTTGTCGTTCATCACCAGAAGCACCTTCTTGTCGTCGATCTTGAAGCTCTTGGCGACCTCGATGAAGCTCTTGGTGCGCGGCTTGTCGAATGTGAAGTTCTCCACCACGATGATGTTCTGCACCTTCGAGGTCAGCGCGATGCGCCTTGCGAGGGCCTTCATCTTCTTGTTGATCTTCTGACGGTAGTCGCGGGGACGCGGGCCGAATACACGGCCGCCGCCGCGGAGCACGGGGCTGTTGATGTCGCCGCGACGCGCGCCGCCACCCCCTTTCTGGCGTCCGAGCTTGCGCGTGGAGCCGCTCACCTCGCTGCGCTCCTTGCTCTTGTGTGTGCCCTGACGCTGGTTGGCCAGATACTGTTTTACGTCGAGATATATCGTGTGTTCGGCATTGCCCTCGCTGAGGTCGCGGGCGAATACATTGTCGTTGAGCGTCACCTTACGTCCGGTGTCTTCCCCCTTGATATTGTATACTGCTACTTCCATTATTTCTCAACTAAAACGATTGAACCTTTCGAGCCCGGTATGGAGCCCTTGATCATTAACAGATTGTGCTCGGGAATCACCTTGATGACCTGGAGATTCTGCACTGTGACGCGCTCGTTGCCCATCTGGCCGGCCATGCGCAGGCCCTTGAAGACCTTGGCGGGATAGGAGCAGGCACCGATTGAACCCGGCGCGCGCAGACGGTTGTGCTGGCCGTGTGTGCTCTGGCCTACGCCACCGAAACCATGGCGCTTCACCACGCCCTGGAAACCTTTGCCTTTGCTTGTGCCCACTACATCCACGAAGGCGCCCTCCTGGAAGAGGTCGACCGTGAGCGTCTGTCCCAGCTCCGGCATTGTCTCAAACGACTTGAACTCGGCCAAGTGGCGCTGCGGGGCTACGCCTGCTTTCTGGAAGTGGCCGGCCATCGGCTTCGTGGTGTGCTTCTCCTTCTTCTCCTGGAAGCCCACCTGCACTGCGCTGTAGCCGTCTTTCTCCACTGTCTTAAGCTGAGTAACCACACAAGGACCTACTTCGATAACAGTGCACGGCACGTTCTTGCCGTCGGCACTGAAAACGGATGTCATTCCGATTTTCTTTCCTAATAATCCTGGCATTTCTTACTTTACTTTGATGGTTGTGATTTCTTGCGGGATTTTCCCTTCTCTCTCTTACACCTTGATCGACACATCCACGCCGCTGGGGAGCTCGAGCTTCATCAGCGCGTCTACTGTCTTCGACGAAGAGCTGTAGATGTCGATAAGACGCTGATAGGAAGAGAGCTCAAACTGCTCGCGGGCCTTCTTGTTGACGAAAGTCGAGCGGTTGACGGTGAAGATGCGCTTGTGGGTCGGCAGGGGTATCGGGCCGCTCACCACAGCGCCGGTCGATTTCACCGTCTTCACGATCTTCTCGGCCGATTTGTCGACCAGGTTATGGTCGTAAGATTTGAGTTTGATTCTGATTTTCTCGTTCATATCTGTGGATGACTGTTATTATTTCAATAGGTCGACACGGCCCTGCACTTCAGTGAGCACATTGCGTGCTATCGAGTTGCTCACCTCTGAATAGTGGCTGAACGACATGGTGCTGGTGGCACGTCCCGATGTGATGGTGCGGAGCGCTGTCACATAGCCGAACATCTCGGCGAGAGGAGCCTTCGCCTTCACGATCCTGGCGCCGCTGCGGCTTGTCTCCATACCCTCTACCTGACCGCGGCGCTTGTTGAGGTCGCCGATCACGTCGCCCATCGACTCCTCCGGAGTCACCACCTCGATCTTCATGATAGGCTCCATGAGCACGGGGCCCGCTTTCTCGGAGCCCTTCTTGAAGGCCTGGATGGCGCAGAGCTCAAACGAGAGCTGGTCGGAGTCCACGGGGTGGAAGCTGCCGTCGAGCAGCGTCACCTTGAGGCGCTCCACAGGATAGCCGGCGAGTACGCCGTTCTTCATGGCTGTCTGGAAGCCCTTCTGCACGGAGGGGATGTATTCCTTGGGAATGTTGCCGCCCTTCACCTCGTCGACAAACTGGAGCGAGCCCTCGAAGTCGTCGTCGGCCGGCTCGATTCGCACGATGATGTCGGCGAACTTACCGCGGCCACCGGTCTGCTTCTTGAACACCTCACGCAGCTCCACGGGCTTCGTGATGGCTTCCTTGTAGGTAACCTGCGGACGGCCCTGATTGCACTCCACCTTGAACTCGCGGCGCAGACGGTCGATGATGATGTCGAGGTGAAGCTCGCCCATACCGCTGATCACGGTCTGGCCTGTCTCCTCGTTGGTCTCCACGCGGAAGGTCGGGTCTTCCTCGGCAAGCTTCTGAAGGCCTACGCCGAGCTTGTCGAGGTCTTTCTGGGTCTTCGGCTCCACGGCGATGCCGATCACGGGATTGGGGAACTCCATGGCCTCGAGCACGATGGGCGCGTTCTCATCGCAGAGCGTGTCGCCGGTGCGGATATCCTTGAAGCCCACGCCCGCGCCGATGTCGCCGCAGCCGATCTGCTCCTTGGGATTCTGCTTGTTGGAGTGCATCTGGAAGAGACGCGAGATCCTCTCCTTCTTGCCGGAGCGTGTGTTGAGCACGTAGGAGCCGGCCTGGATGTCGCCGGAGTAGACACGGAAGAAGCAGAGACGGCCCACATAGGGGTCGGTGGCGATCTTGAAGGCCAGCGCGCACATCGGAGACTCGCTGTTGGGCTCGCGTGTGATCACGGTGTCGGGATCGCCCGGCTCGTGACCCTCTACGGCGCCCGCATCCTCCGGAGAGGGCAGATATGCGCAGACGGCGTCGAGCAGCGTCTGCACGCCCTTGTTCTTGAACGAGCTGCCGCAGATCATCGGGTTGACCTGCATCTTGAGCGTGGCGTTGCGGATTGCGCTGCGGATCTCGTCCTCCGTGATGGTGGCGGGATCGTCGAAATATTTCTCCATGAGGGTCTCGTCGAATTCGGCGAGGTTCTCGAGCATCTTGTCGCGCCATTCCTCGGCCTCGTCGCGGAGGTTGGCCGGAATCTCGTCGATCTCGTATTCGGCTCCCATGGTCTCGTCGTGCCAGAAGATGGCCTTCATGGCGATGAGGTCAACGACGCCCTTGAACGACTCCTCGGCCCCGATGGGGATCTGGATGGGGAGCGGGTTGGCGCCGAGCACGTCCTTCACCTGACGCACCACCTCGAAGAAATTGGCTCCCGAACGGTCCATCTTGTTGACGTATCCGATACGGGGCACGTTGTATTTGTCGGCCTGACGCCACACGGTCTCGCTCTGGGGCTCCACGCCGCCCACCGCGCAGAAGGCTGCCACGGCGCCGTCGAGCACACGCAGCGAGCGCTCCACCTCGACTGTGAAGTCGACGTGTCCCGGGGTGTCGATGAGGTTGATCTTGTATTTGTTGCCGCCGTAGTTCCAGAAGGTGGTGGTTGCGGCGGAAGTGATTGTGATGCCTCGTTCCTGCTCCTGCTCCATCCAGTCCATGGTGGCGGCGCCGTCATGCACCTCGCCGATCTTATGGGTGAGGCCTGTATAGAAGAGGATGCGTTCGGAAGTAGTGGTCTTGCCGGCATCGATGTGGGCCATGATGCCGATATTTCTGGTTAAATTGAGGTCTTCGTGTTTAGCCATATTGAATTATACCAATTTAAAATCTGAAATGGGCGAAAGCTCGGTTGGCCTCGGCCATACGGTGCATGTCTTCCTTACGCTTGAAGGCACCGCCCTGGTCGTTGAAGGCGTCGACGATCTCGGCTGCCAGCTTGTCGGCCATTGTCTTGCCGCCGCGCTTCCTGGCGAAAATGATGAGATTTTTCATTGATATAGACTCCTTGCGGTCGGGCCTGATCTCTGTAGGCACCTGGAAAGTGGCGCCACCCACACGGCGGCTCTTCACCTCCACTTGCGGAGTTACGTTCTCGAGAGCCTTCTTCCAGATCTCGAGGGCGCTCTTCTCCTCGTTCGGCAGTTTGGCCTTCACGGTCTCGAGTGCCGAGTAGAATATAGTGTAAGCAGTGTTCTTCTTGCCGTCATACATCAGGTGGTTGACGAACTTTGTCACTCTCACATCATGAAAGACAGGGTCGGGAAGGATGACCCTTTTCTTCGGTTTTGCTTTTCTCATTGTTGTTTGTTTAGTGTTTTTGTTGTGGCTGCTTGTTACATCTTCAACCCCGACGCTCTCTTGCGGGTGGTTTACTCAACCGGTATAGCCGTCCAGACAATCAAAAACGGGTTGCTGTTGATTTCTCTTGTGGCCGGCTATTATTTCTTAGCGGCCTTGGGACGCTTGGCTCCGTATTTGGAGCGACGCTGCGTACGGCCCTGAACACCTGCGGTGTCGAGTGTGCCGCGGACGATGTGGTAACGCACACCGGGAAGGTCCTTCACACGGCCGCCTCTCACCATCACGATCGAGTGCTCCTGAAGGTTGTGTCCCTCGCCGGGTATGTAGGAGTTCACCTCCTTGCCGTTGGTCAGTCGAACACGGGCCACCTTGCGCATGGCCGAGTTAGGCTTCTTGGGAGTGGTGGTGTAAACCCTTACACAAACGCCGCGACGCTGCGGGCATGAATCCAATGCCGGACTCTTGCTCTTGTCGTTGAGCACAACGCGTCCTTTTCTCACTAATTGCTGAATTGTTGGCATTCTTGTCTTGTTGTTTACTTTTTATTCTGTAGTTGTTTGCTGTCTGTTGAAGAATTCACTTCGCCTTCATCCGGCCATATACCCAAAAAGCGCACTAAACGACTCTATCTTAGCCGGTTAGACGCACCTTTCGGGCCCATATGCCCTAAAAGCGTAGCAAAGTTACGAATAATTAGCCTCTTATCCAAATAATTGACCCCGTTTTTAATTATTTTTTTCATTCCGCGCCTCAGCCCTTGAAGCGCGCGGCAACCTCCCTCACCCTCTCGTAGATCAGCCGGTCTTTCTCTGTGAGCTTCAGTCCGCGCCTCCCCATCACGCGCTCCGCGATGTCGTAGAATTTCCTCATCGGCACGTCGCTGAACCCTCCCGCCGCCGAGCCCTCGCTGAAGCTCGGCACGAACGCCCTCGGAAAGCCGCTGCCGTGGATATTGACCCCCACGCCCAGCACCGTCGCCGTGTTGAACATGCAGTTGACGCCCGCCTTGCTGTGGTCGCCCATGATCAGCCCGCAAAACTGCAGGTCGGTGCGCATGAAGGTATGGCGCGCGTAGTTCCAGATCCGGATTTTCGTATAGTCGTTTTTCAGGTTCGACGCGTTGACGCCCGCCCCGATGTTACACCACTCCCCTATCACGGCGTTGCCGAGATAGCCGTCGTGGGCCTTGTTGCTGTAGCCGAACATCACGGTGTTGTCGACCTCTCCGCCCACTTTGCAGTAGGGGCCGAAGGTGCTCCCGCTGTAGATACGCGCTCCCATCTTGATCTTGGCGTTGGCGCAGAGGGCCAGCGGCCCGCGGAGGGTTGCCCCCTCCATCACCACGGCGTCTTTTCCTATATATATAGGTCCTTCCTTCACGTTGAGCGTCGCTCCTTCCACGGAGGCGCCCTCTTCTATAAAGAGGAGCGGCATCCCGTTTTCATCGACCGGGGAGCCGATGAGCAGGTTGCTCTCCGACAGCGGCTGCGACTGCCGCCCGTCGGTGAGACGCCGGAAATCAGCCTCCACGGCCTTGGCGTTGAGCAGGAATATATCGAAGACGAAGCGCACCATGTCTGCCTCCGCCTCGGGAGCGGCGGCGAAGTCGTAGGCGGCGAAGGCATCGCCGTCGCCTCGGAAGGCGAGCGGCGAGTCGCCGGCACGCAGTCCGCATCCAGGCTCCAGGCCTTCGATACACCGCGCGAGCGCCGGCGTCATCACGGCGTTGCCGGCCACATAGAGGCAGTCGCCACACCGGAGGCCGCTGTCGCTGAACTTGTCGCGCAGATAGTCTACAGGGAGCACCTGGACCTCGCCCGGCATCATGGCCTCGATCTTCTCTCTCAATGTCGTGATTCCAACCCGGAAATCACAAAGGGGTCGCGTGAATGACAACGGAAGCAGGTTATCATGGGCCTCCTGTGTGTCGAATATTACTATTTTGCGCATAATCGGTTAATCTGTGCAAATGTAGTAAAAAAATCATAAAACACCAAAATAAAAAAAGGCGCTTCGCGCAAGAGTGAAGAGTCAAGAGTCAAGAGGGAAGAGTCAAGAGTCAAGAGTCAAGAGTATATATAAAACAATACGGCAGACAATTTCACAATTACCTGCCGCAGTGTGATTTTTTAGAACGCGTATACTTTCACAAGCACCCGAGGTCCTACTCAACCACTTACTTACAAATTTATATCACTATTACTTAAAAAGCTTTTTGACTTGCCTTGATTATGAGATACTTTTGAATACTTGTTATGCTTACTATTATTGCCAATTGATATTTGCCTTTATATCCAAATTCAAAAACTGATGCAAAGGTAATGAAAATTCCAATACCAAATATTAAATTGCGCTCTACCCCCCCATTTTGCTCCGTTTTGACCACTCTTATACTAATATGACCACTTATTTTCTGATAGATATTCTTGCGGATTTAAATCGATGGGCAAAAAAGTCCATTTTGTGAGGAATAATTTGTAATTTTACGGAGACATTTGCAAATCAACCCAATTATGGAAAAGAAGAATCTTGAATATCTGAGCCGCCTGCGCGAGGCGATGAAGGCCCACGGCATCGACGCCGTTATAATCTCGGGCACCGACCCCCACCAGTCGGAGCTCCCTCCCGCCCACTGGCGCGGCCGTGAATGGCTCACCGGCTTCGAGTCGGTCAACGGCACCAACGGCACCGCCGTGGTCTCCGCCGACAAGGCTCTCTGCTGGACCGACTCCCGCTACTTCCTCCAGGCCGAGGAGCAGCTTCAGGGCACCGGCTTCTCGATGATGAAGGAAGACGGCCCCGACGCCGTAGACCTCGTGGACTGGGTCACCGAGAACATGAAGCCCGGCCAGACCGTCGGCATCGACGGCATGACATTCTCCGTCTCCGCCGCCCAGCGCATGGAGCAGGAGTTCTCCGACAACGGCATTAGGTTCGACACCGATTTTCCGCAGTTCGACTATATATATCCCGACCGTCCGGCGCGCCCGGCCAACAGGCTCTTCATCCACGACGAGAACATTGTGGGCGAGACAGTGGAGAGCAAGATCTCGCGCATCATGACGGAAGTGAAGGGCGACCTCGCCAACGCCATCCTCCTCTCGGCGCTCGACGACATCGCGTGGGCCACCAATCTGCGCACCGCCGGCGACATCACCTGCTCGCCGATCTTCGTGGCCTTCCTTTATCTCGACGACGAGCGCCGCGTGCTCTTCATCGACGACGCCAAGCTCACCCCCGAGACACGCGCCCACCTGCAGAAATACCATATCGAGACGCTCCCCTACGACGGCGTCAAGGAGTTTGTGGCCGCCCTCCCCAAGGAGAGGCGCCTGCTCATCGACCCGGAGAAGACTGCCCGCGGCATCTACGACAGCATCGGCTGCACCACCGTCTTCGGCGGCGACAACGTAGCCCGCCTCAAGAGCGTGAAAAACGACACCATGCTCGCCAACCTCGCCATCGCCATGGAGAAGGACGGCGTGGCGCTCACCCGCTTCTTCATGGAGGTGGAGCGCGACTATCCCTCCGGCTCCCTCACCGAGGTAGGTCTAGCACGCCGCCTGCGCGAGCTCCGCATGGCCGACAAGTCGTGTGTCGACGAGAGCTTCACCTCCATCATAGGATGGAATGCCCACGGCGCCATCGTACATTATGAGCCAACCGAGGAGAGCGACGTGGCCATCGTCGGCGACGGCCTGCTGCTCGTCGACTCCGGCGGCCAGTACGTCTACGGCACCACCGACATCACGCGCACAGTGGCCCTCGGCACCCCCACCGCCGAGCAGCGCCACGACTACACCCTCGTGCTCAAGGGACACATCGCCCTCGCCAAAGCCGTCTTCCCCGAAGGCACCACCGGCCATCAGCTCGACGTGCTCGCACGCCAGTTCCTCTGGCAGGAGGGCAAGGCATACTACCACGGCACGGGCCACGGCGTAGGCTTCTTCATCAACTGCCACGAGGGGCCCCAGAGCATCCGCCTCAACGCCAACCCCACGCCCCTCGAGCCCGGAATGGTCACCAGCGACGAGCCAGGCCTATACCTCGCCGACCGCTACGGCATACGCATCGAGAACCTCATCGCCACAGAGAAGGCCATGACCACCGGGTTCGGCAATTTCTACCGTTTCGCCACCATGACGCTCTTCCCCTACGACGAGCGCCTCATGGAGATGTCGATGCTCACGGCCGACGAGCGCGAGTGGATCAACGCCTACCACGCCGAGGTGCGCGCGCGCCTCACCCCGCTGCTCTCGCCCGGGGAGGCGAAGTGGCTCGAGGCAAAGACCGAGCCGCTCGCCTGAGCCGGCACGGCATGACCTTTTAAAGACAACACCAATAAAAAAACACATAATCCACAAATGGCAATAATACAATCCGTAAGGGGATTCACCCCGAAAATCGGCCGCGACTGCTTCCTGGCGGAGAACGCGGCGATCGTCGGCGACGTTGTGATGGGCGACGAGTGCAGCGTGTGGTTCAACACCGTGCTGCGCGGCGACGTCAACTCCATCCGTATCGGCAACCGCGTCAACATCCAGGACGGCAGCGTGCTCCACACGCTCTATCAGAAATCCACCATCGAGATCGGCGATGACGTCTCGATAGGCCACAACGTCGTGATCCACGGCGCCAAGGTCCACGACTACGCCCTCATCGGCATGGGCGCGGTGGTGATGGACGACGCCGAGGTGGGCGAGGGCGCCCTGGTGGCCGCCGGCTCCGTGGTGCTCAGCCGCACGAAGATCGGCGCCCACGAGATGTGGGCCGGCGCCCCGGCGAAGTTCGTCAAGATGGTGGAGCCCGAGAAGGCCAAGGAGATGAACGTCAAGATAGCCCACAACTATCTGATGTATTCCCGCTGGTACACCGACCCCGACATGCCGGAGGCGCAGTGAGCATGAGGATTATGGGTTGGCGCGGGGCCATTCCGGGGCCGCGATGCACGGCTCTTTCATTTAAACTAAAATAAAGAGCACATCCTCCCTTACCCGCTTCAGTCCGGAGCGGGTAATT
>CANQRV010000035.1 GCA_947626355.1 uncultured Muribaculaceae bacterium
AAATGAATGACAAAGGCTCCCTGACAGGGAGCCTTTGCTATGCTGTCTACCCATGCGTCACGCGGAGACAGATACAATTAACAGCAGATATGCAGGCGATTGACAAGCAGTGAGACAAACTGCCAATCGCTTTTGTATATGTAGGATGAGACAGGGTCAATAGGGCGATATGTTGCCGAGCGCGCCGATCTTACCCTCCGCGACAGGAGTGGTGAAGAGTTTATGCAATTCCTCAAGCGTTATCCTCGTGACAGGATTGAAATCAGAGGAGTTCATATAACTCAGGACGGAGGCATAAAACTGACGTCCTTCGGGATATTGCGAAGCCTTGTCAAGATCCGTCATGACAACGAGCAATCTGCCTTTTCCAACGGCGAATTCAAAGGCAAGCCCGAGTTTATGATTACGCTCGATGTTGTCGATTACCTGAATTATAGGCCGATAGGCGGGTGAGGTATTGTCAAGGATAAAAGGATGACTGTTTTTGACTACCGCCCACCATTGCCAATCGCTGTGCCCGTCATTGGGAAAGTCTCTCAAGAGCGGATGATCCGGGTCGGCAAGTATTCCCAAAGTCCCCGGAGAAACCTCACGATTGTTTTTCTCACATATCGTCTTGAACATACGGTAATTCCAGTAATCGGTCTGGAACAATGGCCCCACAGTGAGCGAAGACGAGTCAGGCATCCATAATACGTCAGCGCCGTTTTCGAGCCGACGTCTGATTTCCGGCGACAGGTCATGAGCCACGATGACCGAGGCTCCTCGGGCGGCAAGATCAATGTTTTCCGGATATACCCATATATCATATCCGTTGTGCCATTGCGTTGAGTCAATTGCAAGCTCAAGACGCAACTTTTGGGGAGCATTGACCTTATGCAGGGGAATCTGTATATTCCCCAGGTCGATCAGGCCTTCTCCTTGCGGAACCACCATGTCGCCGCCACCGACATCCTCCAGTTGCCGGCAAGGTCTATCACATCTATGGCATTCGCTGTCAATGCCAGAACCACAAGAAATAATGAGATTGCTTTTTTCATGAGGATAAAGCGGGTTGGATGAAAGCTAAGACAAAATTACTGAAATTCCTATAATGACAGATGGATTGTGCAAAGTTTTTGAGGTGTGCTCTGCTGAAGCCGGCTGTCAGCACTTCGCAAGGAACGGAAACAGACACGGTCAGACGCTTATTCATAACGGGAAATGAGAAAAGCGGGACAATTTCCTTATCGAAAGAAGAAGAGAACTCCAAGTAGGGGCCATCGTAATCCACACCGTAGATTATCACTGGAGAATCAAGCGCACACTCTTTGGCAGTGAGGGATAAAATCGCTACCTTTGCAAAAGCAAGTCACGAAATCAAAATCAATTGTATGGGGACAATAAGCCGATTATGAACAATCCGTTTGAATATGTGCCCGACAAGGCCTGCGACGAGGCATTCCGGCAGCTGACCGCAAGAATCGAGGTCCTGAAGCAGAGCGGCGCCACCGGCGACGCCAGTTTCATCCGCGAGCTCGAGGCCGGAAAAATGCTCGGAGTGCTTATCGCTACCGATGACGGTGGCCAGCGACACACGCTCCATGCCTTCTCAGGACAGCTGGGAGACAGTGGCTTCCACTATCCCGGATTCGTAGGGCCTGTGTTCGATTATCTCCAGCCTGACGGACATTTCAAGACCCATGAAAGGGATATCTCGCGCCAGAACGCCGCCATATCCCGATTCGAGGAAGACAATCTACCCGGAATAAGGAACGACTACGAGCGGGCCAAAGCCATCTGTGAGGCTGAAATCTCCGCATTCAAGGAGAAATGCCGCATGTCGAAGGCGACACGTGACGCAAGGAGGCGACAGGGTGATATCGGGGCGGAGGAGGCAGCGGCCATGACACGCCAGAGTCAGCACGAGAAGGCCGAGCTTCATCGCCTGAAAAAGAGGGTGGCCGTAGAGCTCCAGCCATTAGCCACGGCTTTGAAGAAAGCGGAGTCACATCTCGCAGTCATGAAGGAGAAACGCCGCAGCGACTCCGAAGCTTTGCAGAGATGGCTCTTCACGAATTTCCGTCTGCTCAACGCTCGCGGGGAGAGCCGGAGCCTCAGCGAGATATTCGCGGAGACAGCCCTGTTGATTCCACCTTCGGGAGCCGGGGAATGCTGTGCTCCGAAGCTGCTCCAGGCCGCTTATCTGCGAGGCTGGCACCCCGAGGCGATGGCGGAATACTGGTATGGGAAAGGAAAAGACGGTGAAGTGAGGATTCAAGGCGAGCATTACCCGGCCTGCCGCGGCAAGTGCGGGCCGGTGCTCGGCTGGATGCTCCAGGGACTAAGCGTGGAGCCTCCGCTCGACGGCGACCGGATGGGAGCGCCCCATGAGGAGCCGGAAATCATTTATGAGAACGAGTGGTTCTGTATCGTCGACAAGCCCGGGGGCATGCTCTCGGTGCCGGGTAAAGGGAGAGCGATATCTGTGCAACAGTGGCTTGAGGAGAGATATGGCGCCGACCGCAAGGTGAAGGTGGCCCATCGTCTCGACCAGGATACTTCCGGCCTACTGATCGCCACATTCGGAGACACGGCCTATAAGGTGATGCAGTCATGCTTCGCCACCAGGCAAGTGCGGAAGACCTATGAAGCCGTGTTGGAAGGGGACTATGAAGCCCGAGGCATGGCCCGCACGGGGCATATCGACCTGCCGCTCTCCCCCGACTGGCTCGACAGACCACGCCAACGCGTGGATCCTGAAGAAGGGAAGGAAACCCTGACCGACTATGAATTCACAGGGGTCGCCGACGGACACAGCCGCATAATCTTCCATCCACACACAGGGCGCACGCATCAGCTGCGTGTGCACGCAGCCTCGGCTATGGGTCTGGGCATGCCGATCGCCGGCGACCGCCTTTACGGCACGCGTACCGGCAATTCCCGCGAGCGGCTCCATCTCCATGCCGCGACGCTGGAATTCACCTTTCCGATCGACGGCGGGCACTACCGCTTCGACTCCCCCACTCCATTCTGACTTCCTTATTCATCTGGGCCCATCTCAAGAAGCAGGTGTCCTCCGGCCGTGATGTCGCTGAAAGGTATCCTCATTTTTTCGAGTGGTTTTCCGTTGAGCGTAGCCTTGCGGATGTAGCGGTTGGTGTCGGAATTGGCCGGCGCCTCGATCACGAACTCCTTGCCGGAATAGTAGCGCGGGTCGAGCTTCAGGGTTATCTTATTGAAGAGCGGTGAGGTCAGGTCGAGCTCCGAGCCGTCGGTCACGCCGCCGTCCATCTCGAAGAGTCCCATCGCCGACATCACGAACCATGCACCCATCTGCCCCTCGTCCTCGTCGCCTTCCCACCCGCTGTAGGGAGTGTCGCCGTAGAAGCGGTCGAGTATCTCGCGGGTGTATCGATGGCAGAGCTCGGGATGGCCGAGATAGTTGAATATATATGCCGCGTTCATGTTCACCTCGTTACCCTGGTTGACATAGAATTCCGCAGACTGCCCCATCGTGCGGTCGAACACATGCGCCGAGAAATTATGCCTGCGCGACTTCTCGAAGCCCTCGGTGAGGCGCTGCAGAGCTTCCTCGCGGCCTATAAGGTCAAGCATACCGTCGATATCGTGGGGCACATACCAGGAATACTGCCAGGAATTGCCCTCGATGAATCCCTTGTTGGAGAAGACATCGAAATCAGGATCCCAATGGCCGAGGCTGTCGCGGCGGCAGACGTATTTCAGATCCGGATGATAGACGTTCCTATAGTTCATCGAGCGGCGTGAGAGCCAGTCGGCGTCATCCTTTCTGCCGAGGGCCTTGGCCAGCTGCGAGGCGCAGAAATCATCGTAGGCGTAGTCGAGGGTCTTCGACACGACATCGACCTCGGAAGGCATGTATCCAAAGCGTTCATAACTGCCGAGATTGATCTGCCCGCATGAGCCTCCGGCCGGATGCGGTCCCCCTTCCGTGGTGGCCATCTTCCTGACGGCCTCGTAGATCTCCTCGCCGTCATTTCGTATACCTTTCATATAGGCCGCCACCATGAGCGCGATCTCATGCGAGCCTTCCATGATGCCGGAATACTCGATGCCCGCCGGGCCCTTTGAAGTCCAGCCGGTGTGTCGGTACATCTCCAACTGAGTGGTGACCCAGTTGTCGATTATTTCCGGGGCCGCGAGCGACCAAAGGCCATTGAGATTCCAGTAGGAATTCCAGAAGGCGTCTCCGCCGTAGACCGCCTGGCCACGCTCGAGCCGCCGCACATTCTCGGCCGCATCGCGATAGCTGCCGTCGGCATCATTCCATGTCTGCTTGCCGGCGTAGGCACGATACATATTGGTGTAGAACTTGCGGCGGTCGCTCTCCTTGCCGCCTTCCACCCTGACGCGCCCCAGCAACTCGTTCCATTCGGCACGCGCATCGGCCACACAGCGGTCGAAATCCCAGCCGTAAGGCCGGATGAGCTCCTCCTCGAGGTTATATCGGGCACCCTCGGGACTCACCAGCGACAGGCCGGTCTGGATCTCGATCACGTCGCCTTCCGCGGTGTCGTAGGTCACGTAGGCGCCCACACTACCGCTGCCGGCGATCTCCGTCGTGTCGTTGACGACCTCGTCGCCATGCCAGCCGTTGAACGACTTGAAGGGGCGGCTGAAGCGGATGGTGAAGAAAAGCTTCCAGTCGTTCCAGCTGCTCCAGGGTCCCGACACGCAGTCGGCATACCCCTCCACACGGTCGGGAGCCACCTGCGCTATCCTGGCGTCCTTCACCCTGAAGCCGTAGTCCCACTCCGTGGGGAAGAGAAGGTTGATCAGTATGCGGGAGTCGCTGCATTCCGGGAAGATGTATTTCTGAAAGCTACAGCGGGTGGTGGCGGTCATCGCCGCTTTCACCTTATGGTCGTAGAGCTCCACCTCGTAATATCCGGGAAAGGCCTTTTCCGTCTCCTTGAGGATGCGGGAGTGATAGCCGGCGTTGGCACCCTTATACGGGGAATCTGGGCCGGGATTCATGATGGTGAAATCGGCGGTGGCGGGCATCATCTGCAGGCCCCCCATGGTCCAGGCATGGATATGCGAGAAGCCAGAGACGGAATTGATGGCGTATTCATATCCGCCCATCCACTTGTCGCCCTGATTGTCGGGGCCGATCTGCACCATACCCATGGGGCGCTGGGCGTAGGGGCCGAGCATCCAGCGGGAGTTGGATGTGCCCGTGAAACAGTCAACCATATCCATGGGCTCCTCCGTCTCGGCGGCAGACGCCAGCCCGCAGGCTCCGAGCACCATCAGGGCCATGCATTTCATCGGTTTCATCATTTCGTCAAGGTTAGTTCAATATAAATCGGTCTTTCTTAATGAACGAGAATATGGTTAATTTATGCTAACCGGCAGACGGAATAGCACATAAATTACTAACTTTGCGATGTCAACACATTTCAACGACAATTACAGACCATCAATTATGAAGAAAATCTACGTATTGACATTATGCTGCGCGGTGGCCTTGTCGGCGAGCGCCGGCGGCCAACGTTTCAAGTCGGCCAGAGGCCATAAAGACACGAAAAGAATCGCTCTCAGAGAAGCTGGTGCCCCCGTGTGGCGTCCTGTGAGCCAGACCGACTACATGCACGACGGCGACGACTGGATGGAGATGGGCACCGTCTCCTTCAAATACGACCAGAGGGGCAACCGCACCGAGGAACTCGTAGACGAGGAGGGATTCCTCTCCAGAACCGTCACCACCTACGATGAATTCAATTATCCCCTGACAGTGGTGCAGGCCGACAGCGAGGACGGCGAGGACTGGACAAACACCGCCAAGACCACCTACGTCTACGATACGCGCCTCCACGGCTTCTTCACCGAGCGCGCAGGCTATGACTGGGCCAACGGCGACTGGGTGAGAAACTACCGCTGCGAGGCCAACACCATCACCCGCAATGACACGGGGAATATCACTGAGCTGGTGAAGTCGCTTCCTCTGGGCGACGAGCTCCAGCCGGCTTTCAGATCCGCATGGAGCTACGGCGCCGACGGCCAGGCCAGCGAATACGGTTATTATGTGACTGAAAACGGCATCGACTGGCAGCTCTACGACGACATCTCCTACAAAGACATCGAATGGGAGACGACCGACGGGCAGATGACCGTGTTCGGCGACCTCCTCGAGCTCACCGAGGGCGCCAATCTGCTGAAGTCGGCCGTGGTCTACTATCAGGGAGAGCCCGACGGCCACTACCTGGTGGACTACACCGACGGACTTCCCGGCTTCCTGATCAAGGAGACCACCAACGACATCAACGAGGTGGGGCGCACCGTGCTCATGGAGACGCTCGACGCCCACGGGTCGATGCGCCTCACGACGACTGAATATTTCGACGAGGAGGGCAACATCCTGACGGAGCCCACATATATCAACGTGCAGGAAGCACTCATGGACGAGCACGACAACCTCGTGGAATACAGCGAGAGGGAGACGATCGACGGTATGGAGGAGCTCATCGCCTCGACCCGATACCTCTACACCTACGATGCCGACGGGAATCCCTCGGAGGTGATCAGCAAGGAGTATGACTACGAGACAGGAGAATATTTCCCGATGGAGCGCACCGTCTTCGGGGAATATATCGACGTCACCACCGGAATCAACGACGCGAAGTCCGACACACTTACGGACTGGACTCTGGATGGAGACATCCTGACAGCCTCGGCCGAGGGACTCACCGGCCTCTCCGTATTCAATCTCCAGGGCGTGTGCATGACACGCGAGGGCGCCGACGCCTTCACTGCCTCGGTCAGCCTGTCCGGTCTGATGCCCGGCGTCTACATAATCCGCGCCGATGGCACCGGCTCGACCTACAAAACCGTAAGACATTGACATAAACGACGCAAGAAAGCAGCTGTACCGGAAGGACAGCGGCTTTCTTGCGTAATGGCGAAGGCTTTCAGAAACTTCGGCCCACCGTCACTCCTCAGCCAGCAGGTAGCCATTGCTGCGGCATATCTCGGTGAAAGTGTCGACGAATTTCTGCGGCACGAGTATCATGCCGTTCTCACCCAGGAAGCATTCCTTGCGGATCTGCGGCTCGCCGGCTATGAATGAGACAAGGCCCGGGATGTCGGGCTTGATCTTTATGATGCGGTATTCTCCCTTGACAGGCTCGGAGCAGCAGCTTCTTTTGAGGGCCTCGTCGACGGCAGCCTTGAGATTGGGATAGCGCGGGAGGTCGATTATATTCCCGAGACTCGAGAGGGTCAGCTCGGCGGCCTTCCGGCAGGGAGCGTTCATGAGCATGGTGCGTGGAGTGATCCGGAAACGACGGTCGGCGATCGGCTCTGTGATCTGCTTCAGATACGGCAGATACGGGCATTTGTCCTTCAACACCGTGATGATGCCGTTTCTGTCGTCGATTTCCAGCATTCTGTCGAGGTCCATGACCGGCGACACATACCTCTTCTCAAGCCCGAAGGCATACTTCCCCAATGCGTTGACCTTTATATAGCGCATGGCTTCGAGCGGATCGTCGGGATTATCCAGCTGCGCCCTGTCGACAGCGATATCCACCATGCCCAGTGCGCACAGGAACTTTATCCAGTGGACTATGAAGGGGAACGTCACCTCGCCAAACCAGTCGATGGAGAAAGAGCGGGAGCTCAATTTGCCGTCGTCGGATTTCCTCTTGAGGGTGTGGGCAGACAGTGAGCCCGGACTGAAGAGCGGCATATAGAACACCTTGTCGTAGCCGGGCAAGACATGGCAGAGATAGCGGAGCCTCAGGTTATGGAGCGACATCCATCCCTTGGTGGCCGGCATCAGCAGCAATGTCGTCAGCTTTATGATGTCGTGAACATTGTCATTGACGGCCCAGGTCTTGGAGAAGCCCTTGAAAGCCGGCAGGAATATGTCGAAGACCACGCCCGAGATCATGCGGGGAATGTTCTCGAAAACCGCCCGCGCGAAATCGGCTGTCTTGATACACGAGCCGGCTTTCCTGTCGATCAGGGAATAAGCGACGGTGAGCATCTCCACCCTGTCGACCGGATACCCGATATCCGAAGGGAGGAACCCCGGGGTCTCGAAATTCTTCTTTATGGCCTTGAGCCTGGCCGGCGTCAGCGTGTCGGCGCCCTGCGCCATGCCCTTATTCATTAAGTCGAGAGCTGTCAGATAGGCGAGGTCGACGGGGATATTCCCCTCGAAACTCTCAACCGCCAGATTGGCGCCTGCCGGAAGCACCGACATCACGGATGGGTCGACAGCCTCGGGCTTGATGAAGAGCTGCGCGAGCTGGCGGCGCGTGGCGGGATAGAGCGACAATTGCGTCATGCGTGGGACGTCTTTATCGCCGGGGTTGCCGAGCACGCGCGGATCCACGACCCTCAGGGGATTGAAGAGACATTCCGTCAGTCCCGGCATATTGGGCGTCAGGGGGGCGCTGACCTTCACCTCTCTGCCGAAAATGGTATGGAGCGTGGCTGAATCCACCGTAGCCATATCGAGGATCTTTCTCCACCCCTTTGTCATGGTCTCGTCGCGGCAGACCGTGTAGTAGAGGTTCTCCAGATCGGAGGCGTAGGAGGCATATATGTGAAGCATGCTGTTTTTAAGCGACTTATCCTTCCGTTTGGGGTTTGTCTGCTGCATGAGGTCAGCGCATATCTTGGAGTCGGACTCCGGGGTGAAGACAAGTTCCTTGTTCTCGAAATACGGTGTCAGCGGAGAGATCAGCATTATCAGATCCTCCTTTGTGATGTTTTCGATTGCTAAAAACAGTTTCTCGGGCCTCACCATGGGGAGATTGAGCTCGAGTTTTTCTTTCTTGTCCTCACGGAAGACAGACCTGAGGCGTGGCAGTCGTAATAGCTTCATGACAGTATGAAATCAATATCTTTCTCGCTTAGAAGTTTGGAATAAGAGGTGTCGGCGCTGATGAGCTCGTTGAAGAGCTCGGTCTTCTGCTGCTGGAGCTGCAGGATCTTCTCCTCGATGGTGCCGACGGTGATAAGGGAGAAGGACATGACGGTCGATTTCTGACCTATGCGGTGGAGACGGTTGACGGCCTGCTCCTCGGCGGCCTTGTTCCACCAGGGCTCGAAGATGTAGACGGTGTCGGCGGCGGTGAGATTCAAGCCGACGCCACCGACCTTGAGGGTCATCAGCAGCACCTTGCATTCGGGGTCTGACTGGAAACGCTCCACCACTTTCTTGCGGGTGCCCGCGGAGGTGGAGCCCGTCATGGTCTCACACCCGATGCCGAGCTTCTCAAGACGCTGCATCACGAGCTCGAGGCCGGCGAGGAAGTTGAAGAACACCACCGACTTATGGCCATTGCTCACCGACGAGGCCACCGACTGGATGAGCTCCTCGATCTTCGGGGAGGGCACGGCGCCGTCGGTCATGCTTTCAGGCACAGAGGCCAGCCGGCGCAGCTCGCCGAGGACCTGAAGCACGAGGAATTGCGATTTATGCACTCCATCCCTGGCGATGGCATCCGAGACCTGACTCCGGAAGCCGAGGCGCCTGTCGTTGTAGACGGCCTTCTGCTGCGGCGACATCTCGACATAGATGGTCTGGTCGATACGGTCGGGCAGATCCTGAAGCACGTCCTTCTTCAAACGCCGCAAAATGAACGGGAAGATCTTTCGCCGCAGGGTGTCGGAGGCATCCTTGTCGCCGTTTCGCTGTATGGGATATGTGTAGGCGGTGTTGAAATCCTCGATCGATCCGAACATCGGGGGATTGAGGAAGCAGAAGAGGGAGTATAGCTCGGTGAGGTTGTTTTCCATCGGCGTGCCGCTGAGGGCGTAGCGGTGGTCGGCCTGCAGGGTCTGCACGGCGATGGTGGTCTGTGCCGCGAAGTTCTTGATGTTCTGCGACTCGTCGAGCACGATTGTGTCGAACTGGATTTTCTTCAGCATCCCGATGTCGTTGCGCGCCACGGCGTATGTCGTCATCACGACCTGTGCCTTCAGGGCCTCCCTGAGGCTGCGCACCTGGCCATAATAGGTGGAATGGGTGATCTGCGGGGCAAAGCGGTCGAACTCCTTCTCCCAGTTGAAGAGGAGGCTTCGGGGCATGATGATCAGCGAGGGGCGGTCGGAGCCGGGATAGACCGTGGAGAGCAGAGCGATGGTCTGGAGGGTCTTGCCGAGACCCATGTCGTCGGCCAGACATCCGCCGAGGCCATTGTCGTAGAGATAGCGCATCCATTTCACGCCTTCCTCCTGATAGGGTCGCAGCACAGCGTTGACCGAGTGTGACACCTTAGGCTTGTCTTTAAGCCCGTTGAAGCCTTCGAGCACCTCTCTCGAGCGGCTGGCGAAAGGGCCGGCGATCTTGGCCTGGAGAAACTTCTCCACCTCCGGCACGTCGAAAAGCGTCACCCTTATGCGGCCATCCTTGTCGCGGCGCCTGAAGAGGCGCTGCAGCCTGTGGATATAGTCTCCGTCGATGATCGCGTGATTGCCGTCGCTGAGGGTCACGTAGCGCTTTCTGGAATACTGGGCCAGGAAATACGGGAGGGAGAGGTGTTCGTCGCCGATCTCCACGTCGCCTTCGCCCTCGAGATAATCGATGCCCGAGGAGAACCTGAGGTTGACCTTCGGCATGATGGCCACCACCTTATATTCCTTGAGCTTCTCACTGCCCACCAGCCGGAACTCCTCGAGCACCTGTGCCAGATGCCTGAGCAGGAAAGAGGCAGCCGTCGCCTCCGGGATGATATAGAAACGGCCGTCCCTGTAGATTTCCTTTTTCGCCTGACGGTCGGGGGCGCTGTCGGATATCATGTCGTCGAGCTGCCCCGCGAGTTTCCGGAGGTCGCATCCCTCCACATTGCGGACCGAGAGGGAGCCGTCGTCGCCGATATGCGCCACTCTTGTAGGCTCCACTCCGGGAGGAAGCTCGTCGTCGGCAGATTCGAGCGATGCGCCCACACGCAGGTAGAGTGCCCTGTCGCTGGCCACCTTCTCCAGGAAAATCGTGGGCACCAGACGCTCCACGACCGACGATTGTGCGGGAGCCATGCCGTTGACCATAGGAGTCACATTGTCGACATAGGTCAGGAAGATGGTGAGGTATTGCCCGAGATGATTGCGCCCCACCGGACCCACCAGTGAGTGTATGCTCCTGAAATTATCTCCTACCGGCCTCACCTGATAGACAGTGTCGCCGTGCAGCACGTGTGAGGAGTCGAGGAATATGAAGTCTGTGGTCTTCCCGCCGTCGTCGAAGTTAAGGCGAAGCTCCGGCGTCAGGGCCGTGACATCGGTGTCGGTGTTTATGTCGAGGGTCAGATATGCGGCGCCGTCGATATACGTCAGTAGCTTACCCCTCGGACCCTTCACGTCAACCTCGCGCATGAGAATGAAGAGATAAGGGAACTCCCACAAATGACCGTCAGCGGGGGTCTCGCCTATTCCTTCCGGAGCGATGCCGAAAGGATCCCATGATTTCGACAGACGCTTAAGCTCGAGATAGAGGCGCTGTTCCGACGGCGACAGCGTCGCGCCTGCCGCCTCGCGGGAGACGGCTACGACCGGCTTACGGCCCTCGATTTTCAGCATGAACCGTGGATTGCGGTCCAGAACGCCGCTGTCTTTCCTTTTAATCGGGCTCAGCCCGGCAAGCGATGATACTATGTTGTCGAAATCAGAGTAATTGGGCATATCAGTCGGATTTGTGCAAAGATAGTGAATTTTGTGGTTAAATCACAATAAATGTCTCATAATATAGTCAAAAGCATATTTTCCTCCATTCGGAGTCAGTTTCCGGGCTCCGTAATGCGCGCGGCCACGGGCTTCCCGTTGTAGAGTCGGATTGCGAGGCCGGCTCCGAGCGGAAGGTCGTCGGCGAGCCGGAAACGGCGTGGCTGTATCCAGTAGTTGTGGCCGGAGTCGTCGGTGAGGCGCCACGCTACAGGGGAAGGCCTGGCGACGCTCCCCGGCTGCGTGGTCACGGCCGCCTTGTGGAATGTCTTCCTTACCTTCACCTCGGGCAGCGCCTCATATATGGCCTCGTCGGCCAGAGGCATCACACGGCGATAAGTGTCTTCGGGGCTTTCGGGCGTCACGTCGTCGGGCACCATGGCTCTCAGCCTGGTGTGGAGTGCGGGCAGATGCCATCCCATGGAGCCGTAGAGGGTCTCCACTATCGAGAGCTCCCATGCCGCCTGGGGAAGGCAACCCTTGCTGAGCCATACCTCGGCAAGGCGCAGATGTATGCGGCCCTTGAACTGCTGCTGTCCCGGCGCCTTCAGCGCCCTGGCGTAGAGGGCGAGCCTGAGACGCGGGTTCTCCTCGAGAGGGGTGATCGAGGCCAGACGGCTCCAGAGATGGAACTTGCCTGGAGCCAGGAGGATGGCGAGCCTGAGGAGACGCCGGGCGTCGGGGAGCTCCGCCTTCAGGATATGAAGCGCTGCACGCTGGGCGAGTAGGTTGTAGGAGTCGGGGAAATCGGTCATGGCCTTGTCGATCACCCGCATGAATTCTTCGGAGGGAGGGGTGGAGGTGGATTCGGCCTCGTCTGCGATGACGGTGATGAGCTTCTCGGCGGTGGAGCTCAGGCGTTTCCCTTCGTGCTCCCGGCGGCGCCAGTCGCCCGGGCGGAGGTTGTCGAGCCGCCACATGTCGGAGAATCGCATGATGGAGAAGGCCGGCGGCTGCGGACGCTGCCCTTCGCTGAAACCGGCGTTTCCGGCATCGTCGTAGAGACGCATGGCCTCCAGGAGTATCATCGAGTGGAGCTTGTGGGGACGCGGCGTGGAGAGTGCGAGATATTCCGCGAGAAGCTTCTTCCGCAGCTGTATATCGGAGGCGGCGGCCTGATGGAGGGTGTAGTAGATGATCCATCCGAAGGCATAATGGCTTCGCGGAGGGATAGAGGATGCGGATGCATGCACGGCATCGTAGACCCCGCGCGCGGCGCCTTCTTTCGCTTTGTCGACGCCGTCGGAGATCAGGCGGAGGAGAGTATTATCGGTTTCCATGGGTCGGGTTTATGATTATGAGCCGCGATGCGGAATCGCCGCGCATCGGTTATTATCGGCAAAAGTATCTAAAATTTTTGAAATTCGCCGTCTAATGTCGAATTTTCCCGTAAATAATCACCAGAATATTTGTCGCTATGGAAATAAATTGCTAATTTTGCAAATCATCAATACTTAATACCGATTATATGAATAGATTTTCCAACTGCAAATCGTCAGGACTGATCGGGCTTCTGGCCCTCTCCGCCGGCTTACTCACCCCGGCGTCGGAGGCATCGGCTCAGAATCAGATGTATGTGGGGTATGTCAACCCGCAGGAGACGGTGTATCCCTACACGGGCTTCAACAACGCCTCCGAAGAAGGAGGCACGCTGTATTTCGTGGTACGCATGGAGGCGTCGAAATTCGCCAACTACGGTGGTGCATCGCTTACGGGCGTATGTGTCGGCTGGAGCATGGGAGAGGAGGAGAAGACCCCGGAAATGGAGGTTTTCGTGCGCGAGGAGCTTGACGGTGAGAATCTGGCAAGCGGAAGCGCACAGGTAGGATTCGGATGGAACGACATCGACTTCGACACCCCCTACTCCATCACTGCCGGCAACGACCTCTATATCGGCGGCAAGGTGGAATGGGAGCCCGGCTCATGGCTGGGCACCGGGATATGGGGCTACACATTGCCTGAAAGCAGCCAGTTCATGGGCAACACCGCCGACACCGACCCCGACGGCAACATCAACTGGATCGACGTGACCGACAACTCCATGGTGCTGATGGTGCTCGGCATCGTGGAGGCCTCCGGCAGCGGCTACAACGACAAGGCGGCGCTCAGCGACCTGCGCACCAATGTGATACAGCCGATGGAATATCCCGGCGACGCATGGCTTGTGGTCAGAAACGACGGCTTCAACGAGCTGCAGAGCATAGAGCTTACCTCTTCGATGGGAGAGGAACTATGGTCGCAGACGATTGATTTCAGCAGTCCGATCGCCGCAGGCGAGACGCGTGACGTGTCGGGCGGCGTCCAGGCCTTGGGCACAGGCACCCACCGGATATGGGTCAGCAAGGTCAACGGCAAGGATGTGGAGAATCCTGTGGCGCTGGAGCGTGACCTCATAGGAGTGCCGGCCGAAGTGGCTGCCCGCTACACACGCAGGCCGCTCGTGGAGCGCTGGGTCAGCGAATCCGACTACCGCTCGCCGGTCTACACCGACGACATATTCCTTCCCGGCATCGAGTCGCTGAGGGAAAGCATGTCGGTGATCGCCCACCATTGTTCCGACCAGTTCATGATCTATCATGAGTTTGACGCCGACGTCGACAACGAGGACATCCGGTTTCTGGTGGATTTCGCCGACGGCGACAAGAGCCGGGTCTCCATCCCCGCGTTCTCCGTCGACCGTTCCTACCTGCCGCGTAATCCTCTGTCGCGCAGCAACACCTACAGCGTAGCCTACAACTTCATCTATCCCGACTACGTGGAGCCGTTCTACACTGCGGCGCTCGACGTGCCCACTTTCGCAACCATCGAGGCCAAGGCCGACGTGGAGGGCGACATATGCGGCATCGAGGTCACGGGCTACGTGGAACCCGGAATAATGCCGGAGGACGAACCCCTCCGGCTGACGGTATATCTCGTGGAAGACGGGATAGAATCGACGAGCCAGGAATTCCCCGACGACCCGGAGGTGACCGACCGCTACAAGGGGGTCTACACTCATGATGACGTCATACGCCTGAGCCTCACCGAGATGTATGGCGACATGCTTGACGGCGACGGCGCCTACACGAAGAAATTCACGTGTGAGCTGGAGCCCGAATGGAAAAGAGACGACATGCGTGTGCTGGCGTTCCTCAACCGCTCGGGCGAGAGATACGGCCACATGCAGGTGATAAACTCATGTGAGACTCCGGTGACGGGAAGCGGCATAGGGGGCATCCGGCAGTCAGTCGCCACGTTCACGGTCAACGGCCATGACATCGAGGCCGCGCCGGGCCACAGCATCGAGGTCTACACCCTGGCGGGCACACGCGTCTCAGGGCGCGGACTGGACAGCGGCATCTACCTCGTGAGGATCTCCGGCGCCGATGGAGTCGGTTCATGCAAGGTTGCGATAAGATGAGAGGCCCTATGAACAGGCTGTTGATATCATTGACGCTCATGTGGGCGCTATGCGCGCCCGCCATGGGCGCCGGGCCGGGCTATTACGGATTCTGCCCGAAAGACTGCGCGCCGGAGGAGCTGACCGCGATAGGAAGCGGCGCCAACGCCTTCATAGAGGCGGCGATACGCATAGACCCTGCGACCGACCCTCTCGCCGCATCCCTCAAGGGACGCGGCATTCTGGGTGTGAGATGCTACCTCCGCGCCGACTATAAGCAGAAGAGCAAGGGCTTCTCCTGCGTGAAGGCCTACACCGGAGCCCTCGACGGAGAGGCCGTGAGCAAGACGGCGAATTTCGTCGCGGGATGGAACGAGGTGTATTTCGACGAGCCCGTGGAGATAGGAGACGCCCCGGTCTACGTAGGCTATCAGGTCTACGAGACGCAAGGGGAACCGTATCCCATCGCGGCATACGGCGACGGACACGTGAGTGACGTATGCTACATCAATCCAGGCCGCAAGGGATGGAGCGAGGAGAGCTCGCGCGGCGCGCTGATGATAGAGGCCATCATCGACGGCGACGACGACGTCTTCAGCGGCCATGCCATCGCGGCGCCTTTCGGAGAGCCGCTGGCTGTGGCGCCCGACTCGGAATTCGACTGCACGCTCTACATACATAACCAGGGGGCGGCTCCCGTCGGTAGCCTGACATATTCGGGCTACGACGCGGAGGGCAACCTCACGGGAAGCGGCACTGTGGAGTTTCCGCAACCGCTCGCGCCCTACGGCTCCGCTGCCGTAGCGGCGCGGCTGCGCTCCCCTTCGGCCGAAGGGGCCGCTGAAGACCTTTACGTGAAGGTCACGGAAATCGACGGGCAGGACGCTAAAGACAGCATGGGGTGCCGCGTGGCTCTCTATGTATCGGCCGATGTGTTCTACCGCGTGCCGCTCGTGGAGGAGTTCACCGGCCTGAGGTGCACCAACTGCCCCTTCATGTTCTATTATCTCGACAGCGCGCTGGAGGCATACGGGCTGCCGCATGTGTATGTGTCGCATCACGCCGGATTCGTAGAGGATATCCTGACCAAGCCCTGCGACGAGGCGCTGCTCTATCTCTTCGGCGACGGAGGATCATACAATCCCGCAGTCATGTACGACCGCCGGGTGATGGAGGGGCGCGACACCCCGGTGGTAGGGGCCGAGAACCAGGCCAATACCGGCCACTACGAGAGCCTCATGGTGGAGGCCATGCAGCAGCCGGCGCTCGCGAAAGTGCTGGTAGACTCGGAGATAACGCCCGACATGGCCACCTGCCGGGTCTACGGCAGCATCAGCAAGGCGGCGCTCTCATACCGCGACGACCTCTATGTGACGGCCTACCTGCTGGAAGACGCCATACCGGCCACCGGCATCTATTCACAGGCCGGTCTCGACAACATACCGGAAGATGCTCCCGACGACCTCCTCGAGCGTTTCCGCCACAGGGGAGTGATCAGACACTGCTTCAACGCCGGCGACAACGGCGACAGGCTCCTGATCGACGCCGACGGCGGTTTCGACGTGTCGTTCGACGGTATAAGGCCCGGGGATGACTGGAAGCTCGCCGACTGCGAGGTGGTGGCGTTCATCCATAAGGTAAATGCAGATGACCTGGCCGACAATTACGTGCTCAACGCCGGCGCAATGCGCTTCAATGAATATGCCCAGACCGGCGTGGTGGCAGTGACTGAGGTGAAGGGCGGCGACATGCGCGTTTTCGCAACACGAGACGGGCACATAACCGCATCCGACCCTGACGCGGTGCTGGAGATCTATTCCCTCTCCGGCTCACGCTGCGACCGACAGTCGGCCCTCTGTCCCGGTATATATGTGGTGGGCTGGCGTCTGCCCGACAACACCTCGGGAGTCTGCAAGGTAGGCGTGAGATAATCCCGCTGCATACGCATTGCCGGCCCGGCCGGCAACCTTCAGACAGGAGCCGCGGAACCTCTCGCGGCTCCTGATCCATATCTCTACAAGTCGGGGCTGTTGAGGTGGCGCAGGAATGACTCGAGGGTATGGCCTTCGGGGATGTCGAGGCGCTGGCGCAGGCGCCACTTGGCCTGGCGCACTGAGTCGAGCTTGATCATCATGTGCCGTGCGATCTTCTTGCTGTCGAGCTCCATCAGCATGTAGCATGCGAGCTTCACGTAGCTGTCGGCGAGGTCGGGGCAGCGGGCGCGGAGCCGCTCGGTGAATCCGGGATTGACGACGTCAAACATCTGCTGGAAAGCCTCGTCATTGTCGTGCTCGAGGAGGTGGCTGCGGATGGTGGACTCGAGACGCCTGGCGTCCCCTTCCTTTATGTCGCCGTCATGTCGCATCTCCGAGAGCTCCGTCCTGATGGAGCCGAGCACCTTGTCCTTCTCCTCCATGCTGAGGGCCGTGGCGGCCATCTTCCTCTTCGCCTTCTCCAGCTCCAGCTCGCTCTGCATCGACTTGACCTTCTGACGCAGATGCCGCCGGTTCTGCCACAAGACCACGACGATACCTGCCGCCACTACCAGCAATGCGACAAAAGCCGTGACCATATTCCGCCGGAAAGTGGACGCTTTGTACGCCTCTTCCCTTGCGCCTAACTCATGAAGCGCGGAGAGACGTAATACTTCCGAGCCCCGTCGCTGCATCTGCGCGGAATCCACATACATCTCATATCTCACCCTGCATTCGTAGGCGCTGTCGAGTCTGTCTTCTATAATCCAGGCCAGACTGATGTTGAACCAGATAATTGCCTTATGACCATACTCCCGCGCGTATGGGAGGGCTTCGTAGGATTTTCTCGCATAATATACGCAGGAATCATACTTCGCGGTGCGATAGCAGTGGTTGGCGAGCTGGGCGAGATAGAGTCCTCTTAGAAACCGGAATCTGGGGTTATCCTTTATCTCGTCATAGGCCTGATGAAGGTATTTAACACTGTTGCCATCGATAAGGTAAAGGTTGTTGAAAAGCACGTTCATCACTAAAGTGTCGCCTCTCAGCGCTGGATTCCTGATCAGTGATCTCAGGATCCCGGCAGACCTCTCCTTCTGCCCCATGCCCTCCAGCACACATGCCATGTTGATACGGTTTTTCACCGGTAGCTTCCAGTAGCCCACTGCCTCGTTGAGCGAATCAGACAACCGGAAATAGTGCAGGGCCTGCTCATGGGCTCCTACGAGGTCGAGAAGGTTGCCGAGATTGGTTGCGAAGTGGGCCTCGCAAAATCTGTCATCCATTTTGCGGGCATATTCCATCCCCTCTTCATAAAGACGGTATTGTGTGGCGCCGTCTACGGTGTCGCTCTGTATGTAGATCAGTGAGAGGATACGCAGACGGTCGTATTTATGTCTGGTGGAGTCGTTGAGAGCCAAGGCCTCCCGTGCCAGTGTCAGCGAGGAGTCCGTGTATTCGAGTCTCGACAGGTATCGGGCCTTCCAATAAAGGAATCGCTCCGTCATGAGTCTCCTCAGGACAGAGTCGCGCTCTGCCGATGCAAGGCGCTCCATTCCCGCGATCGACATCACGATGGAATCATAGGGGGCGTAGTCGTTAAACTGACGCTCGAGTCTCAAGGTGAGGGAATCGAATTCACCGCCGACAGCAACCCAACGCTCCGGAGAGAGACGCCGCTGCCTGTCGCAACCCGAAAACGGAATCGCGACAGCCATCACAAGAAGTATGCCGAATATAAACGTACGCATCATGAATGTGGACTTATCGGATGCAAAATTAAGCAAAATAAACCGATTCGCCGTATATTTACCGCCAGTAGACACTCAGTAGACGGCAGGAAGTTGCAGAACAATAGCAAAAGGCAATAAATTTGCCACCGAATTTTTAACCCTAAAACCAGATGTTATGACACGACTCAACTACATCGTGTGCTCCATTCTGCTGCTCATCGCCTTTACGGCGACGGCCGGAGCGCCACAGAAAAAACATGCCAAGGCGTTCGCCCCGCAAGGCGACTGGCTGAAGAAAGACATGGTGATCGACCCGTCGAAGATGAAGAACTTCCACTTCTCGACCGACGACATCACCGATCCGCAGGAGCGTGAGGCCCTGCGCGAGAGAATGCGCGGGAACGCAAAACGCGACAACAGCGTTGCGGCCATGCATAAGGAAAACGAGCCCCTCTACACCGTGAAATGCATCTTCAGAGGGCAAGTCATGCCCTATTTCGCCATCTACCATCCGGGGTTCTTTTTGGAATCAAAGACGGGCATATGGTATGACAGCGGAGAGACCGAAATCTACTATTTCCAGGTGCCTGCCGGAACCTACGACCTATATGCCCAATGTTGGAGCGACACGGAAGGAATGGAGGGCTTGGGCAATATCGTTCACGAAAATGTAGTTGTGGAGAGCGACACGGAGGTGGAATTCTTTACCGACGAGCTTACCGAGAAGACGGTGATCAAGCCGTTGCTAAGAGACGGTAGGGAGGCTGTCCTCCCTGTCGGGATTTACCTTGACCATGAACCCTGGTTTGAATACGACTACTCCAACGCCACGGCGACTCGCTTAAATCGCGGCTTTCTTTTCTTCCGGGAAGGATGTGAATTGCTGTCAATTGGCCTAAGTGCAGCGGATTTTACACCTAAGGAGGGTGGGGAAGAGGTTTTCCTATCCAACAAACTATCCGACAAATACCACTATGTCTTCCAGTATATGATAAGGGACAATGAAGGTGACATTCAGTTCTCAACTACAGATATGTCCGGTGCAGAAAGCGGTACCGTGAACAATTATATTAAGGACTTCGTAAAATATGACATACCCGAGTTCAGCCATACTCCCCTCTATGACGAATATGGCGACCCGAAATATCATGTAAGCGTCTGCGGTATGCTCTGGCTTGATGACGCGCGGTATGTCGAGGGCGTCCTATACACAGAGAAGGCAACACCGGAAGTCTACTGGACCCAGCAACCCATAGAAGGATTCGACCTGAAAACACCCGTCAGGGTCTATAATGTGCAGACCGAAAGAACTGTCACATGGGAAGAAGTGATTGGGGATGAGGTATTTGAACATTCTCAAACCCAACGGGCCGAGATTGTCTGCCTTCCCGCTCTTCATACCGATAAAGGATGGGAATATATCAATCAGAACCATACGCCATGTGGCAACTACGGCTATCAATGTCCGGAAGAAGGACCTATGGTGGAATATCCGGGAGTGCCGGCCTACTGCTATTTCGCCGACCAGATGACACAACCTGTCGCCAATTCTTCTCCGATTCTGGCTTTGATGACCCAAGTCAATACTTACGATGATGCCACAATCTTCCTGATTTATCCTAATGCATATATCGGGCGATACGGTGAGGTGCGCAACTGTGACCAATGGACTCTTCATACGATCGTAAACATTGACGGAAAGAAAGCCTTTGACAGTGCCGATGATGGCAATCTGGAAAATTGGTGTATAGAGAATTCTACTGATAGCCATCAGAAAGGTATTCTGGAAGCTACCTTCACCAACCGAAATGTGCTTGTCGACGAGACCATTCCCGGATTCAACATCACTTCCATCAAGGTTGATGAGCGCAATGACGACAAATGTACGCCGACTCCGCAGATGCTGATATTCAAGAATACAGCCGGAGCGATTACCGACCGTTTTGACAAGGCGGAGGATGGCATTATCGAATTCTCCGCAGGTGATTTCAACTGGGTAAACACCGGGGAGAAATTCTACTATACCTGTTCCGAGGCTGAAATCACGGTGGAGTGCGCGCCTTACGGCACCGGCAGCTTCACTAAGCTCGAAGTGGAGGAGATTCCGGAGAACTACTACATGCCCGGCTTCGGGTACTTCTACCGCGGCTCGCTCGCCAATGTGACGGAGCCTTCGGAAAACGGCTGGTATGACCTCCGCTTCACCCTCACCGACAAGGCCGGCAACGAGATGGTGCAGCGCATCTCCCCTGCCTTCCGCATCGACGCCAATGTAGGCGTTACCTCTCCCTCAGTCGACGGCTTGAGGGTATGGACCGCCGGCGGCAGCATCATCGCGGCCGGCGAAGGCATCACAGGCATGGAGCTCTACGCTCCTGACGGCAAGCTGATCGCCAAGGGCAGCGGCGCCGCCCTCGACGCCAACGGCTACCGCGGCATAGCAATCGTGCGCGTGACGACCGCCGACGGCACATCATCCACCCACAAGCTCGCTCTCTAACCCCATCTACCATAACTGATGCCGCCTGCACAGCATCAGCATAAGTAGCCCCACGAGGCCGGCCTTCACAAGGTCGGCCTCGCTTTCATGGCCAGGTGATCTTCAATATATATGTATTTCCGTCGTAGATGCAGCCGTCGGACCATTCGCGGCCATCTATCACACGGGATATCACAATAGTTTCACCTGGCGTCAGTACATGGATCTCATCCCCACACGCTATGACCAATTGATCAGACGTAATTTCCATTATACTATATCCCCGGAACTTATCGACAGGCAGAGGACCCAAAGCGGCAGGCAGTGATATGGCCTGCCACTGTGTCTCGCCATCGTCATATACGGTCCAGTGGCGTCGGCCATACTCGACCAGCAGCATTATTTTCTTGTCTTCCATCTTATTATCTATTTTCACTTCCGAACTTGGCGCGATTACACTTCCGAACTTGGCTCGTTTTCACTTCCGAACTTGGCATACTACTGTCTCTGCGGATTGTTGAGGCGACGGAGGAATGACTCGAGGGTCTCTCCCTCCGGGATATTGAGGCGCTGGCGCAGACGCCATCGCGACTGATGCACCGACTCCAGCCGTATCATCATCAGCGAGGCGATCTTCTTGTTGTCGAGCTCCATGAGGATATAGCAGGCGAGCTTCACATAGCTCTCGGCGAGGTTGGGGCACCGGGCGCGTAGCCGCTCGGTGAAGCCGGGATTGACGACATCAAACATATTCTGGAATGCCTCGTCATTGTCGTGCTCAAGGAGATGGCTCTTGATGGTGGACTCGAGCCGTCGGGCATCCCCCTCCTTGATGTCTCCCTCGTGGCGCATCTCCGAGAGCTCCGTCTTCAGCGTGCCGAGCACCTTGTCCTTCTCCTCGATGGTAAGGGCTGTGGCTGCCATCTTCCTTTTCGCCTTCTCCAGCTCCAGCTCGCTCTGCATGGCCTTCATTTTCTGCCGCAGATGCCGCCTGTTCTGCCACATGGCGAGGAGGAGACCGCCGGAAACCAACACCACCACGACAAGAACAATCACCATATTGCGCCTGAAGAGCGAAGCCTTGTAGGCCTCCTCCCTCGCCCCGAGCTCATGCAGCGCGCTGAGACGCAGCACCTCCGACGCGCGCCGCTGCATCCGGGCAGAATCCATATAGACCTCGTATCTGATCCGGCATTTCAGAGCGCTGTCGAGTTTGTTTCTCACAATCCAGGACATGCTTATATTAAACCATATAATAGCCTTATGCCTGTATTCCCGTACATATGGCAGATCCTCATACGATCTGTTGGCGTAATAGGCACAAGAGTCGAATTCCCCCACACGATAACAATGATTAGCAAGCAAGGAAAGATACAGACCTCTGATAAATCGGAATCTTGGGTTATCCTTTATCTCATTATAGGCTTTATAAAGGTATTGTGCGCTGTCACGATAAGTGTCGTATAGATTCCTGGGCAGCAAATTCATTGCAAATGTATCATTTTTCAGATAAGGATGTCCTATCAAGGATTCCAATATCATCCCAACCTCTTTCTTTTTATTCATGGCTTGCATCACACTTGCAATATTGATTTGATTTTTAACTGTCAATTTCCTATATCCAAGCCAATCGTTCAATGAATCAGAATGTTTTAAATACTGTATCGCTTTCTCATATTCACCTATGTGCCCGAGGAGATTGCCCATATTGATTGCAGAGATTGCTTCATAAGCTTTGTCATCGATTGTTTTTGCATATTCAATGCTTTCCTCAAAATGTCTGAATAAAGCCGCTCCATCAACCGAATCACACTGGGAATATATAAGTGAGTTGATTCGCATCCTATCATATTTATGCTTTATAGAGTCATTCAAGGATAACGCTTTTCTTGCTAATTGCAAAGAAGAGTCGGTATATTCAAGCCTCCATAAGTATCTTGCTTTCCAATATAATGCTCTTTCTTTTTTAAGTCGTTTCAAAGATGAATCCTTATCAGAGCCGGCAAGTCTTTCCATATTTTCAATCGACATCCGTATGGAATCGAATGGTGCGAAATCATTGAACTGCCATTCGAGCTTCAAAGTAAGAGAATCGAACTCGCCGCCGGCGGCGACCCACCGCTGTGGAGACAGACGCCGCTGCCGGTCACAACCCGTGAAAGGGATTGCGACAGCCATAAGGAGAAGTATGCCGAATATAAACGTACGCATCATGAATGTGAGCTTATCGGTTGCAAATTTAAGCAAAATAAACCGTTTGCGCCGCATCTTCCACCCCAGTAGAGTCCCAGTAGAGGGCAAAAAGTTGCACCACATCGCCAAAGCCTGTAATTTTGCCACCGATTTTCAACCCTAAAACCAGATGTTATGACAAGACTCAACTACATCGTGTGCTCCATTCTGCTGCTGCTCGCCCTCTCGGCGACAGCCGGAGCACCACCCGACAAATCCAAGCGAGCATACGCCAGTCAATACGACTGGCTGAAGAAAGACATGGTGATCGACCCGTCGAATATGAAGAACTTCCACTTCTCCACCGACGACATCACCGATCCGAAAGAGCGCGAAGCCTTGCGCAAGAAAATGCGGGGGGACGTAAAACGCGGCAACGGAGCAACGGCAATGCAAAAAGAAAACGAAACACTCTATACAGTGAAATGCGTTTTTCCTGAAGAGTATCAGCCATATTTCGCAATCTACAACGAGGATTTCTTTTTAGAATCCCAATACTCAATATGGGATGAAAGTGGAGAGACTGAAATATACTACTTCAAAGTGCCAACAGGAACTTACGACATCTCAGCTCAATATTGGAGTTATACTGAAGGCATGAATGGATTCGCTAATATAGTGCATGAAGATGTTGTTGTGAGTAGCGATACTGAGGTCAACTTTTCCCACGATGAACTCACGGAGAAAACTGTACTTAAGCCTCTACTCAGAGATGGGCGAGAAGCTCTTTTACCAATACTAGTCGAGATAGACCACGAACCTTGGGAAGAATTCGACAATACAAATGCCACTGCCACTTTCTTATATCTTAGCTATTGCGTTTTTCGTGAAGGATGCGATGTAATACAGACTGGAATGGCTATGGCGGATTATACACCTGATGGACATGAAACAGTCTTCCTAACAAACAAGCTTTCAGATAAATACCATTTTGTATTCCAATATGTCATAGAAGACAATAATGGAGAGATACAAATCACCACTACTGACATGGCGGGAGCTGGAAGCAAGACAATAAACAATTATATTCAGGACTTTGTCGAGTATGATGTGCCTGAATTCAGCAATACACCTCTGTATTATGAATATGGAGAACCCGAAAGCCATGCATGCATTCAAGGACTTTTATGGTTTGATGACGTTCAAATAGGTGGTGGTGGGAAATATACAAAAAGTGCTACGCCGGATGTTTATTGGACACAACAACCTACGAGCAAAAACATAAATCTGAAAGCACCGATATTAATCACCAATATTCAGACCGAAAGAACCATCACATGGGAAGTTGAGAGGCCAGATGGGGAAATAGTTGAACGCTCCAGACTTGATAGAGCCAAGATTGCAGGCCTGCCTGCTCTTTATTCTAATTCTGGGTGGGAATATATCAATCAGAATCACTCTCAATGTGATTACTTCGCCTACCAATGCCCCGAATCAGGACCGATTGTGGAATATCCTGGCGTACCAGCATACGGATATTTCTCCGACCAAATACAACAGCATATCGGCAATTCATCGCCAATACTTGTGACCATGGCCCAAGTCAATACTTTGGGAGACGCATTGTTATTTGGATTTGAACCCCAGGCATATATCGGCAGATATGGAGAGGTGCGCAACTGCGACCAGTGGTGCCTCAATATAGAGGTAAAACTTGATGGGAAAACTGTTTTTGAGAATAACGATGGAGCAATACTTGAAGATTGGTGCTACGAAAACTCTACCGATGGGCATGAAAAGGGGATATTGCAGGCTACCTTCACCAACCGCAATGTCCTGGTCGATGAGACCATTCCCGGATTCAACATCACTTCCATCAAGGTTGATGAGCGCAATGACGACAAATGCACTCCGACTCCGCAGATGCTGATCTTCAAGAATACAGCCGGAGCGATTACCGACCGTTTTGACAAGGCGGAGGATGGCATTATCGAATTCTCCGCAGGTGATTTCAACTGGGTAAACACCGGGGAGAAATTCTACTATACCTGTTCCGAGGCTGAAATCACGGTGGAGTGCGCGCCTTACGGCACCGGCAGCTTCACTAAGCTCGAAGTGGAGGAGATTCCGGAGAACTACTACATGCCCGGCTTCGGGTACTTCTACCGCGGCTCGCTCGCCAATGTGACGGAGCCTTCGGAAAACGGCTGGTATGACCTCCGCTTCACCCTCACCGACAAGGCCGGCAACGAGATGGTGCAGCGCATATCCCCCGCCTTCCGCATCGACGCCAATGTAGGCGTGACGTCTCCCTCCATAGACGGCGTCAGGGTATGGACCGCCAACGGCACCGTAACCGCGGCCGGAGAGGGCATCACCGGCATGGAGCTCTACGCTCCCGACGGCAAGCTGGTCGCCAAAGGCAACGGCACCACCCTCGATGTCAACGGCTACCGGGGCATCGCGATCGTGCGCGTGACGACCGCCGACGGCACATCATCCACCCACAAGCTTGCCATCTGAACGCGACAGGATCCAGACAGCAGTAATTCAACGAGGCCGGCCTTCACAAGGTCGGCCTCGTCTGGATATTGTCATGTCTTAACCGGTCGATGGAATCGGTCTGCGACTTAAAAATCATTCCCTGACTTTCCAGGCGGTGATGTTGCGGGTCTTGGTGGAGAAGGTGACACCCAGCTCCACCACCGGGCGAGGGTCGCCCATGAACTGGCGGGAGTAGTCCTTCTCCCTAATCTGCTCCAGCGCCTCCTCCGGAGTGCCGTCGCGCTTCAGCTCGATGACGTAGATGTAGTTGCGCATCCTCAGCAGCAGGTCGATGCGCCCCTGCGAGGTGTGCCATTCCGGACGGGCGTCGACGCCCACCAGCACGAAGATGATGAAGAGGTTGTTCTCGTAATGCAGCTCCACGGCGTTCTCGGCGAACTCGTAGGGAATGCCGGCCATGAACGTCCGCAGGCGCTCCATCGCCTCGTCGATCCTCCGCTCCTCCAGCAGCTTCCTGACCTCCCGGACGTTTCTGGAGATAGCGATGGGATTCTCGTTGAGATAATACCTGGCGAGACTGTTGAAAAGGCCCTGGCGCACCTCCAGGTTAGGGATGCCGAGACGGAACAGATTCGGCTGCTCGAATTCCTTGATTGTGAGGTATCCGGTCTGGTAGAGCAGCGCTATGGGAGTGGACTGCGACATGTCTATGTTTGAGATGATGCTCTCCTCCACCGTCTCGTCAAACATCTCCGGAAGGAAATTCCCTCCATTCCGGATCTGGCGCACGAGGGATTCCGGCGTGCCGCTCTGAAACCAGTAAGAGCCGAACTCACCGTCGTCAAAGGCATACAGCAGGCTGAAGGGATTGTAGATGTCGGAACTTCTCCTCGCGAAATGGTAGCCGTCGTAGTTGGTCTTGAGCAGGGCGACAGC
The DNA here is from genome assembly GCA_947626355.1 of uncultured Muribaculaceae bacterium. Taxonomy (GTDB): domain Bacteria; phylum Bacteroidota; class Bacteroidia; order Bacteroidales; family Muribaculaceae; genus Lepagella. The sequence continues at coordinate 26,872 of CANQRV010000035.1, forward strand.
ACCGTCATAGTCCGTGTCGTATTCATCGGCGAGCCTCTCTATCCCCTGCTGGAAATTCTCCAGCAGCTCACTGTCCGTGATGCCGCATATCGCGGCGTAATTCCTGTTGAGCGAGATATCCTTGAGGTTGTTGAGCCCGCTGAATATGGTCATCTTGCTGAAGCGGCTCACGCCCGTCAGCATCGTGAAGCGTATATAGCGGTCGAGGTCCTTGATGTTGACGTAGACTGACTTCAGCAGCAGCCGGTGGGCCTCGCGTCTTTCCTCATCATGCATCGTCTCGACCAGAGGATGGTCATACTCGTCTACGAGGACCACGACAGTTTGCCCTGTGGAGTCATGGGCAGCCATGATGATGTCTCTGAAACGGGATGACGGGTCACTGTTTCCGGCCGTGATGCCGTATTGTCTTTCCCAGTAGCGGAACTGGACATCGAGTATATCCTCGAGGTTGCCCCCGTTGTCGGCGCGATAGGTGGCGAGGCTGAGCTTCAGCACAGGATGCACCGGCCATTCCGTCTCCAGCCTCTCCATGGCGAGCCCTTTGAAGAGCTCCCTCCTCCCCTCGAAATAGGCCTGGATTGTGGACAGCAGCAGGCTCTTGCCGAAGCGCCGCGGCCGAGACAGGAAGACACACTTGCTTGTGGTGACGAGATTGTGGATGAGCTCTGTCTTGTCTACATAAATATATCCGAGGCTGCGGAGCGATTCGAAGCTCTGTTGCCTATGGGGTAACGAACGGGGTCTTTTCCATGTCAAATCCGGTATTTTCCACAAAGTTAACGTTTCTATCCCTCAATTGCAAATAAGCACAGACATATCATGAGGATCGTGAGAGACCTATGGGAAGAATCAGCTGCCGTGCGGGTCAGTCTGTCATAAACTGTCATGCACCCCGTCACGACATGCCTGACAAGACGGCTGCGCCATGATGCCGCCCTACATCAGAATATAGGGATACCGCCACTGCCGTTTACACTATATTGCTGATTACCAACGATGACACATTTTGTAGATATATTTGTAGACCATATTTTTCGCGATATTTTACGATTAATCCATAAATTTGCGGAAAAGTCAACCTAAAAAGCAACGAGTATGACAAAAGGAATTTTACTATCATGTGGGCTGGCACTCGGCTGCATCATCCCGGCTTTAGCCGCAGACGGCGGACCGATCAGCGAGCAGCCAGAGGGGACTGTAAAGGAATACCAGCGCAACTATGTCTGGGGCCATTTCAACTGGGAGAACCCTGACGAGTTTCTCACCGAAGAGGGTGAGAGAATCACACGCGTGATCGAGGGCACGGATGGCTACTGGTATATCTACAACCCGCAGCCCACCGACGACACGAAAACATATCTGCGCCTCCGGCGGGAGGGAGACAGGCTGATAGCCGACCTCCCGCAGATCATCATGCGCGAGGAGCAGGAAGACGACAACGGCGAGATCTATTATCGCGATTTCAGCGCCATGCTGTTTGAAAGAAGCAATAATCCAGATGAACGCTATATCGCAAAGGAGGGATGCCAATTGATATATCAGATAGCGGACGACGGCACGCTATCGCTCGACCTGCCGGTGGGTGACTTCTTCGAAGGCACCACCGACAGACCCTCCGAACTCTACTGCATGCAGTCGCCCGACGGCTACTGGGGAGGCCGCGGGGTGCTGACCGACGTGCTCCAGCCGCTCGACCTGCAGCCCGTCGTGATTCCCGACGGCGCCGAGATCCAGAACTGGGTCATGATCAGCCAGAATGTGGGCACTCCCGTTGAAGTCGGTTTCTCCGGCGACGACGTCTATCTCCGAGGCTTCGAGCCGGAGATTCCGGGAGCGACCGTAAAGGGCACACGCTACGGCATGGACCTCGTATTGAAATCAAAGCAGTATCTGGGCCTCTATGACAACAAAATCTGCTGGTTCTACGGTGCCAATGTCAACACGCTGGAACTCACCGACGACTTCATGTTCATGTTTCCTTACGAAAGCACAGAGATGAAGGCGATGTCCGATGCATGGTTCGTCACCAACATGTCGACCGAGGAAGTGTCTTATCTCTCGAGCTATATAGCTCCCGTGGTGAAGCTTCCCTCCGAGAACGGCAGCAAGCAGCCGGCCGACCCCATAATCAAGTATTTCGCCGACTACTACGAGGACTCGGGTTTCTGCTATCTCAGTGTGGTATTGCCCAACATCGGAATCGACGGCAACATCCTGAACCAGGACAACCTCTATTATATCATCTATCTTGACAACGAGCCATTCACATTCGAGCCCAGCGAGAGTTTCGACATTCCCGAACCGATGACCGAGATTCCCTACCTCATGCAGGTGCCGGGAGCCGTGATGACATTCGGCAAATACAATACCGAGCACTCGATCTATCCTGAATGCACCGGCTTCGACCTTATAGGCGTGCAGCTGGTCAATAAAGAAGGCGGAGAGACCTATGCCTCCAACATCATCAACTACAATGTGGAGACCGGAGAAATCACTTCGGGAATCAAAGAGACAGCTACAACAGGCAATATCAAGAGAACCACCTTCTTCAACATAGCCGGCACACAGGTCACACCGGATACGAAAGGGCTGCTGATCAAGACGGTGGAATATGATGACGGCACAGTAGAGTCGTTGAAGATAATCAACAAATAAGACCCAACATGAATGTAAGAACTGCATTCCTGACCTTTCTGACGATGCTTTCCACAGCTTCCTATGCCGTGGAAAGCATCGACTTCTCATATTCATATCCGCCGGATAACGAATGGTTCGGATATAAGAGGGCGGAGACATACGATGTCGCCGTAAGAATCAAGAATCCCTCCCTGACCGGCAGCCTCATAAAAAGCATCGGGGTCTCCATACCACATGAATATGTCGTGCCCAACTCCGCATCCGCATGGATTTCAAGCGAGCTCATCCTGGAGAAGGACAATGAAGGGAAAAAAGTCAATATGCCGGATATTACGAGTGTCGCCGCGACTATGGATGGAGACTCACTCGTGGCGGTATTTACCGAGCCGATAGCCATGCCCGCCGAAGGGGTATATGTAGGCTACAGTTTCAGTTGCGAGGCATCATCCGACAACAATCCCCTTCCTATAGTGGCCGTCGGGTCAGTAGCTGAGCAGTGTATTGAAGACGGATGGTGGATGCATGCTTCGAAAAGCCTGGTGAAATGGAATAATCTGGGAACCGAGAAAGGGTTGGCCAGCAAGCTCAGGGTGACATTCACAGGTGAATTCCATGACAACGCGGCCTCTCTGGCACTGCCGCAGAAGCTGTGGAACGTGACCGGCTGTGACGGCAGCATACGCGCTGTGATATCAAATAACGGAACCCTCCCCTTGAAAGAGGCGGAGTATATCTATACCGTCGGGGGGACGGAACGAACAGGTCGCCATGTGTTTGAGGAGCCATTGGCGCCGTGTTTCGGTTATCCGGTGGAATTCCGGCCTGAAATCGCCGGGATGGATCTGTCGGGATGGCATGAGCTGACGATGGAGATCACCAAGGTCAATGGCGTCATCAACCGGGACCTTGCCCGGCAATCGGAGGCACGTCTGGATCTGGTTCCGTTTATGCCGGTCAGTCGTCCTCTCGTGGAGGAATACACCGGGCTGTGGTGTGGATGGTGTCCGTCAGGATACGTCATACTTGAACAGATGTATGATGATTATCCGGAGAATTTCGTAGGGGTGTCATACCACACCCGCGACGTGATGACCGTCTGCGAGGAAGAGGAGCTGCCATCGGCGTTCAAAAGCCTGCCGGCGATGTTCATCAACAGAGGGGAAGAATACAATCCTCTTGCCATGAAGCGTCCATGGGAAAGAACGCTGTCGGAAGTGCCTCCCGCAGAAATGGAGCTCAGGCTCACCTGTCCATCCGATTCCGTCATCAGGGGGACCTGCACCGTCAGATTCATCAACGACCATGAGGCATCAGCCTTTAAAGTAGGGATATTCAGAAAATATACAACTAATTGTTTGCCAATGTCATAGATATTTTGTAACTTTACAAAGCACCCCCGATTGACCCATCACGGGCTGTTTCGGGGGTAAATCTAAAAAAATTCATTGTGAAGATACAAAAAATATCCGAGATTTTAGTAGATGACAAAATTTGAAAATGTGTTATTAAACACCTGAATATCAGCGTATTAAATTTGCAAAAGTCCCTG